>JBAYHM010000124.1:0-12496 GCA_041666155.1 Treponemataceae bacterium
GTACCTGATCCGCGCTTCCTGCAGGATAGTCAGAAGGGAGTCGTTACCCAAATGGCCCCCATAATTGACGTGACCGATGGTAACGTCGATTTCCGTGCTGAACGGGAATGATTCGGGCAAGTCCACTCGTATTCGCGCCATGATTGCTCCTTCCTGCATACTACCGCCAAGAGAATCGCGGGTCCACCCGCAAAAGCGAGCAACCCTGGGGTTTTCTTGACCGCGCAGGTTTTCGTCGGTATTTTTTAATGTATGAAGGAAAAATCGGAAACCGAAAAAACGGATACCCGAAGTTTCACCCGGGGCGAAGAAATATCCCATTCGATCTCTCACGGCGTCGGCGCGCTTCTGTCGATCGCGGCTCTCGTTCTTCTCGTCATCTTCTCGGTCCGGTCGGGGAGCGCGCGCATTACGGCCGGTTACGCCATATTCGGAGCGTCTCTTATTGTGCTCTTCGCGGTTTCCTCAATCTTCCATGGGCTTCTCGCCGGAGCGGCAAAACGGGCGATGGCCGTGATGGACTATTCCGCGATCTACGTCTTGATCGCGGGGAGCTACACGGCCTTCAGCTTCGCTGCGCTCCGGGGACCGGCCTCCTGGGCGCTCTTCGGAGCCGCTTGGGGAATCGCCGTCGTCGGCATCACCATGAAGCTTATCTTCCCTTTCCGGTACTACAAAGCCTTCCTGGTCTCCTACCTCGTCATGGGATGGCTCGTCGCCCCGTTTTTAGGCCGGATCCAGGCAACGATCCCCGCCGGAGCCTTCGCCCTCTTCCTCGCGGGCGGTCTCTCCTACACCGTCGGAACGATCGCTTTCTCCCTGCAGCGCTTCAAGTGGCTCCACTTCGTCTGGCACCTTTTCGTACTCGGCGGCGCGGTTTGCCACGCGCTCGCGGCGATGGCGATCATAGTTTAAAGAGACAATAGGGTAGCAGACGGCGAAAGCCGCTGCATAGATTATTCCTCGACATATTGCAATTTCATTCCCGAGGAAACCTCGGCCTCCCGGTTGCCCCCGGTCCCGGCAGCGGCCTGGGCCAGGTGGCTGTACCCTTTTGCGCGGTCGGGAATAAGCTTTTCCGCCCGCGCGAAATACTCGGCCGCGGCATTGAAGTCTTCCAGGGAATAGCAGGTTTCCCCGAGCGCGATGCATACGGCGAATTCATTCATCGGGCCGGCAGCCGGCTTCTGTTTCAAGGTTTTATCCAGATCCTTGAAAAAGGCGAGAGCGAGTGCATACTCTTTCCGCGCGGACAAGATATTTCCCTTGTTGATGGATGCGAACACATATGAAGGATCCAATTCTAAAGCCTTCTCGAAGTTGTTTGCCGCTTCTTCATACAAACCGAAACGAGCGTAGCTTATGCCCAGCTTGTTCCAGGCTTGCTTTGTCCCTGATTTTTCCGCGGCCGATACCGCTTCGGACATTATGAGCTCCATCAGTTTGCTTATTTCTTTCGTAAAGTTGCCGGTTATCGCTTCCTTGTTTCCGTACTGCAGTCCAAGGTCGGTTTCTTTCAAGCCTACCGGCCGGTATAGCTCCCAGCTTTTCCGGACCGGGTAAAAGCCTCTTTTATCCGGAGAAGCGTCCTGCGCCGCGTATTCCGCGCCGGCTTTCCTCCAGGCGTCCAAGAATGAAGACGTACCGATCATTGTTATCTCAACGGGTACCCAGAGTTCGCCGTCAACGACTATCGTCATGGACCTCTCAGGGTGCACCGAGGCGAAATTCCGTGCCGGCACCTTAGTATTGAGCGCCGCGTAGATATGGCCGGGAACGGTTATGAAGGCGCTCTCGATACCCGCGACCTCCAGCATCGAGGCGTACAATGCCGTAAGATCGTCGCAGTCGCCGGTAATGCGCTTAAGCGTTTCACGGGGCAAACTCACGGAATCTATCGTCATAGGGTTGTCCTGAACCTTGGTGAACGGCATAACGGGATCCGGCTGGTAGAGGATGCCTATCTCCTTGAGGGCATAGAACAGCTGCATGGCGTACTGCACGGGATCGCAATATCCCGTCAGGATTTCATCCTTGACCGCCTGCCTGATGAAGCTGGCGTAATTTTTCAAGGCCGAATCCGCCGGCGTCACGAAGGCGGCCACCTTTCGGTCATCGTCCCAGGATATTGCCGTCTTATCCTGCAGATCGTAGGAAATGCTTTGTCTTTGTTCAGCGGGCCTGTTGCCGGAAAGGTACGTCACAATCACCTCCCCGGTAAGGGGCGTCACGCCTTCCGTCGTGAATACGGACTGATTGTAAGAGGCCAGAATGCCGATCTCTTTGGAGACTCCGGGCTGAAGTTCATCGATGCCGGCGACGGCAGTCGGCGAATCCATGAAGCCGGCTTGGAAAAATGAAACGTTCACATCGCGTATCGGCTTTTTATCAATATTGGTGAGGGTGATCGATCCGATAGGATGCTTGAGGTAGTAGCTCTGCATGGCCGCGAAAACAGGCGGCATTTTTGCCTGGCCGAACTTGAGGCTCCTGATGACCGAAAGCGGGGCGTCGGGATCCTGGCCGAAGCGGTAGCACACGGAAAATCCTACGCCGAAACTGAAACCGTCATAGGTATGAAGTTCCCCAAGTCCGTACAGGTACCGCAGCGCGGGATTGATTGAAATACTGGTGTTGTAGGACGGATTCAACGCAAGCCTGCCGGATACGCCTGCCAGGATATTGAGCTGTCCCATCTCTACGGTGTTCCCCTCCACGACAAGCTTGCTGAAAAGAGACTGGGAAGCACCCGCAAAAAAGTCCGCCCCCACTTCCATCTCCCGGGAGATGCGGGTTATGTACCCCAGCCCGGGCCCGAGGAACGCATGGCTGTGAGTCCAATCCTGGTTCGTCTCCGTAATATCCTTGAGATACGAGAGGCTGATGAGTCCTCCTTTCAACAGGAGCTGCAGCACCGGCAATGCCGGAATGGGAAGCCGCAATTCCCCTGAAATCTCGTTGATGCTGAAATCCGCCAGCGCCTTGTTCCCGAGACCCGATAGCGGCTGATAATGCACCGCCGAGGAGAAGGGATACCGGTAATAGTCGTTCAAATCTACGGCGTCGGTATTGCGGTTCGGAACAACTCCGCTTCCGCTTCTCTGCGCGGATACGAGCGCGACGCAGGACAGAAGAAGCGCGCCGATCAAAAAAACTCGGCCCGCGGACTGGTTGCGCATCATTGGTTGCCCTCCCAAAGCTTTATGACGGCAAGACCGCTCGCGGAATCGGCGACGTAGACATAGTTGCCCATAACGGTTGCCTGTCGAACCGAGCCTGTTGTCGACCTGAAGACCGGCACTCCCGGAGAAAGCGGATTGGACACATCGATAATCACCAGTCCGCTCGTGGAATCGCTGACGTAGGCATAGCCGCCGGATACCGTCACAGTCCATGCATGTAAGAGGGGGGTATTGACATAGGATGGTATACCAGGGCTGCTGGGATTTGATATGTCGATAATGGCAAGTCCGCTTATGTCGCTTGCCACGAAGGCATAGTTTCCCGCCACCGCCACCCCACGGGAAAAAACGGAGGTGTTCATATAAACCGGCGGGCCGGGATTGGCCGGATCGGAAATATCGATGATCGCCGCTCCCGATCCAAAATCCCCGACGAAGGCATGGCTACCGGAAACCACGACAGTGTAGGCATCCCCGGTTGTATCGACATAGATCGGAAAACCCGGATTCAGAGGATCGGAGATGTCTATAATGGCAAGTCCGCTCGTTCTAGCGGCGACCAACGCGTAATCCCCCGCCAAGGCGACTCCGTAAGCCGCGGCCGAAGTCGCCCGGTATACAGGCGCTCCGGGATTCGCGGGGTTGGAGATGTCGATGATGGCGAGACCGTTTAAGTAATCCGCGAGGTAAGCGTAGTCGCCGCTGATCGCCACCGAATTAGACGTTCCACTCGTATCGCTATACGAGGGCGTCCCCGGAATAGCGGGATCAGTCACATCGATGACGGCCAAACCGGAATTGGAGTCGGCGATGAACGCGCGATTCGCT
Organism: Treponemataceae bacterium; assembly: GCA_041666155.1. GTDB lineage: Bacteria > Spirochaetota > Spirochaetia > Treponematales > Breznakiellaceae > SZUA-426. The sequence continues at coordinate 4,011 of JBAYHM010000124.1, forward strand.
CCCACCGTGACGCCGTACGCCTGTGTTGATGTGCCGCGATACACCGGAGTCCCCGGGTGTTCCGGCGTTGCGATGTCGATGATGGCTAGTCCGCTCGTGGAGGCCGCCGCATACGCGAAGTCGCCCGCCACCGCGACTCTGAATACTATTCCCGTGGCCGTAAAGTACTGGGGCGCGCTGGGCGCCGTCGGCACCGAAATATCGATGACGGCGATTCCATTGTTGCTCGCGGGGAGGTATGCATAGTTTCCGGCCACTACCACGCCGGTCACATTCCTCGGGTCGGGTCCGTATACCGGGACTCCCGGACTAAGCGGATTGGATATATCTATCACCGCGAGTCCGCTCAACTGGCATGAAACGTACGCGTAGTTTCCCGATACAGCTACATCCAACGCGGGGCCCGTAGTCGTATAGTAGACTGGAACGCCGGGATTCGCCGGGTTGGATATGTCGATGATCGCCAGCCCGCCGGCGGAATCCGCGACATAGGCATAATTGCCGGAGACCGCGATGCCGCTCGCCGAGCCGGAAGTATCGCGGTAGACCGGAGCGCCGGGATTGGCCGGATTGGCAATGTCGATCACAGCTAGACCGGAAGCGCTGCACGCAAGGTACGCGCAGCTTCCAACCACAACGACATCCCGCACGTAGTCCGTGGTCGTACAGTAGACTGGAACGCCGGGATTCGCCGGGTTGGATATATCGATGATCGCCAGCCCGCCGGGGGAATCCGCGACATAGGCATAATTGCCGGAGACCGCGACTTCGCTTGCGTTCCCGGAGGTGTCGCGGTAGATCGGGGTGCCGGGGTTCAGGGGATCGGATACGTCGATGACGGCCAGTCCGCCGTCACCGCACCCGATGAAGGCGCGACCGTTCTGAACGGTCACGCCTATCGCGTTCGAGGACGTACCCCGGTAGGCATTCACGGAGTATCCGCCGCGGAAACGGCCCGGCACCGCGGAAATCCAGGAACTTCGAATATCCTGGTATTCCGAAGGTGAAATGCGGTAACAATAGCTGGTAAAAGGAACGACGTCGGTATCCGTGAAAACGTTGGCGGTTAGTTTTCTGCGGACTTCCCAGGGTCCGGCGGGAGAGGTGCTGCGCTCAACGGTGTATTTGGAGATATTCTGGAATCCGCGCCATTCGATGGTTATCGAACCGTACCCGGTTTCCTTGACCCAGGGGGCAAGAGTCGAGGCGCTCAAGGGCACAGTGCTCTTTTCAGCCGAGGAAGCGTCCTGGCCGACGCTATCGGGCAGATTGGCAATAAGCTGGAAAATATAGAGATTTCCGTTATCTAGGCCGTCCCATGTATAGGGGCTTGTCACGTTTGTCCTGGTTTGTCCGTATTCCCATTCTTTCAGGATATAGGATTCAGCGTACGGCACCGGATCCCATGCGATGGTTACTTTCTTGTTCCCCGGAGTCACGGTGAATCTCGAAACATCCCCGCCTTCGGCCGGTTTGATGACGGTAACCACCGCCGTGACGGCGTTTCGGTTCAAGTCCGACGCGGTGATTTCTATTGCCTTGCTCCCCGTAAGAGTGGCGGCATTGATGGTCGTGGAAAAGTGCCCGGAGGCATCAAGCGGAAGGGTGCCGGAAATGTTGGTCCCCGGCATCTTGTAGGAAACAGTCGGGGATACTTCCGAAATCGACGTATCGGAGGCGGAATTAACCGCGTAACCGGCCAGGGCGATTACCGTGGCATATTCCCCGTAATTCTCCGGGGAACTGATCACCAGAAACGGGCCCACGGAATCAGGCACCAGCGTGAGGGAAGCGCTTCCGGTGTTGCCGTTCAGGTCCGTCGCCGTTACGACAATAGTGATTTGGCCGGTATAGGATGCGGTAGCCAGAGTGAAGGTGAAATGCCCATCCGCCGCGAGTACCAGGTTGCCCGCTGCGCTTGCCTCATTTTGCACCTGATATCGAGCCGACTTGATATTGGAAGAGCCGCTGCGCGCCACGCCGTCTTTGTCATAATCTACAATAACCCCGGCGATGGTGACCGTTGATTCAAAGGCCGATTCGGGAAGGGGCGATGTGAAGCTGATCCCGGGAGCCTTGAGATCCTGGAGGACCGAAAGCGTAGAGGCGACGAAGAGCTGCGGACATGCTGTGAAAAGGAAACAAGCGGCAATGACGGAAACACATGAAAAGACGGGCTTGGGCGGCTTATGGAAAGAAAGCATTCCTTTGCTCCTTCGGGATATTCATAATCCCATCGGAAAGAATACACAGGTGCCGTTCAAGGTTTAATTTGTTGTAAATATTTAATGCGTTTGATTCGAAAAGAACCGAACCTTGACCGCTTACATAAAGTATAACTGAGAATTTTAAAAACGACATTTCATTTTAATAAAATAGTATCGATTGATATTGGTGTATCATACTGTACCGAGAATCAATCCAAGGAGACAACGGGATGGCAACGCACAAAACGTTCCGCGTCGGTGTTATCGGCTGCGGTTTTTTTGCCCCAAATCAAATTCAGGCCTGGCGGGTCATCGATGGCGCCAAGATCGGCGCTATCTGCGACCAGGATGAGACCCGAACGCGCAGCGTCTGCGAACGACTAGGTCTGGCGGTTCCGGTGTTCGCCGACGCGGAAGAAATGATGGCATCCGGCTTGGTTGATTTCGTCGACATCGTCACGCAGCCCGACATGCACCATCCGTTGGTCATGCTTGCGGCCCGCGAGGGCATGCCAGCCATCGTTCAGAAACCGATGGCTTTGGAGTTTGCAGCGGCTAATGAGATGGTCGCGGCAATGAGTCAAGCTAAATTACCCTTCATGGTCCATGAAAATTTCCGATTTCAAGCGCCTATTGCGACTGTCGGAGAGCTTGTTCTTTCGGGTCGGATAGGACGCCCAACGCATGCGCGCATTTCCTTCCGCACCGGCTGGGATATCTACGCCGGGCAACCCTATTTGGCGACCGAGAAACGCTTCGTTCTCGCGGATCTTGGGGTGCATGTTCTGGACGTGGCGCGTTTTTTGCTTGGAGAGGTCGCACGCTTGACCTGCGAAGCCCAAAGCCTAAAACCGTGCATCGCGGGAGAAGATACCGCGACCATGCTCGTTCGACATCTCTCGGGAGCGACGAGCGTCGTCGAATGCTCGTATGCCAGCCCCTCCCCGGACGACGTCTTTCCCCAAGTGCTGATCACCGTGGAAGGAACTGTTGGGGCCGTCGTTCTGGGTCCCGGATACCAAATCTCCATTCTCGACGGCGATGGAACGCGCCGATGGTCAGCCGAGCCACCGCTCCTACCTTGGGCGAGCGCGCCCTGGCAGGTGGTGCAGGACAGCGTGCTCCGCTTGCAGGCTAGTTGGATCGAATCTCTAAAAACTGGCGCGGAGCCGGTGACTTCGGGACGCGACAACCTCAAAACCCTCCAGCTAGTCGAAGCAGCCTACGCGTCGATAGCCGCGCATGGTACCGTGACTATTTGATTTGATGGCTCCACCTCTCCGATGGTGGTCCATGGCTTAAAAGGGTTAGCGCTAACGATAAAGTCACGATCCCAGGCAATTTCGCCGCCTCGTGTAAAATTCGGAACCTTAACAAAATGACATACAGGAGATCGTGGAGAAATCCGATATTTAGATGACGCTATCTCCAAAAATGTGATCATACGAGAAAATGTCGGCAAAAAAAATATATATGGAGTATCCATGCCCCAATCAAACAAAGTTCCGGATATTATCCGGGCGATAAATGAAACCGACGATGAGGGGGCGATCTTAAAATTCGAGAATCTGCTTTTATGCATGTTCGCATCGCCGGTGTTGGCTTTCGGATCGATAACGAATCTCGTCCTGAATAGTCTAGTTCTCAACCGAATTTCCACCGGAAATATTATTGATAGCCTAACCTTATTCAGTATCGCCCTTTTTTTTGAAGTGTACGCTCGAAAAGCTCAGAATGAAAAATTGAAAGGTCACGTGTTTACGATACTCTTTTCGGTAATTTTGGTTTACCTGGTTGTACGGTTCTACCGCGAGATCGGAGACTCCGTATGGACGATATCGGCTTGTTTGGTTTTCCTGTCAATACTGCGGACGCGAAAAACCATGCTGTTCACGATGGTCGCGACTATTTTTCTAACGGCGGTGTACGCTTGGCCGGATTTAGGCAAGTACAATCACGGCGTAGCATATTATTTTTGTCAAACGGTATCTTTCCTTGTCTTTCTCCTGATTACCGCCGCGGTCCACCAAATCATTAGAAACCGATTTTCGAAAATCAAGAGTCAATATAAAAATGTGCTATCGACGGAAACGCGCTTGTATCTGACCTTGTCCTCAATCGGCGATGGCGTAGTGACGGTCGATAACAATGAGATCATCGATTTTATGAATCCGATCGCAGAAGACCTTACCGGATGGTCCGCCCAAGAAGCCTGCGGGAAATCGTTTGAAACGGTGTTCAAGCTGATCGATGAGCGCACATCGAAAAAATCGGAGAGCCCCATCGGAAACGTATTGCGGCGTAAAGAACGTACGGAGCTGACCAATCACACGATTTTGATCGCTAGAGGCGGAAATCAAAGATCCATCGAAAACACGACCGCGCCAATTACTTGCCAAAATGGAGCAGTCACAGGCGCCGTTCTTGTTTTTCGCGATTATACGGAAAGAAAAGAAAAACTCAGAGAGATCGAGTACTTGAGTTTTCATGATCAGTTGACCGGTCTTTATAATCGGAGATTTTTCGAAGAAGAACTGAAACGATTGGATACCGGCAGAAATCTTCCGTTCTCGATCATGCTCGCGGATATCAATGGTTTGAAAACTATAAACGACGCATTCGGTCACCAGTACGGGGACACACTCATCCAAAGCGTGGCGGAGGCGTTCAAATCGACCTGCCGGGCGGACGACATAATTTCGAGAACAGGCGGAGACGAGTTCGTAATCCTTCTGCCGCGGACGGAAAGAGAATACGCAGATAAGCTTTCCGACCGCGTTAAACGCAGCATTGAGACTAGGACAGTCATGAATATCGGCATATCGATTTCGATCGGTTGCGCTACGAAGACAGCTGAGAATCAGCCCGCGAAAGAGGTAATGAAAAGAGCTGAAGACGCCATGTATCAAAAAAAAATATTCAATCACTCAAGCAAAAGAAGCGCTGTTATAAAATCGATCCTGAATACCCTTCTTATAAAAAGCCCCCGTGAGGACGCTCACTCAAAAAGAGTGAGCGTTATCTGCGAAGCCTTTGCTCGGGCATATAACTTGAGCGACGATGAAACCAAAGAGCTCGGGATAGCGGGCGAACTGCATGATATCGGGAAAATTGCCGTGGATGAAGTAATACTGAATAAACCGGGAAGCCTGTCGGAGAGTGAATTAGATCAAATCCGTCGCCATCCGGAAACCGGATACCGCATACTGGGAACCTCTAGCGAATTCTACAAAATTGCCGAATTCGTGCATGCACATCATGAACGTTGGGACGGAAAAGGATACCCGAAAGGGTTGAAAGGAAACGACATCCATTGGAAGGCGCGTATAATAAGCATCGCCGATTCCTATGACGCGATGACCTGCGAACGTCCCTATCGAAACCCATTTTCCGGGATTGAGGCGCTAGAAGAAATCAAAAAGCACGCGGGAACCCAGTTCGACCCCGATCTCGTCAAGATATTCGTGGACCAGATCGCTGAGAAGATTGAATTGGCCTGATCCGACAATTCTTGATGTGCCGCTAATGACCAGGAATCTACCTTCCTAGAGCCTGCTCCACATCGGGGAAAATTTGAAAAACCCTATCCAGCAGCGTCAGCTTGAAAACGGTTGAGGTCTGCTCGTTCAAACCGGAGAGGCGGAGACTTCCCCCCTGTTCGCGGGTTAGCTTCAGCCCGGAAACTAAGGCGGATAGGCCGGAACTGTCGATAAAGGGCGTCTCTTTCAAATCGATCACCAGAACGGTATGCCCGGAAGCGACTTGGGTCTTGATCTCATTCTTCAGCTCTGAGGCGCTGACGGCATTCAGACGTCCGGAAGCGCTGATGACGCAAGTTTTTTCATCGATCACACTCGTATGCAATTCCATAATTGACTCCTTTGCGCGATTCGGTTTCGTCGATCTTCCGGCGGATTATTCGAACGTCGGTACCCGCACAGACCACCCTGAAGGCGGTTGGTAGACTGCCGCGCGGACTACGGAAAATAATAACACGCAGTTATAGATGCCCCAGAACACATTGATGAAATAGCCTATGGCGTAATAACCGCCTCTTCCGTTGATCAAGGAAAATCCCGCGAACGCGATGCCGCAGACCGTCGCGCCGATCATCAGAATCTGCGGCCATACAAGGCGCAGATACGTACCGTTTTGCCGCTGTTTGGCGGTGACGACGAAGGTCGGAGACTTCTTCGCCAACACGGAAAAAACGGCCTTGATCCACAACGGGAAAAGCGCGAGGTTGTACTGCTCACTGCGCCAAACCGCGAAGCCCTTGGAAACCAACATGAACGCAAGGCGGTTGAGCAGCAGGAACGGCATCAAATGGAAAAATAAATCCATATTCCACGCGGCGACCGGCGCGATGCCGGTAAAGAACCAGATGATCGGGGCGATTATCAGCATCAGATTAAAAAAGCCGCTGAAATACGAGAATATGGTGGCAAAGTACATTAGCCGCTGGGGAAAGCTCAACCCTTTGAGGAATAATGGGTTTTCTTTGACGAATACCTGGATCGTTCCTTGGGCCCATCTTAAACGCTGTTTCAGACTGGTTCCCAAATCTTCCGGGGCCAAGCCCTGGGCCAGGATCTCGTTGTGGTAGACGCTTCGGAAACCCAAGGAATGGAGCCGCAGGGCGGTCGCCATATCTTCAGTGATGCTGCCCGTATCGAGCGCCAGAACCGGAATCGCTTCTTCTCCGCGCGTCAAATCGATCCCGCTGATTTTTTTCGGAGTAATACCCACCGATCCGATCTTTGACAGGTAACCGGCCAGCAGATTTCCGTTGGCCAGTATCGAAACACCGGCCATTTGAGCAGCCAAGTCACCTTCGCCCGCCAACGATTGGAGCGTCGAGCTGATATCACTCAGATCAGATTTCGCGAGCGCTTCGCCGGCTTCTTTAATGGCTTTAAGGACTTCATCGCTGGCAATTCCCGGCGATTGACCATGTTGAAGAGACCGCTGAATGGTTTTAATTCTTTGTAAGAGCGCGGCCTTGATTGCTTTACGATCCTTGCCCTCCAGCGGCAATTCCCCGATATCCTTTCGTATTGTCTTCAAGCCGCGCCGAAGAGAATTCTCGACTTCCTTCACGTAGGCGGTCACGCCTAAACGCATAAGCGCATCACGGCGCAGTACGGCATTCGAACCACAGAAAAATGCCGCGTTCCAACCGTCCTTGCCCTGGAGGATGGGACCGTAGAAAAGCGGAGCGTCGGTTCCGAACGGGTCTCCCGGCGGGATATTGTAGAAATGCTGCGGTGTTTGGACAAAAGCGCACAACGGATCATCGAAATATCCGAGGGTTCGTTCCAGGATGCGGGGATCCGGGATTTGGTCGGCATCGAGTATCAGGATAAAATCGCCGGTCGTCTGAACAAGCGCGTTGTTCACATTCCCGGCTTTCGCGTGGCGAGGTTTATCGGTCCAATCGGCGCCGCGGGTAATATACCCGCATCCCAGTCGTTCCGCCATTTCCCGGATTTGGGACCTGGCTCCATCGTCCAGTATGAATACCCGTTTATCGGACCAGCGGATGGAGCATGCCGCCCGGGTTGTCCGTTCCAGCAGCTCGGCTTCCTCATTGTAGGTCGTTATGAATACATCGACCGAAGCCTCCCGCGGGGGCGGAGGCGACACCCGTTCTTTCGGCTGCCACATCATGAAGAGGAAGAGCGTCATGTCCAGTATTCCGTAGGTTTCCGCTATTACGAAGGGAATCGAAAGCCACAAAGCGTCGAAGTTGAGACTGAACATATATCGCCAGATAATGTATTGGTATCCCGCCCCGATCGTAAGAACGGAAACGATTCGGAAGATTCGCAGCCGTGCCGTTCGCATCATGTCTCCTTCTCCTTATATTTCTTAACTATATGCCAATGGTTGGAGCCGTCGGCCGTTCGCTCGTACACCGCTTCTTCGGAAAGGCGCGAAAGAAGCGATAAGCCGTATCCGCCTTCGGCTAAATTTTCCGGGGAAGGCGATCGTCCGGAAAAGCCCTCGGGGACCGTGAATTCGGTCCCCTGGTCCCAAAGGTCCAACACGATTCCGTCGCGCTCCAAGCGCAGCTCGGTTCTAATATCAAACCGCGCATCCGCCGCCTTATCCGGCGGCACATCGGAATCGATGCCGTACGCATGGACGAAAATGTTGCTTGCCAATTCCGTGGCCAATAATTCCAATTCATAAGAGAACGTCCGCCCGTACGAGCGGCAAGGACGCACGAGTGCGCCAACGAGCGTATCCATTTCCGAAAAAGGCAGATTCCATCCA
>JBAYHM010000125.1:0-12420 GCA_041666155.1 Treponemataceae bacterium
ACGGTTTCCCATAAAATGATCGCCCATATCGCGGGGCTCGGGTGGATCGGTAAAAGTTGCCTTTTAGTCACCGATCAACACGGTCCCCGCGTCCGTTTTGTTTCGGTACTTACAAACGCCCCGTTGCGTTCCATCGATGCGCCTCCCGAGCAAAAATGCGGTGACTGTACCGAATGCGTCCGCGTTTGTCCGGCGCAAGCTATTAAAGGAAAAAACTACCGCGCGGGTGAAGAGAGGGAAGAACGTTTCGATTTTCTCAAATGTCAGAAGTATTTCGACGAACTCAAGGGACGGGACAAATGGGCGGTGTGCGGTATGTGCCTGTACGTTTGTCCGCATGGAAGAAAGCGTCTGGCGGTTTTATAGAAGGCGGTTGTCGCTTCGCTTGACCCTCCTATAGGCGGGTGTTAGTATAAAAATCCGTGGTATATCCATGGTAGTATCAGAAAGCTATTTCAGGAGGAAGGAACATGAAAAAACTGTTGCCTTTGTTTTTGACGTTATGCGTTATCGCGGCGCCCGCGTTCGCCATCGATATCAAGCTTGCCCACGTGGTCAACGAGAAAGACACCTTCCATATGGCCGCTGAGAAATTCAAGGAACTGACCGAGAAGTACACAAACGGCTCGGTAAAAGTCACCATTTTCCCGAACGCCACCCTCGGCGACGAGCGGACGCTCCTTGAGCGCATGAAGATGGGCATCGTGGACGCAGGCATCATCACCGGCGGCCCGATCATCAATTTCGTTCCCCGCTTCGGCGCCATCGACCTTCCCTTCCTCTTCCGCGATCCCCAGCACGCCTACAAAGTCCTGGACGGCCCGATCGGTCAGAGCCTTTTCGTCGATATGGAGAAGCAGGGCTGGAAAGGCCTTGCTTACGCCGAACGCGGTTTCCGCAACCTGACCAACAGCAAGAAAGCGGTCAACAGCCCCGACGATATCAAGGGCCTCAAGATTCGCGTTATGCAGAATCCGGTCTATGTCGATTCCTTCAAGGCTCTCGGCGCCAACGCGGTCCCGATGGCTTGGACCGAAGCGCTCACCGGCCTCCAGCAGGGCACGATCGACGGCCAGGAAAATCCGCTCAACGTCATCGTTTCCTTCAAGCTTAACGAGAGCCAGAAGTTCATGACGATCACCCGCCACGCTTACGCGCCGGCGCCCATCCTCATGAGCATGATGACCTGGAAAAAGCTGAAGCCCGCCGAACAGAAGGCTGTTATGAAGGCCGCTCAGGAAGCAGCCGTATTCGAGCGCGACTTCGATAACGCGAGCGAAGCCCAGTGGCTCAAGGATCTTCAGGCCAAGGGCATGACCGTTTCCACCCCGGATCTCAAACCCTTCCTCGCGGCCGTTAAACCGGTGTACGACTCCTATTCCGAGAAATTCGGAAAAGCCTTCATCGATTCCATAATCAATACCAAGTAAGAGGCTCCCATGCCCTCAACGACGAATGCCGGCTCTTCCCGGCGTTCGCCGCTCAATCGTTTGAGCGACGAACTCAACAAGTGGTGCGAACGGCTGATGTTCGTATTCTTGATTCTCATGACGCTGACCGCCACAGCCCAGGTTGTATTCCGCTTTTTCTTTACGGCCCTTTCCTGGTCGGAGGAATTGTCCTGCTTCCTGCTCGTCTTCGTGTCAGTCTTGGGCGCGGCCATCGCGTTCAAACGCGGCAGCCACCTGTCCATTACTTTTCTGTCCGATCGGCTGTCGCCGATGCTTAAAAAGCTAGTCGCTACCTGCGTTTCGCTTCTGGGTATCGGTTTCTTCGGCATCGTCGCGTATTACGGCGCGGTATTGATGCAGTCGGAATCCGGTCAGTTGACGCCCGCTATGCAAATATCGATGACCTGGATCTATTTGATGTACCCGATTTTCGGTTTCGTAACCGTGATCCACCTGCTCGACGGTATGATCGACGCGTGGAAAGGGGCCGCGTCATGATGGGCTGGGTAATCTTCGGATCGTTTTTCATATTGATGCTGATCGGCGTGCCGATCGGCTTGTCCATCGCCTTGTCGGCCTTGGTCGTGTTCCTGGCAAGCGGGATCCCGTTGCAGTTAGTTCCGCAAACCCTGCTTGAGGGCAACAACTCCTTTTCGTTAGTAGCGGTTCCGTTCTTCGTGCTCGCGGGAGACATTCTGGCGCGCGGCGGCATCTCCGAACGCATCGTCGCCTTCGCGGAATCTCTTCTGGGGCGTACGCGCGGCGGCTTGTCCATCGTGTCGGTCATGGCGTCCATGTTCATCGCGGCGATCTCAGGATCGGGCGCGGCAACTACGGCCGCCGTCGGTTCGTCGCTGCTGCCGGACTTGAAGGAACGCAAGTACGATGTCGATTTTTCCGCCGCGCTCATCGCGTCCGCCGGTACGATAGGCGTCGTCATTCCTCCGAGCGTTCCGATGGTACTCTACGCGGTTATCGCGGGGGAATCAGTCGCCAAGCTTTTTATGGGCGGTTTTATCCCCGGCGTCCTGATGGGCGGCGGTTTGATCATTTACGCCCTGATCATCGCGTATAAACGCCATTACCCCGCGGGCCAGCCCGTCTCCGGCAAAGAAATCCTCCACCGCTTCGTATCCGCGATCTGGGGCCTCATGGCTCCGGTCATCATCCTCGGCGGTATTTTTTCCGGCATTTTTACGCCCTCGGAAGCTGCCGCGATCGCGGTGGTGTATACGGTGCTGGTCGCGGTGTTCGTGTACAAAGCGCTCGATTTCAAGAAGTTCTACGCGCTGGTCGTCGGCTCCGGCGTGACTTCCGCGCTCATCATGTTCATCATCGCGACGGCGAAGCTGTTCGGCTGGGGACTCGCGTTCTACCAGATTCCGCAGTCCATCGCTTCGGCGATTCTTGGTATCGCGGGTAACAACGCCTTTCTCGTGTACTTGATGATCGCATTGATCGTTCTGCTGGCGGGAATGTTCATGGAAACGGCTTCGGCGCTCATCATCCTAACGCCGATCTTCATTCCGGTGGTCCTGGCCTTGGGCGGCAACCTGATTCATTTCGGGGTCGTGTTGACGGTGGGGCTCGCGATAGGTATGGCAACTCCACCCGTGGCCATCAATATCTACGTTGCCAGCGCTATCACCGGACTGCCGATGGGCAAAATAACCAAGCCCATCATTCCGATGGTCATCATTCTGATTGCTGTATTTCTCTTGTGCCTGTATGTTCCCGAAATCGTCATGCTTCTGCCGAACATATTCATGAAGTCGTAATTGGTCAGTAGCGGCGCGTCCATCCCGAATCCGCTTTTGGACGCGCCGTTTGTTTCCCGGCTATTCTTGCGTCTGCTTTCTTTAATGTTTATAGTTGGGAAGTGAAACTACAAGTCCCCCGGCGCCGGTCTCTCCGCAGCGTGTTTATTACCGTCATATTTCTTACCTATCTGCTGGCGACGACCGGCGTTTTCCTTGCCTTTTATTTCGGGTCCCGCGACATCAGCAATCGGTATGCGACCCGGTACGCCCTATCGCAAAACTCGCTTGAAAAAAACCGTATCCTCTCCATTGTCGAACGCGAACTCGCATTGAGCCTGAAACTTGCCGACGATCCGGTTATCCGCGCGTGGATGCTGGATGAACGCGATGCCCGGCTGGAAGGTTCCGCTTACGCGCAGCTGGAGAGCTACCGGCGCTTCCTGCGTGACGGCGCTTATTTTATCGCGATAAAATCATCCGGACGATACTACGCCCGAACGCCGGGGGTGACCGCGACCATGACGACGGTCCTTTCCTCAGAAAATCCTGCTGACCGGTGGTTTTACCGGACTCTGCAGAAGAATAAAGACTATTCGCTCAATGTCGACCACAACGCTTTGCTCAGAGAAAACCGCGTCTGGATAAACGTGACGGTCCGCGGCGCCGACGGATCGGCGACGGGAGTCGCGGGCTGCGGCATGGACTTGACCGCTTTTCTGGATTCGCTGATCGCGCATGAGGATCCGGGTGTCTCCACCGTCATAATAGACGCTACTGGGACCCTGATCGCTCACCCGGACCGTAGCTTGATTGCCCTGAACGCCGAGGCGACGAATGACGCGGATAAGAAAAGCGTATATGACCTCCTTTCCCTTGAAGCCGACAAGCGGATTCTCAAAGAGCGCGTGGCGGCGGCCGAAAAAGGCGACGGGCCCAATTCCGCTTTTTCTCTCCGCGTCGGCGGAAAAACGGTGCTGTGCGCCGTCGGGGCCCTTCCTGAATTGGGATGGTTCAACTTGGTATTTTTGGACGTTGCGCGCATCATCGGTCCAGCTGACTTCATGTCTATCGCCGCGGCTGTTTTTGTTTCTCTGCTTCTTGTGTCCCTGAGCGTTATCGTTCTTATGGAAAGGGTCATTCTCAAGCCATTGGGCGAATTGAACAAGGCGGCCGGGTTGGTCGCGGGCGGCGCGTACGACGTTATGCTTCCGGTAAAAAAAGGCGATGAAATCGGCGAACTGAGCGCCTCTTTCAATGTCATGACCGATACGGTTCGCCGGTACACCGAAGGCCTTGAGAACGCGGTCGCCGAACGGACTCGGGAATTGAGCGACGCTAACCGCAACATCATGGATTCCATCCGTTACGCCGCTCTGATCCAGGATTCAATTCTACCTTCTCAAGCGGATGTCACGGGACTTGTTTCCGATCATTTCATTATTTTCAAGCCGCGCGATCTTGTCGGCGGCGATTTCGTGTTTTTTCGGAAAATGGGGGATGGTTTCTGTCTTGCCGTCGTAGACTGTACCGGACACGGTGTTCCGGGCGCTCTCATGACGATGATGGCGAACGCTACCCTTCAACGCGTCACGGAAACCTACGGTGACGCGTCTTCCGCCGAACTGCTTACCCACCTCCATGCGCTCGCCAGGGAAACGCTTCGGGGCGCCGGGACGGGCGGCCACTTGGATAACGGTTTCGATATCGCGCTTTGCCGCTATTGGAAGGCGGACGATGTTCTGGAGTTTTCAGGCGGCGGCCTTTCGGTCGTTGTTGTCCGCGACGGTGAGGCCGTCGAACTTCGCGGCGACCGCGCCGGCCTAGGTTACGCGCGCACTCCGCTTGATTACAAATGGACCGGCCGGCGCTGCGAACGCGCGAGTGAAGCCGCTTTCTATCTGGCGAGCGACGGCGTGTTGGATTTGCCCGGCGGTGAACGCGGCTTCGGCTTTGGACGCCCCCGACTCATGCGGGCAATCCAGGCTGCTTCGGGCCGGAGCATGCGAGAACAGGGGCAGGCTCTTGAGGCCGAACTGGAAACGTACCGGAGGATTTTGTCGCCTAAGGACGACCTTACGTTCGTCGGGTTTAGAATCGATTTAGGAGGATCGGCATAGATGCAGAATCTTGCGGCGCTGCAGCGCAGTTTTTCGGAGCAGGGCATACTCATGTGCTTCAACGGTTCCTTTACCCATGGGATCATCGAAGAAATCGGAACGGCGATCAGGCGTTACTTGGAAGGAGAAAAGTTGACCAGCGGTTCCATCACGGACGTTTTCGCGGTATATATCGAACAGACCCAGAACGTCAAAAATTATCTTGAGCGTCGGCGATTCGCGCCGGAAGCGCGCAACGCCGCGGTCATCGTGATCGGAAACGCGGGAGGCATGTACCAAGTGTGTTCGGGCAATACGATCGCCCATTCCGATATTGAAGAACTGACCAGCCGCTTGGAGACCGTGAACTCGCTCGACAAGACGGGACTGCGTAAATTTTACAAAGAACGTATCCGCGAACCGCATGACCCCGCTTCCCCGAGCGCGGGTCTTGGTCTTATCGATATCGCCCGCAGAGCGTCGACGAAACTTGAATACTCGTTTCAGACTATCGACGAGGAATATTCGTTTTTCAGCCTGAGCGTGTCCGTGGCGGGAGAGCAGCGATGATGGACATACCGGCAACTTCTTCGACTCCGCGCGTGCGCTTCATCGAAGAAAAATCGGTGCTTGAATTCGTCGGGGAATCATACCCGGAAAATTCGTTCGCTTTTTTCGCTCCCGTATTCGAATGGCTCAACGTGGAACTCCCCCACAAGGAGGGACTTAGGGTTGAGGTGAATATCGCGTATATGAATTCCAGCAGCACGAAGTGCATGTTGGATATCCTGGACGCTCTAACCGAAAGCGCCGAAGAGGGGCGTAAGATTTCCGTTACCTGGTTTTACGAAGCCGGGAACGACCGGGCGCTTGACCTGGCCGAAGAGTTCAAAGAGGACATTTCTCTCCCCTTTGAAATCGTGCCCCGCGAAACGGGAAAACGATGAGCGCTGAAGACTCGGGCGACAAAAAATACGATGACCTCATGCGCGCGTACCGGAAATTGGAGGATCGATTCTCCAAGGTACTGACGATCAGCGACAGTTATCAGGCTCAGCTGCGCGATGTGCTGATGCGTATGGATTTGATGGCGCATACGGACTCGCTGACGGGGATTTCAAACCGCCGGGACATGATGGACCGCCTTGAGATTGAACTCGCGCGCGCTGAACGCTACGGTTCTTCTTTCTCGATCGCGAGTTTCGACATCGATGACTTCAAAAGAGTAAACGATTTGTACGGGCACGATGTCGGAGACATTGTTTTGAAACAGGTCGCCGGGGCGTTTACTGAAAATATTCGCCGGTCGGATTCCTGCGCCCGCTGGGGCGGGGAGGAATTCCTGGTTCTATTTCCGGAAACCGTGTTGGCTGAGGCCGCGTTGGGCGCGGAAAAATGCAGGGCCGCCGTAGCGGCCCTGAGCTTTGAGTCGGGTGACGACCGTTTTGATGTCACGGTGAGCGGCGGACTCTGTTCCTATCGCCTCAGCGGTGAACTCGGCGAACTGCTTAAAGCCGCCGATGAAGCGCTCTACCGCGCTAAAAACCAGGGGAAAAATAGGATCGTATCGATCCCATTACCCGGCGATCTCAGCTCCGGTACGAATTAAAGCCCGCTACATCGTTCGCGATTTTTTTCCGGTCCAGCAGGACGGAAATTTCCCCGCGGTGATGCGTGGAGTGGTTGATGATATGCACCACCAAATTCCAATAGTCGCGTTCCAGCTTTTCGCCTTTGTAGTTCAGATAGGAAACACGTTTTGTCAATTCGTCGGCGCTTACTTCATTGGCGAACGCCACCAGGAGCGCGTCTGCCTCTTCCAAGGTCGCGTAAATCGTTTCTGGTTTGTCCTTCATCGCGTTCTTCAGCGCATCGATATCGCCGGTGATGAAACGGTGGGAGGCGAGGCATTTGCAGACGGTGAAACCGGCAAAGCGCCTGAGAAATCCCAATTCTCCCCCGGCGATATGTTCCAGCGTTCCGAGGATGCTCTTGTAATAGGAGCCTTGGTCTTCCCGCAAGATCGCCTCGTCAACATCGCGCATGATCCCGATCAGTTTCTTGTTCGCATCCCGGTTGTATTCAGCAAAAGCCAGCAGAACTTCTTTCATACATTCCTCCTTACATACCCAACGCTAGAAAAACAGTTTTAGCCATAAAGCGCACCAGCTTCCCGATGGGCAGGATGTCGATGCGCGTGATGTTCTCAAGAATCAGGATGCCGAACAGCAGCGGCATGCCGAACCGATACAGGCGAGCCTCGGTTTCAGGGGCTACGTTCAACCAACTAAGCAGCACATGCGATCCGTCCAGCGGAGGGATTGGGATCATGTTGAAAATGAAAAGGCCGAAATTGATGAAGATCGTGAAAAGGAGCAGGTTGACGATGACCGGGTACATTCCGGTCGCCGAATGCGGCAGTACGTTGGCCACGAACTTTAAAAGGAGGGTTGTGAATAAGCCTAAGACAAGATTGGAAATTGGCCCGGCTGCCGCGATGAGCGCCTCGTCACGGCGCGGGTGTTTCAGGAGTTGCTTGTTGAACTCGACCGGTTTTGCCCAACCGAAACCGGCGAAAATGATGAAAAGAAGCCCAAAGGGGTCCAGGTGCTTGAGGGGGTTGAGGCTTATCCGCCCCTGGTCTTTTGCCGTGCCGTCGCCGAGGGCGTAAGCGGTCGTCGCGTGCGCCGCTTCGTGTATGGTCAATCCCGCAATGACGGCGGGAATGGAGTAGAGCGCTGATTCCAGATTGAAACTCATGTCTCGAATGTAACGCTAAGGAGGGCGCCGCGGATAGGCTTACTCGTAAATCGCGGCGCGAATTTGGGTGTTGTCGTTTACCGTGGTCAAGCGTTCCGCGCGGTAACCCGCCGCGTATAGGTCGACGTCGCGGGCGCTGTGGCCGGTCGTTGTCCAGGTGATCGCGGGGACTTGTCCGGCGCCGTTGTCCGAGACGCTCTCTATGCCGCCTGTTTCGTGGTCCGCCGTCACAATGATGAGGACGTCCGTTTTATCCGCCGCCCAAGCAAGAGCCACCGAAACGGCACGGTCCAGGACGGCGACTTCCCCGACCATCCGGCCCGCGTTATTGGCGTGTGCCGCCTGATCGATTAGTCCGCTTTCAACCATGAGGAAGAAGCCGTTTTCCGCGTTCTCAAGCAGGCGCAGAGCCAGTGTCGTCATATCGGCCAGATCCGGGTACGAAGCCGCATGCGGACCGCCGTCTGCCTCATAGGGAAGGAAGCCGGTCCCGAACAAGCCGGCGACGCGCGGAGATGAGGAGCCCGGAAGGTTTTGCAATTCGGTGAGCGTTTTAACCACGGTGTAACCCGCGGCGGTAGCCTCCGCGTCGTCCAAGCCGTTCGCGCCGCCTCCGAGGAGGATATTCGGCCGACTGCTATTCAGGTAATCGGACGCGATCCCGTCGTAGGCGGTTCGGGTCGCCTGATGGGCGCCGAAGGCCGCGGGCGTGGCGTGGGTGACATACGTGGTCGTTGCCAAGCCGGTCAGTTTCCCGTCGCGGCCTTCGCGTTCAAGAATCGTTTCAAGGTTTTCCCCTGAGCCGGGGATCAATCGAGACAGGACCCCGTTGCCCACTTTGACGCCCGTCGCGATCGCCGTTGCCGCGGCGGCGGAGTCCGTGACGGCGCTGTCCGCGGAGCGGGTGGCTATGCTTGCGTGTGTCGGGAAAGAGGAGAAAACGAGAGCGCGGCCGAGGTAATAGGCCCCGGCTCTAATTTGCTCGGGGCCCATGCCGTCCCCGATGAAGAGAATGACTCTTTTAGGGACGGATGGGGCGGAACTCCAGAACGAACAGGACGCAAGGCCGAGAAGGCATGTGACGAGAAACGCGTTTCTCAGTGCTCTCATGCCTTAAGTGTAGCGCGTCCCGCGCTTAATGTACTGGCCCGATTCGATTGAAGGGGAACAGGCGGAAAACCGATCGCCCCAGCACGTATTCTTTCCCGATCAAGCGTTGACCGAGCATGGAAAAGCGCATTGTTGAAGAAGGATCCGTGGAGTCGAAGGCGAGCGGTCGGGTTTTCTGATCCGCGTCGAAACGACAATCGACGGAATTATACCGGTTGTCCCCCATAAAAAAGTACGATTTCGCCGGAATGGGGCCGTCGTTGGGGAACGGTGGAAAGTTCCTGAAATCGTAGAGGGAGATCCAGGCGCGCAGCTCATTTCCTTCGGCGGCCGTGTTTCGATAGGTGGCGATGGCCGCTTCCTTTGTCGATTCCCCCGCGGAGACTATTGCCATCAGGTGAAGTATACGCTCGGCCTGTTGTTTTTTGAGGATGAGATTGATCGCGCGGCCTGTCTTCGCGTAGGAGGTCAATCCCGCGGCCGTCTCTGGGGCCGGAACGTAGAGCGAGGAGAGCCACGCGTCGCGGTCGGCCGCGTCGGAGATGAATCGGCCGATGAGGACGGGGTCAAGCTCCATTTCCGAACGGAACCTCCAGGGCGCGACGGAAGTGTCCCCGATGGTGCCTTTTGTCTCATCCCAGGCTTTTGCCGCCTGTTGTCGGGTCAGTTTCATCGCGGCCAAGTAGGCATCTCCCGCGCCGGGGACTTCCGCTTTTTTGAAGGCCGCGCGCAGCGAATCCCGCAACACGCCGAACTCGGCGCCTAAGGTTTTTTCATCGACGTTGTTTTTGCGCGCGTCCCAGCGATGAAGTATATCCACGCCTTTTTTATCTATCGGAATACTGCGTATTTTGGCGCGAAGTGAAGCGGAAAGGCCGTTAAGATCGACATGTGAGAATCGCGAATCCTCAGTCATTTTTTTCCATTCGGTCGCGCCGTTTCTCTGAATATACAGCACGTCGTCCACCATCATGAGCCGGTCTCCCGGGACGCCGACGAGGCGCTTGATGAGGCGGGTGACTTTCGGCGATCCGTCGGGATTCTTGTCCAGGTCGACGTTGGAGAAGGTCAGGTAGAAAACGACTTCCTGCAGGAAGCGGAAGGCGGGCGGGGATTTGTCCAGCGCCGGATTTTCAAAAACGCCTATGTCGCCGCGTTTCAATTCCGCTATCTGCGGGAAGGCGGCGGGCGCGAAGGGGAAGGTCGGACCATCGAGAAATTTGGCGATGACCGGCCGGTCTCCGATGAGCAGAGTCGGCACCATCGATTCGGAGGGGATCGCGTATAGTTGAATGAACAATCTCTGAACGACGATGACGACGATGACGGCCCAAGCCGCGGTATCGACCCATTCAAAGGTCGTTCCTAGAATGCCCTTCTTCTGTTTTTTAAGGCGCTCTTTGAGCAGCTTCGGATTCTTCGCTTCCGCTTCGGTGATGTGTCTCCAATAAATTTGGGAGCTTCGAGAATGAAGAAAGAACCAAAACGCGGCGGCGGCGATCGTCGAGAGGACTAGGATCGTAAAGACGATTAATCCGGTCACCTCCGACACGACGCCCGCTTCCCTGCGGTCCGCCAAGGGAATAGCGATGGCCGCGTAGGCCGCGCTGGCGGCGTAGCCGAACCATTTCCGGGCGGCCGTGTAGCGCGCTTTGTCGTCGTTGACGAGAAAAGCGCGTATGGCGAATACGTTCACGACGGAAATCGCGATTGCGATGATCGAACCAATGAGGGTCGGCGCCGATATGCCGACGATCAAAAGCGTTACCGCTGAAACGGCGTTCAATACAGTCCATATAAGAGCGAGGTACAGAGCCGTCTTTCGGCGGCCTTCCGGTTTGTTCATGCTTGTGTTACTCCGGTGGGCATGCTATCAGGTCTCGAGGTTTTTCGGAAGGTCCGCGGACGATATGAAAAAGCCCCCGCGTGAAGGTTTTAACCATTGACCGGGACCATGAGGGTCTTCAGTTTCGGCAGGATGACCTGCATGACGTCGTCGCAGACAGCTTTGTGGATGGTCTGTCCGTCGATTCGGACCGTAGGTCCCTTGTCGCAGCTTTCGGCGCAGAAGGTCGCGCTGATGTCCACGAAGCTGGATAGGCCCTGCTCTTCCACGGTCTTGAGCAGATCGCTCAGAACCGCCTGGCTTCCGCGGAGGAAGCAGCTGGTGCCGACGCAGACTTTCACGGAAATTTTTTCCTTGCCGGTACCGCGCACAAGCGGGATACTCGTGTCTTGGATGCGTTTTTTGCTCTTGTAACGCGTGTGCAGCAGGCAGTGCGCCTTAGCTCCGCCGACCTCGCCGCCGAGCACGTCTTTGTAGAAGCGCTCGATGAAGGGATTCTCCGCGGTGGAACGCAGTTCCCGCGTGCCGTCGGCTTCCAAGATACCGGCGGTCCGATCTTTGCGCGTCTTGGAGCTCAGGCTGATGGGTTGCCCAGCGCCTCCGACGCAACCGCCGGGGCAGGCCATGACTTCAACGATATCGGTCTTGCGCTTTCCTTCGATAATTTCCTTCGCGACTTTTTTCGCGTTGGCCAAGCCTTGTACCGAGGTGATGGAGAGGGCTTTATCTCCCACCGTCAGCTTCGCGATTCGGATTCCGCCGTCCGGGATTTCGTCAACGAAGTCGAGGACGCTCGCTTTGCCGCCGGGAAGGCCCGCGGTCACGTAGCGGGCAACCGCCTCGCTGACGCCGCCGGCATTCCCGAACACGATGCCCGCGCCCGTAGCGAAGCCGAGGGGCAGGTCCATGGAACTGGTCGGCAGGTCCGCGAAACGGATGCCCGACTCCTGCATCATCGCGGCGAGTTCCGCCGTGGTGAGCACGTAATCCACCAGCCTCTTGCCGTCTCGGGAAAGCTCGGGGCGAGTGATTTCGTATTTCTTGGCGGTGCAGGGCATTACAGAAACAATGATGACGTTCTTGCCCGCGCCGTTCTCGGCGAGAGCCGGCGCATTTGTCCGCGCTTCGTCTTCCCTGATGATCGATCCCATCATGCTTTGCGGAGACATGCAGGTGGAGAGCTTTGGCAAGAGTTCGGGAAACAGCTGTTCCGCGAACTTGACCCAGGCGGGGCAGCAGGAGGTGAAGAGCGGCAATTTCTCGCCTTTCTTGGTTCGCTCGATGAACTCATTGGCTTCTTCAACGACCGTGAGGTCGGCCCCGAACGCCGTGTCGTACACTTTGTCGAAGCCGAGCATGCGCAGGGCCGTGGTGATTTTCCCCATCGTGTTTTCGCC
>JBAYHM010000126.1:0-12282 GCA_041666155.1 Treponemataceae bacterium
ATTTCGCGGCCTGAAGACTCAACGGCTACGCCCCACAAATAAAAAGCCGAAAGTCCAATCTCCGGATCATTGAAAAGCGATACGAGCTTTTCCGCGGCTCCCTCTCCGTCACCGCTCCGTAACGCTTCCACCGCTTCATTATACGCGAAGATTGTTTTGGAAGCCGAATCGTCGGCGACGCCGAACCTGCCGGCCAGCAATCTTGCCGCTTTCGCCGCCGCGGACAGATTCTCATCCGTCGCTTGCGCGGGGAATACGGATAAGGTTTTGCGGAGTTCCGTCTCTTCGGATCCGGGAAGATACGTCAGGGTGCCCCAATCCGTGGATGAAGGATCGGGAGCGGCCAAAAGGCCTTCGGCGAAACAAAGATTGGCGGTACCCGGATCTCCCAGTTCACGAAACTTCCAGCCGCTTTTATGCCACGCGTCATGACGTTCCGCGGCTGAAAACGGTTCCAAGGCTTTTCGCAAAGCGGGAAAATCGGGAGCTTCGGCGCTTGATTCCGTCGCGATGAAATTGTCGGCGACCTTTTCCCACGTGTCTCCGAGAATCGGCGCGAACGCGATGCCGGCTTTCCATTCGCGAAGGGGATACGGGAATATTTCCTTTTCACTCGTCGCTGACGGCGCGGACAAAGCGGGGATAGGAGCGGCGCCAATAGACCGGGGCTTGAAAAAGGAAAAAGTCTTTTTCCGGGGATTATTCGGCGACCTCCGCCGTTTTCTTTTCGGCTTGAAGCGCAACGCAAGAAGTAACGGCACGATAGCGGGAAGCACCACGGAACCGATAGTCCACGCGAATGACGCGCCTACCCGTTTTGAATATGGAACCGCGCACGCGATCTGCACGACTATGAGAAACAGAAGAATGAGGAGCGTGCCGCCGAATCCTGATGTCAACATAGCCGTCGTCGACGCGTTGGAAGACCGTTCCGCGCTGATGATCAGCAGCGGACTCAAAACAGGCACGATAAAAAAAGAAATTCCGATTAGGATTATTAGATAACGTAATACTCTCATTACGCAAAGATACCGCTAGAAGAGGTGAGAATGAGATAAATCGAGAGGTGCCCTCAAATACTGAATCTGATGGTGTATTTCGTACCTTTTTCCCTATCGATCGCGATGGTCCCCTGTAATTGTTGAGTCAGGCTTTTTACCAGCAGTAGACCGAACGTTGCGGAATCATCAAAGGTGACAGCTTCCGGCAAGCCGACGCCGTCATCGCTATACGTCAAGGTGACGGCGTAGCCGCTCTTTGACACGGTCAAGGTGATGGTCCCGCTCTCTCTATCGATGAAAGCGTATTTCATGGAATTGGTGATCAGTTCGTTGAGGATGATCCCGAGGGGGGATAGGATTTTTGCGCTCAGAACAAAATCGTCAACTTCAACCACGGTTTTAATGTGTTTAGTCAGCAAAAAAACTTTGATGATGTCGGCAACCAACGGCGGAAGATACGCTTTCACGCTGAGTTCGTGATGCGTTTCCGAACGGTATAATTTATCATAGAGCATCATCATGCTCTGTACCCGCCCGGCGGCGTCACAAAGAATTTCCGTACTCTCGGGGATATCCTGCTGATTCGCCTGCAATATGAGTAAACTGTTGATTACGTTCATATTGTTCTTGATACGATGATGCGTTTCCTTGAGGAGCATTTCCTTCTCCAACGCAAGAGAGGCCCGCTCTTCCTCAGCGGCTTTACGGATGCTGATATCGCTTACTACGCAACGGCTCACCGGAGTCCCCCCGGAGGAATCCCGCGTAAAGCTTGATTGGATCTGCGCCCAGAACGGAATCTGATTGGGTCCGATCATCCTTAATTCACACGCCTGCGGTTCTCCGGTTTCATATAGCCGTTTCTGCTGGCGGTAGTTGATATCCTGGTCCTCTTTTTGAATAAACCGGGTAAAGGGTTGCTTGACCAACGCGCCGCGATCAATGCCTAAAAGCTTGGCGCCGGCCAGATTTGCCTCGACGATCAGTCCCGCTTTGGAGATTGAAAAATAACCGACCGGCGCAAGTTCGTATAATTCAAAATAGCGCGCATACGCCGACGCCAATTCCTCTTGAGTCCGGATCAGCTCTTCATTCTGCATTTCCAGTTGTATCTGATGGACGTGCAACTCATGAACGAGCCGATCCACTTCCGCAGGCGATGAAATCAACAATTCTTTCGACGTGTCGGCCTCAGTTATATGGGCCTTTTCCTCGGCGCGTTTTCGTATTTCGGCATTCATCGGTCACCTCCCGCGGGATTTATTGTAATATCCGGGGTTCCTTATCCGTGATGTCTCCAATTGCCAGAAGGAACAACTCGGAACTGCCTGACTCGCTGAAAAGACAGCGCGCGTTTATCAACATGGTGCGTTTCCCTATTTTTTCAAATACGTGAGAAACTTCATAATCGGTGACCACGGTATTTTGGGGTAATATCTCTTCCAATAATTTTCGGAGCGCGGGGATTTCCCATTGGTGATTTCCCAAGTCGTACAGCGTCCGTCCGATGGTCATATCCGCCCCGACCTGAAAGTTGGTATAGAAAGCGCGATTGGCCGATACTACCCGCAAGCTTTCATCAAGGACCAATAGCGGTTCCCTGACCGTGGCGACTATCCCCTCGGATAACTTGACTTGCGTCTCTCGTAACACCGCTTCCATTTTCTTGCGCTCAGTGATGTCGATGAAAGTGATTACCGCTCCCTTGATCACGTTCTCAAGCGTTCTGTAAGGGAGGATGCGCATGAGATACCAGATGCCGACTTTCGTTCGCACGGTTATTTCTTTGGGAATCAAGCTGTCGAGTACCGTTTGCGTGTCCTCAACCAGGCTGTCGTAGCCGTACAGGTTGGAAACGATATGACCGACGGGTCTTCCCACATCGCTTTGGATCAGGTTTATTACATTAACTACGGCGGGCGTGAAACGGGTGATGCGAAGTTTCATATCCACAAATAAGGTGCCGACACCCGTGCCCGCCAGCAGGTTGTTCATATCATTGTTGGTCCGCGACAAGTCGGTGACTTTCGATTCCAGTTCATTATTGACGGTGGAAAGTTCTTCGTTTACCGACTGCAGTTCTTCCTTGGACGTCTCCAGTTCTTCGTTAGTGGATTGCAGTTCTTCGTTAACCGACTGCATTTCCTCGTTTGAGGATTCCAGTTCTTCATTCGCGGTCTCAAGTTCCTCAAAGGTGGCCTGGAGATACACGTCCTTAGCGCGCAATTCCTGCTGAAGCGAAAGGATACGCGCTTCGGATTTATTGCCCGTATCCGGGAGAGCGGACGAGGAAGGCGGGACAAGGTTGAACAGTTGCACCTGCTCCACGATGACCAGGAAAAGAGGCGTTTCGTTTTGTACGCCTTGCCTGCTCGCTACCGGACGGACGGTCATGTTCACCGTGACTATTTCTTCATCGGTTTTTACGTGGAGGTTTGAATACTGAACGATTTCTTTGGATTCAGAGGCTTTCCGTAGCGCGGTGGTCAAGTCGTGCCGAAGTCCTTCGCGAGCCACTTTCAAAATATTATTGACGACGGACTCGCTGGACACCGGCTCCAGGAACATATCGGTCCGCCCGTGGAGGTAGAGTATATCTCCGTGCCCGTCGACGAACGCGGCCGAGAGCGGAGTCTGCTGGTGGATCACTTGTTCGGCAAGCTCACGTATCGGCACATTTCCGCGTTTGACCGTTTTCTCTGTTGAAACGGGGAGGCTCGGGTCCCCATGCGTCTTGGAGGGAAGAAGACTAGCTAAACTGATGTTCTGAGCTTTTTGAAAAGATTCTTTACGTTGGTACAGTTTCAATTTACGGTCTACGACGTGAAACAAATCGCCGAAATCCCCTATTGTCTCCGATGTTCCCAGAAAAAGGAAACCACCCGGCTTCAAGGCATAATGGAAGAGCGGAATGAGCCTCTTTTGCAAATCCCCGCCCATATAAATCATCAGGTTCCGACAGCTGATAAGGTCCATCTTGGAGAAGGGCGGATCTTTGATCACGTCCTGCTCCGAAAACACCAGCATGTCGCGTATGTGTTTTTTCACACGATACGCGACCGGCGCTTTTTCCGCGTCGTCCAGCTCAGGTGTAAAAAAACGGTCCAAGCGTTCCGGTGAAACGTCCTCGGCGATGTTCGCCGGATAGATCCCGGTCCGCGCTGTCACGATCGCCTTGGTATCGATATCCGTGGCGAAAAACTGGATCTTGTAACTCTGTTTCAACAGTTCCTGGTATTCGGTCAGCATGATGACCAGAGAATAGGCTTCTTCCCCGGTTGCGCAGCCGGCGGACCAGACGCGGATAACTCCTCCCGCGGGTTTTCCCTGAAAGAGTTTAGGAATGACGTTTTCTTCCAGCGCCTTGAGAGCTTCGCCGTCGCGAAAAAAGCTAGTCACGCTGATGAGCAAGTCTCCGAAAAGCGCTTTGATCTCGGCGGGCGTCTGCTGTAAATATTGAACGTATTCGTTCATCGTTTCAATTTGGTGGACGGCCATACGGCGTTCGACCCGCCGATTGATGGTGCTCGGTTTGTATTGAGAAAAATCGTGACCGGTTTGGGCGCGCAACAGGACGAAAACCTTTTTCAGCGCGTTTTCGATCTTTGGTTTTTGGTTGTTGCCCGATCGCCCGGATCTGCCGAACGCGTGGGCGACATACGAGATAAGCTGGGCGGGCATTTCGGCCGGCGGCAGTTCATAGTCCACCAGGCCGGTGGCGATAGCGCTACGCGGCATGCCGTCGTATTCGGTGGAGGCGGGATTCTGGACCATTGCCATTCCGCCTTCGCCCTTGATGGCCCGCAGCCCCAAAGTCCCATCGCTCCCGGTGCCTGAGAGCACGATTCCGATCGCGCGGTCGTGCTGATCCTGGGCGAGCGACCGAAAAAAGAAATCGATGGGAAGGCGAAACCCGTGAGGAGCCTCGGGCTCCAGAAGTTGAAGGGATCCATTAAGAAAGGCCATGTCCCGATTGGGCGGTATGATGTAAGCGCAATTGGGCTTAACGCGCATCCCGTCCTCCACCTCGAAAACATGCATACGGGTATAGCGACGAATGAGATCCGCGAGTATGCTCTTATGGTCCGGCGCGAGGTGTTGGACAAGAACG
Source organism: Treponemataceae bacterium (assembly GCA_041666155.1). Classification (GTDB taxonomy): domain Bacteria; phylum Spirochaetota; class Spirochaetia; order Treponematales; family Breznakiellaceae; genus SZUA-426. The sequence goes on from JBAYHM010000126.1 coordinate 5,113, forward strand.
AAAGCCATTTCCGGATCGATATTTGCGGGCATGCCGGAAAAAAAGGCTTCAAAGGCCGCCAAGCCTCCGGCGGAGGCCCCGATGCCGACGATGGGAAACCGCGCCGGCTCAGAAGCGGCGGCCGTTTTTTTCTCGGGGGTTTTGCTCAATTCCGGATCGGTCTTTTTTCTACTTTTCATGACAGGGCCTCCGACAATTACGACTCGCGCGGCGTCACCCGTTCATGCTGCATGTACAAAATTATAGTTCATTCGCCCTATTCGCGATAGCTGGAGAAAAAAAGCGCCCCTCAGGAATCCTTCACTACATGCGGATCGTCCCGATCGGCCTTTGATTCTTCCATTTTACGCTCGGTGACATCGCTGAGCACGATACGGTACACGGTCGAACCGTCGGCTTCCTGCCTGACGATCCCTTCCATCCGTCCCCAGAAAGGCGTCCCATCCGTTTTCTGCATCCGTAGTTCGCAAGCCGCCGATACGCCGGTGTCAAAGAGCTTTTGCCGAAAGAAGTAATAGATATCCTGATCCTGCTGTGTGATGAAGCGGGTAATAGGTTTCCTGGTCAAGGATGGGCGCGGCGTTGACAGAAGGGCGGCGGCGGTAAGATTGGGTTCCAGGATTAAGCCCTGTTCACTTATGGTGAGATATCCGACCGGAGCCAGGTCGTAGAGGTCATAATAGCGCGAGCGGGCGGCATCCAGCTCCACCTGCGCTTGGCGCAACTCTCCGTTCTGCATCTCAAGCTCAATCTGATGGACGCGCAGCTCATGGATCATCCGTTGCGCATCCTCGGGTGATAAAGCGTCGCCATCTTCCGCCGCTCGATGCGCTTTCTCTTTAGCTATCTTTTCAGCCTGCTCGCGCAGCGCGCGCCGCGCTTTCTCATTCGGCGACAGTAAAAACTCATCTACGGAGTCCTCGGCATCGCCGGGAAGCATTCCACCATTATTCATTGTGCCCCTCCATCGGACCGCGGCCGGAGATGTCCATAGGTATTTTGAAAGACAATTTTCATCCGGCGGGCCGATAACATCATTTTTATATACCGCGTATCTTTTAATTTCGTTCTTATGGGACCGACTGTCAAGCAAACCTTCTTCAACGCGTGACCCGTTCTCCTGACAAACGGGCCTCATTCTGCTATGCTCCCCTTCTTTCGGGAGTTTTTCGTGATCAAATTGTCAGGCATCCGCGTCGCTTACGGCGAACGCGTCATTTTGGATAACGCCGATTTTCTTATCCGACCCGGCGACAAGATCGGGCTGGTCGGCCCCAACGGAGCCGGAAAAACTACGCTGTTCAGGGTTATCGCCGGGGAAGAGAAACCTGACGCGGGACAAATCACCGTAGATCCGGGTACGGTGATCGGTTATTTTTCCCAAAGCGTGGGAGAAATGTCCGGCCGTAGCGCTCTCGCGGAAGTACTTGCCGGGGCGGGCGCCGTCTACGAAATCGGTCGCCGCCTGGAAGAGCTTGAACACCGCATGTCCGATCCGTCCGCCGATCCTTTGACCGACGCGGAGATGGACAAGTACGGAGAGCTTCAGTCGGAGTTCCTCCACCGCGACGGGTACAACCTGGAAACCCGGGCCGAATCGGTCTTGACGGGGCTCGGTATCGGCCCGGACCGTTTCAACGAAAGCGTGGAGCATTTCTCGGGTGGCTGGAAGATGCGCATCGCCCTGGCCCGGATTCTGGTGCTCAATCCCGACGTGCTGCTTATGGACGAACCGACCAACCATTTGGATGTGGAGTCGATCGTGTGGCTTGAGGAATGGCTCAAGGAATTTTCAGGCGACCTAGTGATGACCAGCCACGACAGGGAATTCATGACCCGCCTCTGTCCACGCACGGTGGAAGTCGCCTCGGGCGCCGTCACCACCTATTCCGGCGACTACGACTTTTACCTGCGTGAACGGGAAATCCGCCGTGAGCAGCTGGTGGCGACCTTCAACCGCCAACAAGCCATGTTCGCCAAGGACGAAGAGTTCATCGCCAAATTTTCCGCCCGCGCGTCGCACGCGTCGCTGGTCCAGTCCCGCATCAAGGCGCTGGATAAAATAGACCGCGTCGTACTGCCGCCGGACCCGAAATCCATGACCGTCCAGTTCGCCGCCTGTCCGCGCTCGGGCGATCAAGTCGTGGTCATGAAAGACCTGGCCAAGTCCTGGCCGAAACCCGGAGGCGGCCTTCACCCCGTCTTTTCAGGCCTCTCCGGCATCGTGGACCGCGGCAACCGCATAGCGCTGACCGGCGTAAACGGCGCGGGAAAATCGACCCTGCTGAAAGTCATCACCGGTCAGACGCCGCCAACCAGCGGCAGCGCGACGGTCGGCGGCAGCGTGCGGGTCGGCTATTTCAGCCAATACTCGTCGGACACGCTGGATCCGAGCCGCACGATTTTTGAGGAAGTGTCCGACCGCATACCGCTGGCCTCCGTCGGGGCCGTCAAAAGCATCCTCGGCGCTTTCCAGTTTTCAGGCGACGATTCCGACAAGAAAGTGTCGATACTCTCAGGCGGCGAGAAAAGCCGCGTGATGCTGGCCTGCATGCTCGCCGTGCCGGTCAACTTTCTGGTGCTGGACGAGCCGACCAACCACCTGGACATCGCAAGCCGGGAAGTGCTCCTTGAAGCCCTGCGGAAGTTCGAAGGCACCATCATGATCGTCAGCCACGACCGTTATTTTCTGCGGCACCTGGCAAACCGGGTCTTTGAGATCGACCACGGCGCGCTCAAAATCTATGAGGGCGATTATCACTATTATTTACAGAAGACGGGAAGAGAAGAATAACAACGAATGCGCAAAAACACGAAGAATAGAAATTTTATCGACTTCTCCCCCTTCGCGGACCTTTGCGTCCTTTGCGGTTTACCTGTCTTGGAGAATATGAAATCTAACCGCGAAGGCCGCAAAGGAAGAGGAATAAGGATCGATCTTGGTGCCTTTGTGTGGAATTTATTTTGAATGATTAACCACGAAAACAGTAACTAACGGAGGAGATATGGAACTGAAGAAAGCGTATTTGGATAGCATAGAAGCGGGTAAGATCAATCCGGACAAGCCCTCCAAACAGCGCATCACCGAAAAGACAATCGCCGACGCGCCTGAACTGATCAAGAACTACCTGCGAAAATGCGGGTATGTGGATAAGCCCGCGATACGGAATGGAGAAATTCATTGGGAGAATTCCTTCCACCGTAAGAACTCTAAAAGCGCGTTTGAGAAGCTTTCCTACAAACAATTCAATTCAGTCATCAACGTTAGCCGAAACGTTTACATCAAATCGAAGATCACCGAGTTGCTGGAAAAGAGCGTAAACGGTGTCGGAAAATGGCAAATCACCCTGATGAGATTTTTTAAATTGATCGACTTGGATGATGCGAGTTTACTGGCCAAGTCAACGCTCGCCATGCTCTTATTCGAATTTTCCTTGCTTCCCTCTTTTTTTCTCATGGACGGAGTTACGTACGGAGAACAAACCGACGATTCAATAGTCGTCAATTTCATCGCGGGGACCGTCGCGGTGTCGGGCACCTTCTATTTCGGCAATGACGGCATGATAACGCGGTTTGAGACGGATGACCGATTGTACGCGGAGAACGGCAAGGCTCTGCGGAAAGTGAGATGGATCGGAAAAATAGAAGGCTACACGGAAGATGACGGGATTACGCATCCGGCGAAGGTTGTCGAGTCATGGGAATTGGAACAGGGAGAGTTCGACCATTTCAAAGGTGAAATAGGCGATATCGTTTTCAACGTGTGAAATAAAAATTGCCCATGACTAAATTGATGAATGGAGCAAATTTCAAAACTCGGTTAGTTTTGAAATTTGCTCTTGCAGTATTTTTGCGCCATCGTCTAAATATAGGTCCTACAATGATATGCAAAAATACTGCTTTAAATCTAAGGTTGTTCTTTCAAAACTTGAAGACTTTTGAAAGAACCTCAATGATATGAACGTTTTCGAGAAAGCCATTCGTGACCGCAAAATCGCGTCGGAGGAGGAGCTGAAGCGGCTCTTCTGGAAGCTCGCGAAGAAACTGCACCCGGATGCCGCCGGCGTGGAGAAAAGCCACGAACGTTTCATCAAGCTGAAAGAGGATTTCGACGACGCGGTCGCGCTTCTGAGAACGGGCAAACCGTTTCCCGGGAGTCCGACCCCGGCAGCGAGGCCGCCCGGAAAACCCGACCGCGAAGCCTGCGTCCAACTGTTCATCGATCTCCTGGCCGGAAACTTCCCAGTGGACAAGAGCATCCGAAACCAGAAAACCTATCTGGCGCGGATCGACAAACTGAACGCGGGCCTTTCCCTTTTCGGGCCTGAGTACCGGGATCTGTTCTATCGTTTCGAAGAGGAGATGTACGGCCTCAAAGGAAAAACCGTCGTCTCGAACCAAGAGTACGCCGTCGTCAAACTGTACCTCTATAGTTTTTCCGATTTCACCTATCTGCGCTTCAAGTACACGGAAATGTACTTGAAAAGCGGTTACGATCTGGTGCACGGCATCCTCAAAAGCAAAAATATGAACGCGTCGATCCGTTTCCTGAATTGGCTGGTCGCGGACATCGTCGGAAAATCAACAAACGCGCATGACAAAAAGAATTGATTTAGCCGTTATTACGATGCAAGTTGATACTGATGATCCGCGCGTCGCGGGCCGAAATCCTCAGGAAAGTATCTCCTGAACCCGTCCGACCTGTCCTGATTCAAGGCGCACCTTTATCCCGTGCGGGTGATTCGGGGAATTGGTCAGGATGTCCCGCACTATCCCTTCGGTCCTTTTCCCTGTCCGCTGGTCCTCTTTGAGAACGATGGAGACCTTGATCCCCGGTCGTATCGCGCTTCTGGTTTTTCCATCCATAGGCGATATTCTACCAGGAAACCCTGATGCCGGCCATCGCGTAATGGAACAAAGCGAAGCTGTACACATTGCCGCCGCCGTCGGCGCCGCCTTCCAGCACGCGGTATCCCAATCGGAAAGCGACGTTCCGGTTCAGGTGATATTGCAGCGCCAGGAGGCCGTCCTCGGCACGACCGTAGGGCGAAACAAGGGCGTCTACATCAAGCAGCAGGCTGAACGGTTCAAGGAAGTTCCACTGCGCCCAAAAATTGATCAGGGGAACCACACCCAGATCGGTGCGGTGAGCGTAGCCGGTATCGCTCATAAGGGCGATGTCGGCGCTCCGGACTTTACCGGTAAGCCCGGCGGCCAGCACTAGGCTGTCGGTCTTGATGAACGAATAGCGGTACGTGAGCCGGTACGAGTCGAAGCGGTACTGGGAGTCGACACGGGTTCCGGCGGCGAACGTCTTTCCGTAATAGGTTACGTTCCGATCAAGTACTCCGGAACCGCGGACGGTAAGCGGAGCGGCGAGCAGGGTCACGGTATGACGGTCGGCGAAGGTATAACCGACACGCAGGCGCAGCGCGAAGACGGGATCCGATTGGGTATCTTTGACAAGAGAAAAAGGGGTTCCGGTGTCGGCGGGAATGCGTACATCGTTATAGCCGGAGAACGCCGCTCCTCCTTCCACATCGAGAAACGCCTCTGAATACAAAGCGGAAGAAGACAGCGCAAGAAAGACGACGAAAAGCTTCAAAACTATGGAGAATTTTCTCATTTAAGACTCCTAGGGGGAAAAGATATGGACAATTGGAATTAAAAGCAAATTCGGCGGGGAAGCGCGGAAGGAGTAACTTCTATTATGATTCGACTGAGTGCGTAACCCCCAGCCGCATGAGGGTGACAGTCAAAGCATCGGCGTCAATCGGTTTGCCGAATAAATAGCCTTGAGCAAAATCGCATCCATAACTTTTCAGCGTCTCGGCCTGGACGGCGGTTTCTATACCTTCCGCCACCACCTTTTTCCCCAGCTCATGGCTCAGGGAGATGATGCCTTTGACTATCCCTCCGGAGGCGGATGAGTTTTCGCGATACTCATCGATCCGCTCAATGAAGCTTCGGTCGATCTTTACGGTATCGAAAGGAATACGATCCAAATAACCGAGCGAAGAATAACCCGTTCCGAAATCATCCAGCTTGAATGAAATTCCCTCGTCCGCTAAACGCTCAATCACCGCGATTACCGCGTCGCGGTTTTCAATGAGCGCAGTCTCGGTCAACTCTAAATTGAGGATTGCTCGAGGCAGCATGTACCGGTCGATGGCCGATAGCACGAAATCCGCAAATTCGGTATTTCCCAGCTGGACAGCGGACACATTGACCGCGAAAAACGGCGGATCAGATGTAGAGAAGTCCGGCAACAAATTTGCCGCATTAAGATTGGCAGCTATTTTCAAGGTTTCCAAAATAATAAAAGTACCTAATGGCACAATCAAACCAGATTCTTCCGCAATAGGAATAAATCGATCGGGGCCGATCATCCCGAAATCCGGATGCTGCCAACGCGCTAATACTTCCCAGCCGACTGTCGTACCGCGCATCAAATTGACGATCGGCTGAAAGACTAGGCGGATGCCGCCGTGCCCGATGGCTGAACGTAAATCTTGCGTCAGCCGGTTGTTCTCCAAGACGCCAATCAACATCTGGTCGGTGTAGGCTACCCGCTTATTCTTGCCCGTGTTCTTCGCGCGGTACATGGCAATGTCCGCGTTCCTGAGCGCTTCTCCGGCATCGACAATATCCGAACGACACAAGAGAACGCCGATACTTGCCGTCGAAATAACGGAATTTCGCCCAATATTATACGGGATCGATAATTCATCGCTAACGCGCTCAGCAGCGGTTCCTATATCAGGGTCCATACCCATACCATCCAGCAAGACGACGAACTCATCGCCGCCGAGTCGGGCGACGGTATCTACTTCCCTGACGCAGCGTCGCAGCCGGGACGCGATCTCGCATAGGAACGCATCCCCCGCGCTATGCCCGTAATTATCGTTGATCTGCTTGAAGTCATCGATGTCGATGAAGAGGATTCCGTATTGCGCCGATTGGTCGCGTTGGAAACGGGCGATAGATTGTTCCACCCGATTCATGAGAAGGCTGCGATTCGGCAATCCCGTCAAAGGATCATGCAGCGCGGTATGGGTCAATTGACGTTCAGTTCTGATTCTGTGTTCCAACTCTTCGGTAAGAGCCATCGTTCGTTCGACTATCTTTTTTTCCAACTTATGGTTCGCTTCTTTTAAACCATTTTCGGCG
>JBAYHM010000127.1:0-12269 GCA_041666155.1 Treponemataceae bacterium
CAAGCGTCCCGACCAAGCCCCCGGCCGAAAGGAACTCGGTAAACTCGTCGTCGCTTGAGGTATCCGCGAAGCGGCAGGATTTCCGCGTCACCAGACCGAAGAGGATCGGGAGCTCGTACATGTCGCGCAGGAAGCGCACCCAGGTAAAATCCTCGGCCCAGGAGAGGAAGACGGCCAGCACGAAATCCACGTCGGCCGCGTAGAACGCCTTCATCGCCTTGGAAAGGCCGGGACGCTCGTAGACGATACCCGTGTACGTGACCGCGCCGATCGCTCCCGCGGCGGCGACGATTTCCTGGGCGTGCCGCTCCTTCCGTTCGGCGTAAGAACCTCGGGCCGTTCCTTCGCCGAGGCTCTTGAAACGCGGCGAACCGATAAGCAGCAAACCGATTCTTGGATCAGTGCTCATTCTTTTCTCCAGTAAGCACGATAAAAGCCCCCATCCCAAGCTCTGGAAGAGTGAGAGAGAGAGCACCGGGACCCTGCTTCCGGATAGCCAGCTCGGTTTCTTTTTTCGGCTCGTAGAGGCGGGCGGCACGATACTCCGCCGCGTCGCTCAGGAAGAGCGTCAGATTCTCGCCCGCGTCGATCGGCTTTTCCGCCGGATCGAAATTGACCAGGCAGACGATGCAGCGGCCTCCGCCCTTCAGTACCTTCACGTCGAGCGTCGCCTTGTCGCAGCGGTACGCGCGGCCGATGCCGCAGGAGTCGAGGACGCTCTCGGCGGCGAGGGGGACGACCTTGTCCGGTCTCGGAACGTTGTCGCTAAGAGCGGCGTAGCCGAAGGTGTCCGGCTGGTAGACGAAGACCCTGCCGCCGGAAGCGGCGAAGGCGTCGATAGCCTGTTTCTCTTCGGCGACCAAACCCGCGAGGGAGGGCACGAGCAGGAGCCGGACGCCGAGAGGATTGGCGGCGAGTTCTCCTGCCCTGACGAAATCCACCGACACCGCGTTTTTGCGGAAGTCCGCGTATATAGCGCGCATCCAGAACGCGCTACGTTCGCGGTTTCGGGCCACGTCGTTTTCGTCGCCGTTGTCCAGAGCGTCGTAGTACGCGTTAACGTTTTCGCTGAAGAGGACGGCGACGCCGGACCTGAGTTTCTCGGCCCGCGCGAAATCCGCGCCCAAGAGGTTCATCGTACCGTTCATCGCGACGGCCCGGTCGAATTTCTCGGTTTTTCTTCGGTTGTTGAACACCATGCCGAAGCCCTCGGGTTCCGGTCCGTCCGCGTACGGGTAGTCGGCGCGCCACTGGTAGTAGAGAATACCCTTGAAACCGCTGCCTACCGCGGAGTAGGTCTCCCGCTCCCATTCGTTCGCGGACATGTCCGTCCGGGCGTTGTACTCGATCAGCCATGCGTGCTTGCCGTAGCAAGCGGCCGCGCTTTCGGCCATATCGAGCACTTCGCTCGCGTAGTAATGGCTCGTCCCGATCGCCGGTATGTAATGGGTGATCCCGACTATGTCCATCTTTTCGGCGACCCGGAAATAATCCTCCCCGCGCATCGTCGAGCCTGCATTGGCGGGCCAGGCCATGTGGCAGGTGAGGGTCTCCGGGACGGGATGGCTTTCCTTCGCGATATCGCTCAATCGGTTGAGGAAATCGTTCATCCGTTCGTAGTGGAACAATCGCCAGCGCATCCAGAGGGACCGTTCGGCCTCAAAGACGGGACGCTTTCGGGGCGCGTCCAGGGTTGCCGCTTCCGACGCCGGCGTATAGCCGCGCTCGGCGAGCCATTCGCGCCAGGCGCGGATCGAATGCGGATTGTAGTCGTAGTAATCGATCGCCGGATAGGCTGGTTCATTGTAGATCTGAAAACTGACCACCGACGGGAAGCGTTTGAAGTGGGCGGCGCTTACCCTGGTGGCCTCTTCGTTGTCTTTCAGTATACCGGCGTGGTTCAGACAATTGCGCACGAACCAACCCCAATGGAACGGCATCTCCTCCCCGCGCTGGTTGAGCATCAGGTTGTCGGTGAAGCCCGATAGGTTGACCCCGTAGCCCTGGAGCCTGACCATCGAGGCCAGTCCCGCGTTCTCGGCCCGGGCGATGAGCCGATCGATGAACGGAAAATCGACCTTCACCGATCCTGCTTCCCGCCGGACTTCGCCCAAGGCGGCCATACGGACGACGTTGAAGCCCGCATCGACCATCTCGCTGATATCCTGCGCCATCTCCCCTTCCCGATCGCCCTCGGGCGGAACGGGAACCTTCTGGGGATGGTAGGACGGGTAGTACGACAAACCGAGGGCAAAAACGGGCCGGTTGTCTCTATAGAGAATTCCGTTCTTCAAAGTAAACATCGATCGATTCCTTGGTTGTGCTGTTGGCTATTTATTGAGCCGCTTCCAAGCTTCGGCACCCTGCTTGGTAATAGCGTCGAGACCGTCGGTCTTTATCTTTGCAAGACGGGCCTTAAATTCATCGATGGACAAGCGTCCGAAAATCACTCCGGCCTCGAGTTCCTCGAGTTTCGACATGATCTCGATGCCGTTCTTGCCGTAAGCCTCGGTGGATAAGGTCGGCGGAGTGATATTGAAGTATCCCTCGTTGAGGAAAAGGCCGCGGTAGAATATTTTCTTGGTATCGGTGAGCTGGTCATAGGTCTTGCCGTTGGTCAGAATCTGCATGTAGTTGTCTTTGAGCCAGTTGAAGGGGAACGGCTGGAAGATCAGGCCGGCTTTCCGCGCCTCGACGAAGCCGTCGATGTACGGTGACTGGAGCACGGGTTTCCCGTCGACCAGCTTGTGGTGCACGCCCTCTACTCCGTAGTTGATGAGCTTTTCGCCCGCGCCGCCGAAGAAGAAGTCCAAAACCTGCACGATCTGTTTGGCTTTCTTTTCACCGGCGACAGTGATGACCGCCATAGTGCCGCCGAACTTGGAGCGCGCGGGGATGAGCTGGACACCCTTGGGGCCGGTGATCGGGGTGACGCAGGTCCAGGTCGCCTTCGGATTTTTCTGACGCAGAACTTCCGTGGAAAGCCTCGCCCGTTCAGCGAAGGTGACCGTAGAGCCGAGCGTACCGTTGTCCATGATCACGAAGAGATCCGTCAACTTGCTGATGAGCCCGCGGGTCACGTATTCCTTGTCCAGAAGGCCTTCCTTATACATTCCCGTCATCGCGGTAAGGAAGTCGATGTATGCAGGATGCTCGAAGACGGAGAGGTAGTTGCCGTTGTCGTCTATGACGAAAAGCGATTCGGATTTGATACCGAAGGCCAGCTGCAGGTGGCGAATGTTGCCGCTGTACGGAATTTCATTGGTCTTGTCGCCGTCGCCGTTGGCGTCCTGGTCGCGGAAGGCTCTCAACATGTTCAACCAGTCGTCCCAGGTCTTCGGCGCCTGCAGGCCGCACCGATCCAACCAGTCCTGCCTGACCATGGTAGATAAGGAAGGCGGAAAATCGATGAGCAGAGACATGAAGTACATATTGCCGTCGCTGATGTCGCGAACGAAGGGATAATCCTCTTTTTTCAGTTTCGACAGGTAATTCGGGGCGTACTTGTTCAGAAGGTCGTTCAGAGGGATGATCGCTCCCTGATTCTTCAGAAATTCCTTGTCAAGCGGATTGGTGATGATGATGACGTCGGGCAGTTTTCCGGACGCCAGTATAGTGCTGATCTTGTCCCGGTACCCGTCGCGGGGCGCCCATTCGATGGTCAGCTTTGTATTGGTTGCCTTCTCGATTTCAGGGAAGATCGTCTTGGTCTGCTCGTACGGCGGCCAGATTGACGCCAACACGGAAATGTTCAGCGGCTCGCCGGTTTTCGCGGCGCCGCCCGCGCTCTGCTGCGCACTACCGCCTGAAAACGCCAAAGACGCCGAAAGCATGAACGCGACTACCATTGCCGGATTTCTCTTTGCCATTTGAACTCCTCCTTGCTTGTTCCGCTATCTTAGGTCGCCTTAAAAACCCGGTTGGTTTTTAAGGCGACCTATACAAATCCTTTCAGGATTTGCAGTTTATATTGGTTGACTTCAAAAAACTGACGTTTTTCGAAGTCTCCTTCAGGGATAACGTCTCACTCTTTCACGGATCCCAGGGTGACGCCGGTAACGAAATATTTCTGGATGAACGGGTACAGAATGAGCATGGGCACCATGGAGAACATAAGCACCGCATTCTTCACTTGGTCGGATATAGCGGTGACGCCGCCTTCGATGGACGCCCCGGACGACTCAATCTGGTAGATGTTCCCCTCGGAAGCCAGCACGATGTCCCGCAGCACCATCTGCAGGGTGTAGTTTTCCCTGCTCTTCAGATACATGAGCGGAGCTATGTAATTGTTCCAATGCGCTACGATCACCCACAAGGCGATGGTCGACAAGGCAGCCTTGGAAAGGGGCATGACGATGCGGAAAAGGATGCTGAAGTCGTTCGCGCCGTCGATGCGCGCCGATTCCACCAAGGACACGGGAAGGTTGGAAAAAAAGCTGCGCAGGATGATCACGTTGAACGCGCCGATCATCGCCGACAGAATCAGGCTGAACAGGGAATCCACCAAGCCCAAAGACCTGATGACGAGGAAACTCGGAATGATACCGCCTGAAAACCAGAGCGTAATCGTAATGAAGACATTGAAGGCTTTTTTTCCAATGAAATCGCAGAACGCCAGCGGATAGGCTGCCATTGAAGTGAAGATCAGACTGAGCACGCTGCCCATGACCGCTACAAAGATAGTGTTCAGATAGGATCGGATGATGTTCGGATTGAAGATGACCTGCCTATACGCATCCGCGTTGAATCCGATTGGATAGAACGTGACTTCGCTGCGCAGGACGGCGAAGCTATCGGAAAAGGACACGGAGATCATGTTCAAGAACGGATAAAGGATAGTCAGACAGAACAATACGAGGAACGCCATATTGATCGCCCGAAATACCCGTTCTCCCACGGAAGGCCTGAACGCTTTGCTTTTAGCCATGATCGGTCTCCCTTACCAGATGGATGTCCCGGAATACCGGCGGCTGAGCTTGTTGGAAATCGAGACAAGCAGCAGCGTTACGCAGGAATTAAACAAGCCGACCGCGGTCGCGAGGCTGTAATTGCCTTGACGCATGGCCTGCTTGTACACGAAGGTGGCCAACACTTCGGAAATGGAAGTGTTGTAGGGGTTTTGAAGGAGGAACATCTTCTCGAAATTGCTGTTCAGAAGATTTCCGATCTGCAGGAGCAGCATGATGACGATGGTCGTCGCGATGCCGGGAATGGTTATATGGAGCACTTGCCTGAATCGGTTTGCCCCGTCGATCTGAGCGGCCTCGTAGAGCTGCGAGTCAATCCCGCTGATAGCAGCCAAGTATACGATCGCGCTCCAGCCGCAGCCTTGCCAAATGCCGGATACGACAAGGATCGTCCGGAAATATTTCGGGTCGCCGAGGAAGTAGATTTTCTCCATACCCATGGATGCCAGAATCTGGTTCAAGGGGCCTATCGAGGGCGACAAGAAGTTGTTGATGAGACCGACCAGCACGAGAGTGGAAATGAAATACGGCAGATAGCTGACCGTCTGGATCGTTTTCTTGACGCCGACTCCCCTAACCTCGTTGAGCAGAAGGGCGAAGATGATTGGCGCTGGAAAAACGAAAGCGAGTGCCAGAAAATTGATGGCCAGCGTATTCCAGATATATCGCCAAGCATCCATCTCTGTAAAAAAATGTATAAAATTCGCGAAACCTACGAACTGGCTGCGGGCAAAGCCCCCCAGAATCTTGTAGTCATAAAAGGAAATGCTTAGCCAAGCCATCGGCCAGTAGTTGAAAATCAGGAAATACGCGACCACCGGAGCGATCATCAGATAGACATACCGGTCCTTGTATAGCCGTTTTCCGACCGCTTTCCATTCGACTGCTTTCCTGGATTGGCCTTCTGCCATGTCGTTCCTCTTTTTCGTTCCGCCGACTGTTCCCGCGGCTCGTTGACAAAAGAGTAACAAACAAATCCCGATCTGTCCATACCAAAATTACATGTTTTATATTTTTTTACGTAACTAAATTACATATCAGTTCTTGTGCAAAGTACGGAAAGCGCAATTCGAGGGTTTCTCTCTTTTATTCTCAATAAGCTTCTTTCCGCTTCCCTCCGCAATATTATATCTTTCCGTTCATCGCAAATTATCGTTTCAAGTTTCCCGATTACTTCCTCTGAGTTAAATGACTGAAAGGCTTTTATCAACTTCCATTCAATTAATAAATTATTTACTTTCGAATATTCCTCAATCAACTTGTTTTCCATCGAGTAGTCTTTATATGCATAGGTGACGTGGCCAATAATATCAATTGCCTCGGATAATACAGAAACGTCTCTTTCTATAAAGGCAGTATCTAAGTACTTAAATACAATCGGACCAAATCTAATTGCGATTCGTCCGACAACATCTCTCGGCAACGGAAATGATTTTTTTCCAAGATCGTAATTCCCGATTTCCTTATGTTGATTGTTACCAATCCGTCCTAATAAGGGCATTATATTTTCTAAAACTTGCTCTCCAAACTCAAGCAGGCAATCGCCTAATTCAATTCTTGTATATATGGGGTTTTCCTGACTCAACATCGCATAGAGTCTTGGCAGAAATGTTTCATCCTTTCTAATTTTAATGAATCGAAGAGCCGCGGATCGTAAATAGCCTTCTTCACTATCAAGATAGGCAACAATGTTTTTCTCGATCGTAGTGCTGATTAATAGGTATTCTTTATCCGAAAGACGCCCGCGCCGTTTCAAGTCTTCTTCTGAACTTTTCATTTTTTCCTTCATACCGCGTCCATCGGAGACCGGTACGGCGAACTTTTCTTCTTGTGTTCCGCTCTCGCCTTTGCCAATAGCTTCGGGTCTCCGGCGACGGCGACTCCCGCACAGGCCAAGGACGCGGCCGCCCAGCGCATGGCTTTCAACGCCCAGGTTCCGCCGGAAGCCGCGGCGGACTGCCAAGTGTGCGCGCCGATACCCAGCGGCCAGGTAGCCGCGTTCAGCTGCCCTACCGGCACGACATACGACACGTCTCCCACATCGATGCTTCCCCCGATTCGGCGTCCGTCCCCAAAATCGCCGACTTCCAAGTGCTGCGATTTTGAAAGGAGGGAAATAGGAGCCCCGATCATGGAAAGGGAGGCTTCACGGTCGGTCTTGGCGACCGTCCGCGTCAACGCCCGCGCGAACGCGTTTTCTTCCGCATCAGGTTTGGGAAACGGAAGCGCAAGCATCGCGGCGTACAAGGCGTCGTTGAGAGCATCGTTCGGGATGTAATCGCATTTGCCGTGCTTGACTTCATGGACAAAAGACGTCTCGGTCATGAGGGCCGCGCCGCGCGCTATTTTGAGGACGCGCTTGGCGGTTGCCGTAACGTCGGCGGCCTTCGCGCCGCGAACGTAGAGGGACACGGCGGCGGTCTCGGGCACGATGTTCGCCTTGGCTCCGCCGTCGGTGATCACGTAATGGAGGAGCGTTCCCGGTTTCACGTGTTCGCGCAGGAATTCTATGCCGAGGTTCATGAGCTGGACGGCGTCCAACGCGGAGCGCCCCGCGTGGGGCACCATGCCCGCGTGGCTCGCGCGACCTTTGAAACGGAACTCAAGCGAGAGCATCGCGCTGGTGGCGTAGCGGTGCGGCGTGTTGACGTCCGCCGGGTGCCAGCTGAACGCCGCGTCCGCGTCGTTGAAGCGGCCCGCTTTGACAAGATTAACGCGACCAAGACCTTCTTCCGCCGGGCAGCCGTAATAGCGGATCGTGCCGGGCAGCCCCGCCTCCTCCATCGCGGCCGCCGCCGCTTCAGCCGCGGCAAGGCTCGCGACGCCCAAAAGGTTATGGCCGCACGCGTGCCCCGGCGCGCCTTCCACCGCCGGCCGCTTGATCGCTTCCGCTACCTGCGACATAAGCGGCAGCGCGTCGTACTCGCCCATGAAGGCGATAACGGGCTTCCCGGACCCTTTCTCCGCGACGAAGGAATACGCCATCTCGGGGTATTCAATCACCCGAAAACCGCTAGATTTCAGCCGCTCTCTATGAACAGCCGACGACCGGACCTCACTGTAGGTAGGCTCGGGATGATTCCAGATATCGAGCGCCAGCGCGTCATATTCGCTCGAATGGACTTGGATGAAATTTGCAACCGAAGAAATTAAACTCATACGAGTAGTCTATACCGGCAAATACATTTTTGCGATCGATAAAGAGTGCCGCCGAAAGGGCCCCGCTTGTCCACCCAAAGGGAAAACAGGATGCTTCTCGAATCGCGCCGGGGGTTAGCGAGCCCCCAAATTGAAGTGGCAAGCGACGTGATGTCCGTCGCCGACATCGCGCAACGCGGGTTCGTCCGAAGCGCAGAGGCTCTCGGCGTAGCGGCAGCGGGTGTGAAAGCGGCAGCCTGAGGGCAGGTCGATGGGATTGGGCACGTCTCCTGAGAGGATGATCTTCTTAGTCTTGCCGTCCGGTTCAGGGCTCAGGATCGATGACAAGAGCGCTTCGGTGTAAGGATGTTCGGGTTGGATGAACAAGCGCTCGGAGGGACCGAGCTCGACTACCTTCCCGAGGTACATCACCGCGATCCTCGTACTGAGGTGCCGGATGACGCCGAGGTTGTGGGCTATGAAAAGGTAGGTGGTGCCGAACTCTTTCTGCAGATCCTCCAGCAAATTGAGAACCTGCGCTTGTATGGACACGTCAAGGGCGGAAACGGGCTCGTCGGCTACCACGAGCTTGGGACGAAGGGCGAGAGCTCGGGCTATGGCGATGCGCTGCCTCTGTCCGCCGGAGAACTCATGGGGATAGCGCTTCAGGTGTTCTTCCTTCATCCCGACAGCCTCAATCAGGAACTTCAGCTGAGCCTTACGCTCGTCCCTGGTTCCGACCCCGTGGGTTATGAGAGGCTCCTCCAGTATCTTCTTGATGGTGTTGCGGGGATCCAGCGAAGAATAGGGGTCCTGAAAAACGATCTGCATCATCTTTCGCACGGGCTTGAGCTCTTTCGCCGTCATGGTGGCCAGGTTATAGCTCCTGCCGTCCGGGTTGAAGAGTATGTCCCCGGACGTGGGTTTATACAGCCTCAGGATTGTCCTGCCGACGGTGGTCTTGCCGCAACCCGATTCACCGACGAGACCCAAGGTTTCACCGTTGTGGATGTCGAAGCTGACGTCGTCGACAGCGTTCAGGAGCTGTTTCCCCTTGCCGAACAAGCCCTTGCGGATGGAGAACTGTTTTTTCAAATTTCGGACGGATATAAGAGCGATATCGGTATCCATTCAATCCTCCACGGAGCAGGGCGAGGGAGTCAAGAAGCGCGTATGCATGCGACGTAATGTCCGGCCGTCGTTTCTCTGATCTCGGGCATTGCAGCCCCGCATTCAGGCAGGGCGATAGGGCAACGTTCTCGGAATACGCATCCTTCAACCGCGTCGAAGGGACTCGGCACCGTCCCCCGAATCGGGATCAGCCTCTTCCTTTCTCCGACTTTGGCCGAAGGAAGGGAATCCAAAAGCCCCCTGGTGTAGGGGTGCTTCGGATCGCGGAAGAGCTCCCGAACAGGAGCCTTCTCCACGATTTTTCCTAGAAACATTACGATAACCTCGTCGGTGGTCTTCGCGACTACGCCGAGATCATGGGTGATGAAGAGCAGAGACATCCTGAATCTGGTCTTGAGGTCGGCCATGAGGTCAAGTACCTGGGCCTGGATTGTGACATCGAGGGCAGTCGTCGGTTCATCGGCGATGAGGAGGGAGGGATTGCAGGAAAGCGCCATGGCGATCATGGCGCGCTGTCTCATGCCGCCCGACAGCTCGTGCGGATAAGAGTCGATCCGTTTCTCCGGTGCCTGGATGCCGACCGCCTTGAGCATCTCCACGGCACGATTTCGGGAATCTTTCTTGTTCAAGCCCTGGTGGAGGCTAACCGCCTCGACTATCTGGTCGCCGATGGTGAAAACGGGATTGAGCGACGTCATCGGTTCCTGAAAAATCATAGCCATCTCGTTGCCGCGCAGAGAACGCATAAGGGTGCCCGTCGGATTCTGCCGGGCTATGTCGACGATACCGTTCCTTCCATGGTAAAGGATTTCCCCATCCACTACCTTGCCGGGGGGATTGCGAACCAGGCCCATGATGGAGAGAGCCATAACCGATTTCCCGCAGCCCGATTCGCCGACGATTCCGATCGTTTGTTCCTTGCCGATATCGAAGCTGACGCCGTTTACCGCCTTGCCGATACCGTCTTCGGTGTAGAAGTACGTCTTGAGGTTCTTGACCTGCAGCAGCGGTTCCATGTGTCACTCCGGAATAAGAATCAGCAAACTTTGAACTCGTTTAAAAAAGGTCAGCGTTTTTTCAATAAGTTTCTTTATGTTATCGAAAAAACCGGATGGCTTTCTCCAATACCCGCAGTTATACTACCAATGATCATTTTGCGTGTAAAGCAAATTTCCCGCATGGAGGTTCCGAATGCAGACAAGAAGAAAGTTATTATCGGCCGGTTTGGCGCTAGGATTGTTAGGTTGCGCCGCAGGCCTTTCGGCACAGGTGATTAATCCCGGGACGTTCGTCAAAGCCACGATAAACGCGCCCGATTCCCTTGATCCGCATTTCATGGTTGCCTCCGCGACGATGGAACTCTCGCTCAATGTCTATGACTCATTGCTCGGCCACGACAAGGCCGATTCCTCCAAGCTCGTTCCGGCTTTGGCCGCTACCGTACCGTCCCTCGGAAACGGGCTCATCAAGGTCGCTCCCAATAAAGCTACCAGCATCACCTTTCCGATACGGAAGGGCGTGAAATTCCACTCGGGACATATTCTTGATGCCGGGGACGTGGCCTACACATTCAAGCGAGGCATCATCGTCGGCGGCCAAACCGCCGTCCTCAAGATGCTCAGCATCAACCTGCTCGACGCAAACACTTTCGCCGACCTCGTCAAGGCGATCGGCTTCGACGCCGCTTTCCAGAAGCTGGACAAGGCGATCGTCGCCGGCAAGGATTCGGTGACGTTCAATCTGCTGACTCCCTTCGTGCCCTTCCTCGAGTTCATGGCCGACGAGGGCTCAAGCGCCGGCATCTTCTCCAAGGCGTGGTGCGCCTCCCAGGGCGACTGGGACGGAACGAAAGAGAACGCGAGCAAATTCATCGGTCTGAAGCTGGAAGACGACAAGCTGTTCATGAAGATGAACGGTACGGGATCGTTCCGCTTCGTGTCCTGGGAAAAGGGAGAACGGGTCGTATTCGAGGCCTTCCCCGACTCCTGGCAGGGCGCGCCCCAACTAAAGAGAGTGGTCGTCCGATTCATCAAGGACGCCCAGACCGGCATCATGCTCCTCAAGGCCGGCGACGCGGATCTCGTGGCTGTCGGCGTGAGCGACATCCCGCAGCTGAAAGGCGCCCCCGGCATTGAGCTGAAGACCAAGATACCCTCCGCTTGGCTGATGAAAATGAACTTCGTCATGAACATCGCCCCTCAGAGTTCCTATATCGGCGACGGAAAACTCGGTCCAAACGGCGTTCCCCCGAACCTCTTCTCCGATATCAACGTACGCAAAGGCTTCGCCTACGCGTTCGACTACAACACCTTCATCGACAGCGCCATGGGCGGTTACGCGCAAAAGCCGTACGGCCCAGTGCTCATCGGGTTCCCGACCGCGAATCCGGCCAACCCTCAGTACACCTTCGATCTCGCCAAAGCCAAGGAACATTTGATGAAAGCCTGGGACGGAAAACTATGGACCCAGGGATTCAAGATGACCTTGGTGTATTCCGCCGGATCGAAGCAACGGCAAGTGGCGTTGGAAATCCTCAAGGACAACCTTGAGAGCCTCAACCCGAAATTTAAAATGGAACTGGCTTCCCTGCCCTTCGCGGGCTATATCGGCGCCATCGGACAGAAAACAATTCCGATCTCTCTGCTGGGAATACTTCCCGATGTCTTCGACCCCTACTTCTCCTTATTTGAGCACATGCATTCCGCGGGAGGATACGCCGAGCGCGGCGGCTATGTCGAATACGCCAAGAAAAACTTCGACGACCTAGTCGAGACCGTGGGTAGAGAATACGATCCGCAGAAGAGAAAGGATGCCTCGTACAAGCTGCAGCGGCTCGATTATGAGTTCGTGCCCGCCATTCTCCACTACCAGGTAACCGAAAACGTGGCGCTCAGAAGCTGGCTGAAAGGGTATGTTCCCCGAATGCAGCCGACCAACCTCGATTATTCCCAGTTCAGCAAGTGATTCAACATCTAAATTGAAGGATGACTAAGCGCCTGGCCAATTTGCCCGGCCCGGCGCTTCGGGGTTACG
>JBAYHM010000128.1:0-12161 GCA_041666155.1 Treponemataceae bacterium
GCAACTAGTATCCTCGCATATGACCTGGAGGTATCAAATGCGACAAACAACGCATCCAGCGATGAAAAAACCAGCGCGTGTCCTATTTGTCGGAACATTAGTAATGTTTCTGGCGGGATGTCTCTCCCCGACACAGTCTTCGGGTTTGTCGGAAAACGCCGACCTGTCGGCTCTCACCGTAAGCGCCGGCGTTCTTAGCCCGTCGTTTTCATCCTCAATCTTGGCGTATTCCTTAAATGTGCCCAACGCCACTAGCTCGATCACAGTGACGGGAACGGTATCCGATGCAAACGCAACGTTGAGCGCCAACAACGGCGTGGTTCAAACGCTGAGCGTCGGCATCAATACCATCACCCTTTCCGTGACCGCTCCGGACCAGTCGACGGTTAAGAGCTACGTCGTGACCGTGAATCGCGCCGCTGCGGACAGCGCAGACTTGGCGTCTTTAACGTTGAGCGCCGGAAGTCTCAATCCGAGCTTCTCGCCGTCGACCTTAAGCTATTCGGCGAATGTTCCCGCCGGCACGAGCTCAATTACCGTAACGGGGACTGCTTTCGACGCTGAGGCGACTCTGAGCGCCAACAACGGCGTAAAGCAAAGCCTCGCCGTCGGAGCCACCGCCATCACCATCACCGTGACGGCGAAGGATGGATCGACCGTCAAAAATTACGTCGTGACCGTGAACCGAGCCGGCACAGACAACGCCGACCTGTCGTCTTTGACGGTGAGCGCCGGAACCCTTAATCCGAGCTTCTCACCGTCGACTGTCAATTACTCAGTGATGGTCCCCAACGGCACAAGCGCTATCACCGTGACAGGCGTCAAGTCCGACGCAAACGCGACCGTCAGTGCCAACAACGGCGTTTCCCAGAGCATCGCCGTCGGCGACAACTCCGTCACCATAACCGTCACGGCTCAAGACGGATCGACCATCAAAAATTACAACGTCGCCGTACATCGTCTCACCTACACATTGACGATGGCGAGCATTCCGGCGGGGACGTTCCAGCGGGATTCGACGCCGTCTAACACAAGCGTGCTGAGCGCCTTCCGGTTGAGCGTCCGGGAAATAACCAGAACCCAGTTCAGCGAGATCATGGGCACCGATCCAAGTGATATTTCATATTCGAGCGGCGTCGGCGATCCCGTGCAGAAAGCCAACTGGTACCAAGCAATCACTTTCTGCAATAAATTGAGCCTCGCGGAAGGCCTCACCCCCGTTTACGGCGTTTCGGATGTCGATTTTTCGACCCTGGATTACTCCTCAATCCCTACAAGCAGCGACGCGACCTGGGACCTGGTCAGCGCCGATTGGACCGCGAGCGGCTACCGACTGCCTACCGAGACGGAATGGATGTGGGCCGCGATGGGCGCTTTGTCGGATAACCGCAGTGGCGACATGGTCGGTGGGATCAACACCGGAGGGTATTCAAAAGGCTATGCGGGCAGCACGGAAACGGCAGGTAACCAAACGAACCTTGTCGACTACGCTTGGTACAACGCAAATAGTTCAAACAAAACACATCCTACGGGAACCGCAGGAACTACCGGGCATCCCAATGAGCTCGGCTTGTACGACATGAGCGGAAATGTGTGGGAATGGTGCTGGGATTGGTATGCTGATTCATATCCTACGGGAAGCCGAACTGACTTCCGGGGGGCGGGCTCCGGCTATGAACGAGTCGCGCGCGGCGGCGGCTGGAACAGCAGCCCCTTTGCCTGCACGGTCGGTTATCGATACTGCGGCTATCCCTACCGACAGGACGAGCAGGGAGGTTTCCGCGTCGCGCGGCGAAACTAGCGAAGCAAAAGCACAAAAAAAGGCCGCCCGGAGGGATTTCTCCTGGCGGCCTTTCGTTTTCGGTAAACGTTGCTTACTTCCCGATCAACGCCGCAAGCGCGTCGACGGTGAAGCCGAGGTGGGCTGCCACCTTGTCTGCCGGGCCGGACTCGCCGAAGCGGTCGATGGACATGATGTCTTCTATTTTTGCCCAGCGCTCCCAGCCGCTGCGAACGCCGGCTTCGCAGACAACCACGCGGGCTCCCGCAGGAATGATCGCGTCGCGAACGGCCTTGGGCTGGGACTCGAAGAGTTCCCTGCTGAGGACGGATACGACCTGCACCTTCTTGCCGGCCGCTTTCGCTGCTGCGTCGAGCGCCATGGAAACTTCGGAACCGGTCGCGAGAACCACGACATCGGCCTTTCCGTCGGGCTTCTTGGCCACGTAGGCGCCGGTCTTGATCGTTTCGCGCCAATCCGGATCGGCCTTGGCGTACACGGGCAGATTCTGGCGGGTGAGCGCGAGCACGGTCGGGCCGTCCTTGCGAGCCATCGTCATTTCCCACGCGACGGCGGTTTCCTCGGCGTCGCCGGGGCGCAATACGCGTACATTCGGAATGACGCGCAGGGACGCGAGGTGCTCGATGGGCTGGTGGGTCGGGCCGTCTTCGCCGACGTAGATGGAATCGTGGGTCATCACGTACGCGACCGGCTGTTTCATGAGCGCGGAAAGGCGGAGCGCCGGGCGAAGGTAGTCTACGAACACCAGGAACGTGGCGCAGAAAGAGCGCAACCCGCCGTGGAGAGAGATGCCGTTGGAGATCGCGGCCATCGCGAACTCGCGGATTCCGTAATAGATATAGCGGCCTGAGGGATTGGCGGCTGAGAAAACGCCGGCCTCGGGGAGCGCGACGGCGTTCGGACCCTGGAGGTCGGCAGAACCGCCGACCAGGTTCGGCCACGCCTTGGACACGGCGACGAGGGCCTTGTTGGAAGCGGCGCGGGTGGCAAGCTTATCGCCGATGTTGTATTTGGGCATTTCGAGCGCGGCGGCGGCTTTTCCGGCATAGAACGCGTCCCATTCGGCTTTCTTTTCAGGGTTGGCCTTGGCCCAGGCGTCAAAGGTCGCCTTCCACGCGTCGCGCTCTTTCTTCCAATCGGCACGTTTGGCTTTGAAGTACTCCACCGCTTCGGGAGCGATGAAGAAATCACCCTCAATGCCGAGGTTCTTCCTGGCCGCCGCGATCTCGTCCGATCCGAGCGGGGCTCCGTGACAGCCCGCGGTACCTTGCTTGGTCGGGGCGCCCTTGCCGATGATCGACGTCAGGATGATGAGACTGGGCTTCTTCGCCTCGGCTTTGGCTTGGGCGACGAGCTTGGAGATGCCTTCCATGTCGTACATCGAGCCGGCAAGGACCTGCCAACCGTAGGCTTCGTAGCGCTTCTTCACGTCCTCGGTGAAACTGAGGTCGGTAGAGCCGTCGATCGTGATCTTGTTGGAATCGTAGAAGGCGATGAGCTTTCCGAGACCTAGGTGGCCCGCGAAGGAACCGGCCTCGGCGGAAACGCCTTCCTGGAGACAACCGTCGCCGACCAGCGTGTAGGTGTAATGGTCGACGATCTTGTGCGCGGCGGTATTGAAACGCGCGGCAAGCATGCGCTCGGCGATAGCCATACCGACCGCCGTGGCGAGGCCCTGACCGAGCGGGCCGGTCGTGGTCTCAATGCCGGGGGCCATGCCGTATTCAGGGTGTCCGGCGCAAGGAGAACCGATCTGACGGAAATTCTTGATGTCGTCCAGGCTGATTTTGTAGCCGGACATGTGGAGCAGAGAATACAGGAACATCGAACCGTGACCGGCGGAAAGCACGAAACGGTCGCGATCGGTCCAGGAGGGATCGGTCGGGTCGTGACGAAGGATTTCACCATAGAGGACCGCGCCTAGTTCCGCCGCGCCGAGGGGAAGGCCCGGATGACCGGAATTCGCTTTCTGGATGGCGTCCATGGAAAGTGCCCGTACGCTAAGGGCTGTTTTTTCAAGAGCTTTAAGGTTCATATCTGTCTCCTAAGTCAAGGATTATTATTGCGCTTGAGGAAAGGTATCACAAGTTTGGTTTGTATCAAAGGGAGGAAAACCTACCCCAGGCGAACCGAAACAGAGCCTAAAATGGCGTTGCCGGTAATTACGAGCAGCGGTTTCCCGGACTTCTCGGAAGTGTCAACGCCCCGGGCGACTTTCACCTCCCCCAGAATGGGAGCCACATCGATACGGACAGCTACGCCTTCCGGAACGATGATATCGATGGAACCGAGCACCGCGACCGCTTCCAGCAACGTTTGGCCCGCGGGCAACTCAGTCTCGGTAAAATCGAAAAGTTGGGAACCCAGTACGGCTTCGGCGGCAATGTTAGGCTTGCGCAGCCAGTTTCCCCGGTATGTCCGTTCGGACAAAATCACGACGCAGGACTGAACGAGATCCTCGCTGAGGAAACCATTTTCCGCGTCCCTGTTTTGCGCGGAAGCGTTTCCGGCCCCGTTCGACGGAGCCGCGTCGATTTTCCCTCCAACGATATCTTCGACAACGGCCAGCTCTCGGGCGGAAGATGCACGGTGAATATCGGCGACCAAGCGCTCATACTCATCCATCGGCAATTCATCGTGAGAATACCGCTCGGTTAACCTGTCGATAGCGACTTTTTTTCTCGATTCTACCTGTTCGGTTTCGGTCATGATCAACTCCAGGTCCGTTCGGCTGCTTCAATGGCGGCGACCAGTTCCTCTCGGGAAGCGCGCCCTTGTAGCAGCTTCCGGAAAGCGCTCTGGCGACATAAAAAGTTGACGCGCGAAAGCGTCTGCAGATGCAGTCTTGGAGAAGCG
Organism: Treponemataceae bacterium; assembly: GCA_041666155.1. GTDB lineage: Bacteria > Spirochaetota > Spirochaetia > Treponematales > Breznakiellaceae > SZUA-426. Next base: position 4,658 of record JBAYHM010000128.1, read on the forward strand.
GAAAAAATGAGGATTGCCGTCCCGACCGGTTTGCCGTCCAAAGCGCGCCAATCGATGGGCTGCCTGAGAAAACAAACCGCGACGAACTGCCGGGCGGGGTCAAGTATAAGCGGCGATCGCGGATGCGGAAGCGCGATCCCATCGCCGATGGCCGTCGGCATGAGCGCCTCCCGTTCCAGAACCGCGGTCAGGAGTTTAGCTCGATCAATGCCCTCGGGAAGGGGAATGGCGGATACCGCGTCGGCAAGAACTTCGGAAGGGGTATTGCCGGAAAGATTGTAGAAGACCCCCCCGCGTTTGACCAATTCGATCAGGTTGGGATTACCGGAAGACTCGGTCATTCAGACTCTCCTTTTCCCGCATGGAACGCCAGAGAAAGACGCTCGTTCACCGCGGCGGAATCAAATGCGTCAGGATCAAAATTGGAGCCCAATTCCGCGAGCGCCAGTTCTTTTTCACCGCCGGCCTCGCCTTTGAACGCCGAGATGAAACGCCTGAAACGGAGTGGACCGCCGATCGTTTCGGGCGGCGCGGCGCCTTCACCTGCCAGGCAGCGCGGATGACCCGACGGATCAGAATCGGACGCGTGAAGAATAGTGATCCGGGCTTCCCATTCGGAACCGTAGTCGTAATCGTAGGTAAACTCAAAGACTCCTTCGGCAACCAAAGACCCCAGTGAAACATCCTTCTCCGGAAAAACACCCGCTTCGGGACCGGGACCGAACACCCGCCCCCCGGCGACAAAACCGTGGAGCCGTCCACCCCGCCAACCGAACGCGGCTTGGATACATACGTGCAGCAGGGCAAGCGACATCGACGCCGGCACCGACAGACGCCGCCAGACACCGGTTCCCGACAACGCGAGCTGTACCGTGCGCCAAGATTCAGCGCCTTCCGGCAACTCGGACCGAACAAGCGACAAGCGGCTGCGCCGGAAGCCATCGCGGGCTTCATCAATCGCTTCTTTCAAATCTTCGTACGTATCGATCATCCCGTCCAGGGAATTTTCCATGCCGGTAATCTCTCGATCGTCCGGCTCATCGTCATAATCCAGATCCTCAAGCAAATTGGCCGCGTGCGTCTGAAGTTGAGAAAGCGTCACGAAGGCATGCTTGGGCAGCCAGGCCCCGCCGTCTCCTTCCGCGCCGAGTCGCGCGACTAGGTCGATAACGGCGGTGTGCAATTCCGCGACACGCGAACGCAAAGGGCCCATATCTTTGTCGGAAAAATAATTATAGGTCTGCGTCAGATCGTCGCGCGCCTCAACGACGAATTGGGCGATGAATAGACGCTCATTCTGATCGATCTTGATGGAAGGAGGAAGCAAACGTTCAAGCACCCGATGGACTTCCGAGTCCTTCAGATAAAACGAATCCCGGATATACGATTCGACCACGTACTCCGACACTGGAACGCCCAGCCGCGCGAGCAGGAGCTCCACATCGGTCTTATCCGGAGGCCCTGATAATTCAGTCCACGGACCGCGGTCTGGGATTTCCTTACCGGCGCGCCAAAATCGGGTTTCCATTCCGTACGGGACAGTTTCAATCTTGTCGGTCTTCTCATACAGATATTCTTCCAGGGAATAGGAGGGTGTCCGCAGCATGCGCTGACCACCGAACCAATACGAAAAAGCGATCTGTTCCTCAGTGGAAGCTCCGGGGCCTAATGATTCAAACGAGGCAAGAAAACCCTTTTCGGCCGCGATCATCCATTCTGAGAGTGACTCGGTTTCCTCCGGAGATCCTGTGCGTTTGTTTCGTTCAAGTTCGAAGACGCCGCCTTTCCAATCGATGACCCGCGCCGAAAATCGGTCTCCGGGAACGAAGGCAAGTTCGCGGTAAAGAGCGCGCATATCCAGGGTTTTTATTGAAACCTCCGGCGGATCCTCATATGCGTCGGCATTGAAAGACTCTTCATTTTCCGGGTTGTCCCGGGCAAGGTACTGGGGAGCGTATTCTTCACCATATAGATCGTAGAAGGGGTAAAAATCTTCGGGAGGACCTTCTGTCGTCGTATTCGGAATCAGCGTTCCCTCAAAACGGAACTGGAATTCGTGGGGAAGAAGTATCGGATTAGCGAAAGGAACGCAACGATGACCAGGGATCAGAATTCCGTTCCTAATCTCCAGGCGGGAAGGAGAGATAGAGAAAACACCGGCGGAGAAAAACGCTCGGCGCGAAACCCATTCAGACCCACCGATGGTTTTAGGTTCAAGAGGAAAAGCGAGTTTACGAGAATGTAAAAATGCCTCGACCTCTTCCGCCAAGCGACGAGTGCCGCCCGATTCTTTTCGTCGTATCGCGGCTGTGACCGCGGCGGTGGTGAAGGGCGCCGACGCGTCATCAAGGAAATCATAAAGCGCGTCTTCCTGAGCTACTGTCATATTTCGCCTTCAATATGCCCGGAAAAGAGGACCGGATCAAGGCCGATACGCGCCTATCGTCCACTTTCAGAACTGAAGAATCATTATGACCCACTAAAAATGTGTCTTTTTGACCATATCGAGTCGATTTTACCCAAACCGACAATCGCGCACGGGTTGGCTTTTCCGGCAAACGACAACTCCCGACTGAAAAATTGAAACTATTTACCTATAAAATATCGACTTACAATCGATTCACAATATATTTTTGAAGAATTATCTCATTTGGCACGGTTACTGCTTATTACTTAATGTCGGCGGCAATGACCGCCGCCGGCTTCTGACTTTTCAATAGCCAACTAGGAGGCACAATATGAACAACGTAACCCTTTACAGCCGTCCCGCTCTCGCCCGCAACGTATTTGAGAACTTCGACGACCTGATCGAATCCTTCTTCGGCAGCGATCCCTTCGTCCCGGCCGGCGTGTCCGGCAGCCGCGTTCCCGCGGTGGATGTCCGTGAGAATACCGAAGGCTACCTCGTGGAAGCCGAGCTTCCCGGAGCAACCGAGAAAGACATCAACGTGCGCGTCGAGAACCGGACCTTGGTCATCGAATCACTAAAGGAAGAGAAGACCGAAAAGAAAGAGGAAGACCGCTACGTCATCCGCGAGCGCCGCGCCTCTTCCTTCAGCCGGTCCTTCACGCTGCCCGAAGACGCCGACGCCGAAAGCGTTCAGGCAACCTTCAAGAACGGCGTACTTGAGCTTGAGATCAAGAAGCGCCCTGAAGCCAAGCCGCGCAGCATTGAAGTGAAAGTCAGGTAACGAGGATGGCCCGCCCCACTCAGGCAGGCTCAAGGGAAAGCCCGTCCGGGAGCAAACGCCCCGGACGGGCTTTTTTTCGTTGTGCGGATATTCTTGACATCGTGATGTTGTGATGTCATGATTTATTCATGAGAACAACTTTAACCATCGATGACGAGGTATACGCGATAGCGCGTCAGGTCGCTGCTCTCAAGCATCTCTCCGTAGGATCGGCTCTTAGCGAACTGGCGCGTCGTGGACTGGAAAGAACGGCTCGTTCCCCGACCGACGCCGATTTCCCCGCATTTGAAGTATCGGAGAACGCCCCGGTTTTCGGACTCGATGATGTCGCGGCGGCCGAGGACGAAGAATGAGCTCCGCCGATCTTTTGGATGTCAATTTCCTGATCGCGCTCGCCTGGCCGAACCATATTGCTCATACTCGCGCCGTATCTTGGTTCCGCGAAACCCGGACCGCTCCCTTCGCGACCTGTCCGATTACCGAAGCCGGCTTCGTTCGGATTTCAATGAATCCCTTAATCGTTTCTGAACGAACTACCGCAGCCGCGGCCGTTGAAATGCTTTCAAAATATCAATCCCGCTTCCCTCATGTTTTCTGGCCCGATGATGTATCCATCGCCGACGCGCTTTCCGGCTTCCCTTGCGTTTCGGGACATCGGCAAATCACCGACGCCTACCTGCTCGCCCTGGCCGCTTCCCATTCCGGCCGGCTCATCACCTTCGACGGCGGAATTGCCGCGTTCGCTCCCGAACGATACCGGCCGAATGTCGTGGTAGTGGAAGGTTGAGAGCATGATAACCGCCATACGGAGGCATCGGAGTGGTCCCTAAAGGTGAGACAATCTTACTCAGATTGCGGGCGGCAAAACGGAAATACCTATTCTTAACGCGGCGGCCCGGAGCGCGGAGTCATGGCTGCACAACGCGGCCCCTTCCCGCGCCGCCAGCTCCAAATAGGCGGAGTCGTATGATGTCAGGTTATGTTCTCTGGACAATATGAAAATGGACGGGACTAACTCCTCTATCGAGCGGTCATCTGTTTTTAGGCCAAGGCGGCGCAGCATTTCAAGCGCCCTGAAAGCAGGCCCTTCATCCAGCCGGCCTTTTCGTACGCTTCCCCACAGGATATTCGCCATCTCATACCAGAACAGGGTAGGGACAAGTACCGCGTCGTCCGCGTCGACACTTCTTATGACGGATTTCGCCGTTTCAGCTTCCTCATCCGGCAGAAAAAGACTCGCGGCGATACTCGCGTCTATGACGTAGGTCATCTACGTCTTTCTTCCCTAAGCTCCCGAACGGAAGGTCCCGGCCTCGCGCCGGCACGGATGGCGTCAAATTCCTTAAGCAAGCCTGCGCGCTCATCACAACCGTCGCCGACCGACACGATGCGGGCCACAGGCTTTCCTCTTCGCGTGACAATGATTTCGGTGCCGCCTCTGGCAGCTTCGATGAGTTCGGAAAAATGCGTCTTGGCTTCGAAAGCCCCCAATTCCATAAACTTGCCCATAGCAACCAGTTTATCAGACTAGTTGTGGAAAAGCAACTGGACAGAACCATTGCGATCCGGACGGCGGAATGTAATTCCAACAGCTTTTTACCCCGATCAGTCCAGGCATGAATTCCACGTACGTCTCACCCCTCAACTATCTCCTTTGCCTTCTCAAACACCGCGCGGCGGATTGCCTCGTCGCGGACTTGCGGGGAACCGGGATAGTTCGGTTTGCGGCCGGCGCTCTGCGCGGCGACGACTGCGGAAATAGCATCGACGAAGACTGATCCCGCGACGACGGCATGGACGAAGGGCGCGACCGCCCGAGCTTGCGTCCCGGAGCGGATGCCGAAGCCGCCGAGGATTTTGGAACCGCCCTTGCCGGCCGCGGTCAGAAAGGCTTTGGTATCCGCCCCGATTTCGGTCGCGGCTCCGGTGATACCCGCCCGGAGAGCCGCGTACAAATACGGCCTCCCAAGGGCGGCCATGGCGGCCAGTCGTGACGGCTTCATGGACGGCGCCGCGACGGGTACGGAACAGAGGCCGCCGGGAACTTTGCCCGACGCGTCGGAACAGGCGTCGGCGAGTCCTTCGTCCGCGTCGAAGGGAAGGTCGGGAACGATGAGGCCCGACGCCCCGGCCTTTGCCGCGGCGTCGGCGAAAACGGCGATGCCGGGCGTGAAGACAAGACTGGTGTACGCCATGATGAAAACGGGGACCCACGGGTAGGAAGCGCGCAGGTCCGCGACGAGCGCAAGCGCTTCTTTTACGGAACTGCCTTTCGCGAGCGCGACCGAGCAGGCGTCGCGGATCGCGGGGCCGTCGGCGCTCGGATCGCTAAAGGGGATCTGCACTTCCAGGTAGGTTGCGCCGCCTTCCACGAGTCCGCGCGCGGCGGCGCGGCAGCCGGAAGCGTCGGGGTAACCCGCCACGAGGTGGGCCATGAGGGGTATGCGTTCGGCGCTCATTGTTTGACTCCTTGAGAGGCGTTGATCGCCGACAGTTCGCGTTCCAGAAAAGCCTTCCATTCCTTCGGCCTGAGAATAGGCGCGGTGATGAACAAATCTTTGTCTCCGCGGCCGGACATATTCACGACGACGGCTTTGCCGGGACGGAGCGAGCGGGCAAGCGATATCGCGGCGGAAGCGGCGTGGGCGCTTTCAAGTGCGAATACGACGCCTTCGTTCTTCGCGAGGAAGGTCAACGCTTCAAGGGCTTCGGCGTCTGTCGCGCGGCGGAATTCCACGCGGCCGGAACGTCCCAGCGCGGCGAGTTCCGGCCCGATGCCCGGATAGTCGAGTCCGGCGGAGATCGACCGCGTTTCCGCTACCTGGCCATCGTCGTCCAGGAGAAAACGGCTTTTGTAGCCGTGTACGATGCCCGTGCGGGCGCCGTCTCCGGTCATGCGGGAAGCGTGTTCTCCCTTGCCAGGACCGATCCCGCCGGCTTCCACGCCGACCAGGCGCGGGGACTCGGAATCCAGATACGGCTCAAAAAAACCGATGGCGTTGGAACCGCCGCCGACGCAGGCTACCAGAACTTCAGGCGTCACGCCGCGCTCGGCTAACTGGGCCTTGGTTTCGCGACCGACAACGGACTGGAAGGTGCGGACCATGTCCGGATAGGGAGAGGGACCAAGGGCCGAACCAATGAGGTAAAAGGTGTCGCCGAAACTGCCCGCCCAATCGCGGAAAGCCTCGTTGATGGCGTCCTTGAGGGTCTTGGAACCGGAATGCACCGGTACGACTTTCGCGCCGAAGAGCTCCATGGTCGCGACGTTTGGCTGCTGGCGGTCCACGTCGACCGAGCCCATGTAGACGACGCACTCAAGGCCGAGCTTGGCGCAGGCGGCCGCGGTTGCCACCCCATGCTGTCCGGCGCCGGTTTCGGCGATCACGCGCCGCTTGCCCATCCGTTTAGCCAGAAGAGCCTGCCCGACGGCATTGTTGATCTTATGCGCGCCGGTGTGCGCGAGTCCTTCCATCTTGATGTAGAGGTCGGCGCCGCCGAGAAGTTTGGAAACATTGGCCGCGTAAAGAAGCGGTGTGGGCCGCCCTATGAAATCGTTCCGGATATTTTTTAGTTCCGTATCGAAAGCTGGGTCGGCCATTGCCGAAAGGAATGCTTCCTCGATCTCCTCGATGGCGCTCCTAAGAACCTCAGGCACGTAACGCCCACCGTAGGGGCCGAAGTATCCTTCGTCCGAACGGCGCGACGCGGGCTTTTCATTAACAGGCATAGTCATCGATCTCCTTAAAATAAGCGGCCAGGAGGCCGTGATCTTTTTTCCCTTTCTCCGCTTCCAGCTTGCTGGAAGCGTCTATCAATTCCGGCGCGTACGCCCTAAGAGCGGGGCCGACGGTACCGACGCCCAGCCCTCCGGCGAGCCAGAGAAAACCGCGTTCGGATAGCGGCGCGGCCAGCTCCTTCGGAATAACGGCACCGCTGCCACCCGCGACGTTTTCGACACGCGCGTCGGCGAGTATCCGCGGTTCGCCGGAACGCCGCAAGAGATCTACGGCGGCGATATCATCTACGCTTCCGACACGGACCGCGGCGTATCGTCCGGCCTTTCTTTCAAGCGCGGCGTCCAAAGCGGAAAGAGTGGCCGGTCCGCCGTCGCCGTGCCATTGGATCGCGTCCAGGATACCCTCGCGGGCCAGCGTCAGAGCGGCTTTTGCCCGCGGCGACGTCAAGTCGGTGATAACGCCCACCAGAAGCGGTATCGGATCGGCGGTGAGCCGGCGATTTTGGTCGTAAAGCAAATGGTGGACGTTTCGAACAAGCGTTTCGTCCGCGGCCCGAGGGCTTTCGGCGAACAC
>JBAYHM010000129.1:0-12158 GCA_041666155.1 Treponemataceae bacterium
CATCGGTCCTTCGGGTTCCGGCAAGTCGACCCTGTTGCGTTCCATTACCCATTTGGAAGAAGTTCAGAGCGGCTCTATCGCGGTTTGCGGCAAAACGATGGTTTCAAACGGCGTCTATGCCGACAAGGAAACCCTCAGGGAAATCTGTTTGATGCTGGGTCTCGTGTTCCAGAATTTCAACCTATTCCCACACTTCTCGGTCCTCCGAAACATCACCGAGGCGCAAACGCGCGTGCTCGGCCGTTCGAAAGCCGAATCGGAAAAGACGGCCGGGGAACTGCTCGTGAAAATGGGGCTCTCGGATAAAGAGAACGCCTATCCCTACGAACTCTCAGGCGGACAGCAGCAGCGCGTCTCCATCGCCCGCGCTCTTGCCCTGAATCCCCAAGTACTTTTCTTCGATGAGCCGACCAGCGCCTTGGACCCTGAACTAACCGGCGAAATACTGAGAGTCATCAGGGGACTCGCGGCGGAGAAAATGACGATGGTTATAGTCACTCACGAGATGGCTTTTGCCCGTGACGTCGCCGACCGCGTAGTTTTCATGGACGCGGGTTTGGTTGTGGAAGAAGGCAAAGCCGCCGAACTTATCGACAACCCAAAAAACGAACGGACACGGGCTTTTTTGAAACGGTTCGGAGAAAGCTGACACCGAGCAGGTCAATATCGATATTCCTTTGGCCTGCCTCTGCGTTTGGTGCGAAATCATGAATTTTAACCGCAGAGGCCACAGAGGTACACAGAGGGAAGATCAGTATTCCTCCTCTGTGTTACTCTGTGTCCTCCGTGGTTAGTTTCCTCTTTTTAAAAATACGTGAGTAAATTAAGATATGCGCATTTTCATCGCGTTGCCGCTCCCCGACCACTTCAAGCAAAAACTGATAAACCAGACAGCTCTTCTTCGTGAAAGGAGGAAGGATCTGCGATGGGTTCCCGAAAAAAACCTCCATGTCACTCTCGCTTTCCTCGGAGAATTGAAACAGGTGGGGACAGACCTTGCGACTGCTGCGATGCGGCGCTGTGCTGAAAAAGCCCATCCCTTTTGTATTGAGGCCGACGGACTTCTGACCTTTCCCTCCAAAGGTCGCTTCCGCGTATTGGCGGCAAAAATATCAAGGGGAGAACGGGAATGCGCGGCTCTCGCGAGTATGTTGGAAACTGAACTCGCTGTTGAGGGACAAAGCGGAGCATACATTTTCCGAAAACCGGAGAGACGGCCTTTCGCGGCGCATATCACCGTCGCGCGGGCGGCACGGGAGGAATGCTCGTTGTCCGCCGAGGAACGATCGCTTCATCTACGATTATCCGAGAACGTTTCGGTGGTCGCGATATTTTCTTCGACTTTTGAGAATGGAAGTATTCGGTATAGCGAATTAGGGAGAATTCCCCTAGGAAATGTTCGCAACTATGAGTAATTTTTTCTCATGCTCCCGTATGGCTACGTATCTTTTTACCCAACACGAGTACCACCTACTTTCCAGTGATATCTATGTACATATAGTACAATAATTTATTATTTATTTTCCACATGGCACAATTTTTGCTTTTCCTATCGTCAAGACCTATACTTTCAATGTGTTTTTTAAAGGAGCGTTAGATGAAAGGGAAACTGTCCGGAATTCAATTGGCAAGAAGAATTTCACTTGGGTTCTTCTTGGTTTTAACAACGACGATCGCGTTCCTGCATCAAAAGCTGCAGAACATCCCCGCGGCCGACGCGATTTGCCCCTTCGGCGGACTTGAGACTTTGTATAAATTAATCGCCGGCGGAGAACTGGTGAAAAGGATAGAAATTGGGACCGTCTTTCTTCTGGTTTCCATCGTTATCCTCGGCATTGTTCTCGCCCGTTTTTTCTGCGGTTGGATTTGCGCTTTAGGCGCTCTTCAAGGGATTTTCGGCAGTTTGGGCAGACGGATCTTTAAAAAGCGCTTTACGGTACCGGCGAAATTGGACAACGTGCTCCGCTACTTTAAATATGTAGTCCTCGTCGCGATATTATACGGAACCTGGACGACCGGAACCCTCATTATTCGCCCGTATGACCCCTGGATTGCCTATTCGCACTTAAGCGCGGGCATCGCCGAAGTTTGGGCGGAATTCGCGATAGGCCTCATCATTCTGATTGTGTCTCTACTCCTTTCCATGCTCTACGAGCGCGCGTTTTGCAAATACGTTTGTCCGCTCGGCGCGTTCAACGCCATTCTCGCAAAAGTGCCTATGTTCAGAATCAAGCGGGAAGCATCCACCTGTATTTCCTGCTCCATGTGCGATAAAGCCTGCCCGATGAACATCGATGTTATGAAAGCAGATTCCGTCGATTCCGCCGAATGCATCTCTTGCATGGAGTGCGTTACTATCTGCCCGACCAAGAAAGGCACCCTAAAAACCTTCCTTGCCGGAAAGTCCGTCGCTCTTGCGTTGATCGCCGGCCTTGGTTTGAGTATCTATGCAGCGCCGCTCGTCGTCGGACATTTGACGGGAACACTCCGCTTCAGCGCCGCGTCTCTCAAGGAACAAGCAACTAAAGGAACACTGAAAGTGGAGGATATCAAAGGATCCTCAACTTGGGCGCAAGTCGCCGACTCGTTCGGTATTGAATTGCATCGTCTGTACAAAGAAGCCGGCGTAGATGACAAGAAAGTTCCCTCCGATACCAAGCTGAAAGACTCAGGTCCGCTTATGGGCGTTGAGTTCGAGGCTGATACCGTCCGGGTCGCGGTAGCGAAGATTATCGGCGTGCCGTATGCCGGAGAAAAGGGAGACAATCCGACGACCCCTCAGGCCGTCCCGGGGACAGCGCCCCAAGCGCCGTCCCCGTCGGCAGCGCCCACTCCCGCGGCTTCCGCCGCGCCCTCAGCAACGCCCACCGCGGCTTCCGCGTCGAGTTTTGCCCTTGAGGCACGATGACCATCAAGGATGTGGTCGCCGGAACAGGCCTTACAGCTGCCGCCGTACTCAAGAAGCTCGGCCTTCCCGCCGACGTACCCACCGACAAACCGCTCCGCGATATGAAGGATACCTACGGATATACGATGCCTCAGTTGAAAGAACGATTCGCGAAATAGAACGATTTCTGAGGACTGTTGAAGGATCGCATATTCGGATTTCGATCGACGGCGACTTTCCGTTTTAGGAAGTCGCCGTTTTTTCTTTTCAAAATGCGGAACGATCGCTCTGTTTTGAAAACGCTTTTGTGGCGTGGGCTATCACTATCTCCGGCTACGCCTGACTCTCCTGGAAAGAGCTAAACCGCCGAATCCGCCGACTATCGCTATGTAAAAGCCGAAATCGTACCACCAACCTGAATTAGCACGCTCATAGACACGGATCCGGGAATCAAAAACACCGATGACTAATGAAATGGGCGCTATCCAGCCGTGCCATATACCTGAAAAAAAACCCGCGGGCTTTTCCGGCGACACTTTGCCGTCTCCGGGGAGACACGAGGCAAACAAGAGAGAAAGCGCAAGAGCCGATGCAAGTAAGATCAGCGAGCTTGTTTTTCGTTTCATACTGGAAAAATATCACGAATGTCGGCGCGAAACCAGATGAGAAGATAAAAGATGTTTACGCCAGATATCCGGTTTTGATATTTGCCATCGATCGGTAGAGATTCCGCTTACTTGATTCCGAATCACCGCAAAGCACATTCAAGCGTCGTTGATATTCCTTACGTTCTCCGTCGGCGCCGAATTGACAACTGCAAGTTGTTGCCAGCCAGCCCTGTTCGCGGGCAAAACCACGGATGGACTGCTCTTCAACCAACGCGAGCGGACGAATGACTTCAAGCGGATATTTTTGGTATTTCAAGCGCGGCGGCATAGTGGCGATTTCGCCTTTCTTTGTCATGTTCATCAGAAGAGTCGCAAGAATATCGTCCAAGTGGTGGCCGAGAGCAATTTTATTACAGCCGTTCTCCAACGCATAGTGAATCAGCTCAGTTCGCCGCTGCGTAGAACACCAGTAGCAATTCATTTTTTCACCGAATTTGAGGCGCCCGATAATGGGAACGTTGATCGTTTGATATGGAATTTCCCATTCCCCGTACATTGCCGTCAGCCGGTCCGCGGCGGCCGTATCCATACCGCCGCCGGGAACATCTCCGACAATGCGTAGAGCCATAATCTCAAAGCGGGGCGCTGCCCAGCGACGGCGGCGGGATAGGGCCCATGCGAGCGTGGTGGAATCCTTTCCGCCCGAAGCTCCGATCAGAATTCGGTCACCCTCGGCAAGCATGGAATAGTCTTGAATCGCTTTTGCGATGAGTTTCTCAATGTGGGTCAGGGCCATGCGGGGAAAGGTAACGCGAACGGAGGGGTCGGAGCAAGTGGAAGCAGTTACAATTTCAATCCGTGCGAACAAGCGGAAATCGCAAAGTCGCGATAGTGCCGACATCGACGCGGAAGGATACAGTTCCGCGTAATTGCTCGGAAAGAATGTTGATAAGCTGCATCCCCAGCGTTTTTGCGGTTTTGGGATCAAAACCCTCGGGCAGACCGACGCCGTTATCTCGGACCTCAATCTCCAAATCTCCCAGCTTTGAAAGATGAAGAGTAATCGAGATGGAACAACTGCTATTCGATTCACCAAAAGCGTAACTGAGCGAATTGGAGACGAATTCTGAAATGATAAGCCCGGCGGGTATCGCTTGTTCCAAGTTCAGCATGACTTCATCTGAGGAAAATATAAATTGGGGCCTTTCAGAATCCGTTTCCTGGTCCTGGATAAGCGCGGCAGTCAAATTCCGTAAATACAAGGGAAAATCAATTCTCGTCAATTCTTCAGATTCGTAAAATTGTTCGTGGACTATCGACATAGCCTGAATGCGCCGTGTTATTGCTTCTATTGTCCGGCTGAAAACCGAGTCCGCGAGTTCATTCGCCGATAGGTTGAGAAGGCTGGAAATCACTTGCATATTATTTTTGACCCGGTGATGTACTTCCCTCAGCAAGACGTCCTTCTCCCGAAGCGAAGCTTCAAGCCGTTCATTGGAACGTATTCGTTCGGTAATGTCGCTGTCCACGGCGATAAAATGTTCTATATATCCGGCAGCGTTCAATACCGGCGTTATCGTCATTTCCACATAGAACAATTCGCCGGTTTTTCGTTTATTGACAAGCTCTCCGCGCCAGACTTGGCCGGAAAGAATAGTATCCCACAAGGATCGGTACACGGCGGCATCGACTTTTCCGGATTTAACCAAATCACGCGAGTTTTTACCCATGGCTTCTTTTTCGGTATATCCGGACAATTTAAGGAAAGCGGAATTCACCCACTCTATCGCTCCGTTGCGGTCGGTGATGGCAACCGCGTTATCGGCAGCATCCAGCGCCGCGCTTTTTAGACTTATCGACTCTTCCGAGCGTTTATGTTCGGTTATGTCAGTAAGGGTTCCGACAATTTCAGAAGCGTCGTCGGATCCTTTAACGAAGCGCATTTCATCCCGCAACCAAACGACTGAATGATCCTTCTTTACAAATCTGTATTCCTGCACATGGCTTTCGTTTTTTATGAGAGCGGCGATTCCTTTCAACGCGTTGGCCCGATCGGAGGCATAAACGCCCATGAACCACCAATCACTCTTGAGCGCCTCTTCTATTGAATAGCCGAGCATCCGGGTAATATTTTCGCTAACCCACTCCCATTTTGCCTTGCCGGCATCAAGGCGCAATGAATAGGTAACGGTCGGGCTAGTAGAAAGATAATGCGAAAGCTTCGTCCCAAGCGCGTCCCGCTCGCTTTCGGCCGCGATACGTTCGGAAATATCGTGAATTATTGAAAGAAGATACTTTACCCCGCCTATCAAAATCGGACCGGAATGAGCTTCGACGTCCAAAATCCGACCATCCGCGAGCCTATGCTTGAATTGAAAATGATTTTTTTCAAGAAATAGAGACCTGCGTATCTGTTCCCGCAACATTTCCGGGCTCAACGTATTGATCTCTGATAAACGCTTTCCTATCAGCTCATCGCGGGACCAGCCATAAAAAGAGATCGCCGCGTTGTTAGCGTCGATGATGACGGTATCCGTTGGGTCTATGATCAGCATTACGGCGTTGCTGCCGACAAAGAAAGAACGGTATCGTTCTTCGCTTTGCCGTAACAATTCAGACTGTAGATTTGATTTTTCTTGAATCTCTCTCCGTTCAATCGCTTCGACGACGGCATACGTCAAACGCGAAATATGCTCTTTGATGACATAATCGCTTGCTCCCGCCTTCATGCAAGTTACCGCGGTCTCCTCATTCATGGAACCTGTAAGGACGATGAACGGAAGCATGGGATCAAATTCTTTTGCCATTTTCAACGCGGTCATCCCGTCGAATACCGGCATCATATAATCCGATATCACTATATCCGCGTTGAAAGAATTCAATGCGGAGAGAAAGGCTTCTTTCGTATCCACGCGCATGGAGAGGAAGTCGTAACCGTTCTTCTTGAATTCCCTCTCCGCAAGTTCGGTATCTGTCGGAAGATCTTCAACAAAGATAATTTTAAGCTGCCTGTCAGTCACGATTTCCTCCCGGTGAAATCATCTTCAGTCAAGTATACTCATTCAAAAGCAGCCAGTAGTAGCCCATGGTCTTCACCGCGTCAATGAATTTGTCAAACTCAACCGGTTTTACGATATAGCTGTTCGCTCCCAGGGAATAACTGGCGAGCACGTCGCATTCCTCTTTTGAGGAAGTAAGCACGACAATCGGTATATGTTTTGTGCGTGGATCAGTTTTAATCACCTTAAGAACCTCCTGACCGCTCACTTTCGGCAATTTAAGATCCAGCAGAATGAGAAGGCGTTTTGAAGACAGTTCACGGCCGGAAAATTTGCCTCTGGCAAACACAAAGTCCAGGGCCTCTTCTCCATCCGACACGTGAACAAGATTGTTGGCAAGGTTATTCTTTTTCAAGGCGCGAATAGCGAGCTCAGCGTCATTCGGGTTGTCTTCTACTAGAAGAATGTCGACCTGCTTAATATCCTCCATACTTAACTCCTTACAGGTAATGAAAAATAAAAAACGGCTCCCCCATTTTGGGTCGGCTTTCGGCCCAGGTCTCCCCGCCGTGCCGATCAATGATTTTCTTTACGATTGCAAGACCAATGCCTGTTCCTTGAAAATTTTCCGATCCATGAAGCCGCTGGAACATACCGAAAAGCTTGTCGGCATACCTCGGATCAAAACCGATTCCCTGATCCCTTACTGAATAGACGTTCATACCGTTCTTGGCGAAACTTTCCAGCTCTATTTTGTGGACGGGAGACGGACGGGAATATTTAACCGCGTTGGAAAGCAGATTAGACCAAACGCTCGAAATAAGCATTCTATCCGCCATCGCGGACGGAAGTGGCCCGACTTTTAAATCAAAGCCGGACAATACTGCCGGATCATCACAAAGTTGAAAACTCTCAATTGCCGCCGCACGCATATCGACAACGGATAATGTCAGTTCAGTTTTGCCGATACGGGTTATCTCCAATAAATCGTTTATCAAGTTGTCCAATCGCACCGCGCTTGACCTGATCACTCCGAATAAGCGCTGTCCCTCGGCGTCAAGATTGTTAGCGTATTCTTCTTGGAGAATACGCGCGAAACCATCGATGGAACGGAGCGGCGCGCGCAGGTCATGAGCTACGGAATAGGCGAACGACTCTAGTTCTTTATTGGAAACTTCCAATGAGGCGGCCATTTGGTTGATTCCGCGCGCCACATCGGCTATTTCGTCAATGGATATATCCGCAAACCGATAATCAAGTTTCCCGGCGCCGATGATCGCCATACCCGATTGGAGTCTTTGAATTTTGCGGGTCAATATCATTTCAATAAAAAAGCCGTTTGTTAAAATAAGCAGCACGATGAAAACCAGGGATCCGCCAAGCAACCATTCCGATGTCCTTTTTATGGATAAAAGAGTGTCGTAACGATTTTTTTCCAATTGATGCGCGTCTTCAGTCAGATTATTCGTCTTAATCAGCAATTGACTGAATAAAGCTTTTTTTTGGTCGGCAACGAGATTTTTATCCGCATTATCCGATATTGGGGATAGGTCATCCCTCATGATTTTTTCATAAATGATACCAGTCCGGGTCTCTTCTCTAATCATCTCGGAGAGAATCTCAATATCATCCGGACTATGAAAAAAACTCTGCGCTTGTTTCAGTTGACTCATGAGTATCTCCGTTTTAGCGATCAGCTGCGTTTTAGTGCTGGCCTCGTTACGGATAAAGTACTCATCCCGAAGAATCAATCGTTCCATTAATGTCGAATGGATCTCTCCGGCCAGGTGGAAGTTAGTTGTCGCTTTTTGAATTTTATATGACGAATACACAAGTGAAACAAACATCGCGAATACAATAAAGAGCGACGCGCGGGATGTTCCTCTCAACAAGGATTTTATTCTCATCGAATCATCCACACCCTTTCACTGGATACGAAGTACAACGCGTCCGAGATGATAAAGTCTTCCGATCGGAGCAAGGCCCGCAATAAGTATAGGCTGAAAAAAACGTTTTACCAGTTTTGGAATGAAAGCGGCCCGGCGGTATAAAAAAACCGTCCAAACGCTCAGAAAGCGTTTGGACGGCCTCTATTTAGGCAAATGGATATCGATCAATAATTCTTCGCGGCGTACTCAACCCAGCCGCCCGCTTCCACGAGAGCCGACTCGAACTCACTGAGCTTGAAGGACGCTTTTTTTGCCGCCACGCCGGGAGCTGTGAAGGTCAGCTCGCGCTTGGAGATATCCATCGCCACAGTCGTAGCCTTGCCAGGGAAGTCAGTGAAAAGCGCGTTCAGGTCGGCCACGCCGAGTTCCACCGCTATCATGCCGCAGTTGTACATATTCTGCCGGTAGATGCGCGCGAAGCTCTCCGCGAGCACCAGGTTGATGCCGTTGACTTCCAGAGCCCAAGGCGCGTGCTCCCGGGAAGATCCGCAGCCGAAGTTGGCGCGGGTGACGACGACGCTTTTGCCCGGAAGATCCTTTTTAGGGTCAAAGCCGGGAAGTTTCAGGTCTTCAAGGAGATTGGGCTTGAGCGCCTCTTTCGTATTCTCGGTCAGATATTTGGCCGGAATGATCTCGTCGGTGTTGATGTCGTTTCGGTCCAGGAAAAGGACCTTGCCGCCGAATGATTTCATTTGGAAACCTCCGCGTTGGTGATAACGCCGGCGATCGCGGTTGCGGCCGCGCTGGCGGGACTCATGAGGTGGACCATGCCGCCCTTACCCATGCGTCCGAAGAAGTTGCGGTTGGTGGTGGAAGCGCAGACTTCGCCTTCCGCCAGTACGCCGTTGGATATCCCCAAGCACGCGCCGCAGGTCGGGTTGGTGACGCAGAAACCGGCGTCCATAAAAATCTGGATCAGGCCTTCTTTAAGCGCCTGGTCGTACACGGCCGGGGTGGCCGGGGAAACGATGGCGCGCACGGTATCGGAGACTTTCTTGCCCTTGAGGATTGCCGCGGCCGCGCGGAGGTCCCCGATGCGCCCATTGGTGCAGGAACCGATGTAGATCTGGTCCACTTTCGTGCCGGTAAGCTCCCGAATGGTCTTCACCTGATCGGGTTTATAGCCGATCGTGGCCACCGGCTCTATAGCCGAACAGTCGATCGCGACGGTGGATTCATATACGGCGTCGTCGTCACTCCACCATTTTTTATAGTCGGCAAGAGCCGCTTCTTTCGTCGCGTAGCTCTTGTCGCCGGCCGGACCGACGAAGGGCCAAAGGTAATCAACCGTAACGGCGTCCGGCATGCAAACGCCGGAGGTACCGCCCGCTTCAACGGCCATGTTGCACAGGGTCATCCGCTCTTCCATATTCATCGCTTCGGCGACGGGACCGCGGAATTCCATCACCTTGTCGGTGCCGCCGGCAACGCCAATCTTGGCGATCACGGTGAGGATCACGTCTTTGGCGGTGACGCCGGCCTTGAGCTTGCCGTTCAGATCGATACGGAGGGTTTTCGGCTCTTTGAAGGCGCAAACGCCTTTGAGAATGCCGACTTCAAGGTCGGTCGTACCCACGCCCGCGGCGAAGGCGCCGAAAGCGCCGTGCGTGCAGGTATGGCTATCGCCCATGATGATCGTATAGCCGGGGCGGTCGTAGCCCTTCTCCGGGAAAATTGCGTGGCAGATGCCGTTGCGCCCGATATCGAAAAAGTCCTTGATCGCATGGCGCCGAGCCCAGTCACGCAGAATTTTGCCCTGCATGGCCGTTTTGGAATCCTTGGCCGGCGTCACATGGTCTATGACGGCCTTGATCTTCTTCGCGTCGAAAACGCTATCCATACCCTTGGCGACCAAGTCGTTGATCGCGATCGGGGTGGTGATCTCGTGGCAGAAAACCGCGTCCAGCTTCAATACCCAAGCTTCGCCGAACGGTTTATCCACGAGGTGCGCGTCGAATATCTTCTGCGCGATCGTCTTTCCCATCGTGTCCTCCTATATTCTACTATGCGACTTCAAAAAACTTCAGCAGGGCCCTAGCTGCGGGGCGGCGTAACTACCCAAAACATTTTCAACGGAGTATCTCCCGCGTTCTTTATCGTATGCGGCACGTCCGCCAGGAAACTCGCCGAGTCGCCTTCCTCCAGGCGATGGATCTTGGTGCCGACATCCAATTCCGCGACGCCTTCGGTGACTAAACCAAGTTCAAAGCCGGGATGACCGTACTCACCGTGCCCAGTCTTCGCTCCAACGTCCAATGTGATGAGGTAAGAATCAAGACCGAAGCGGCCGGTCCCCTCGCCTTCCATCCGCGCTAGACGCTCATAGAGGACGCCCGGACGCCCGGAGGTGGAACGCGCGTCCTTACGGACTATCTTCACGGCGCGCTCTTTCTTGAAATCCGCGAACAAGTACTCAAGGTCGATATCCAAAGCGTCCGCAAGCGCAAGCAAGGTATCGATAGCGGGTGAAACGCGGTTCCGTTCGATTTGAGAAACGAGACTTTCGCTTACTCCGGCGACTTCGGCTACCGCTTTAAGCGTCAAGCCTCGCCGGTCGCGAACTTCTCTGATCTTTTCACCAAAACGATATCGCATTCCAACCTCTGGATATATACTAAAGTTACTGAAGTATATATTAAGTTATAATATTCGTCAAGGTTGATAAAAAACCACCCCTGGACCGAGCTCCCCTTTTCCGGTAGAATACGGTACCCGCCCGCTCACGCGTTCAGGAAAGGAAACTCCGTTTGCAGAAAAAAGATACCCTCAACGATTCGATACGTAATATCGCGATCATAGCTCACGTAGACCATGGCAAGACGACACTGGTTGATGCCCTCTTCAAGCAGAGCGGCGTATTTAGGGAAGGTCAGGAAACGCAAGAACGCCTGATGGACAGCATGGACCTGGAGCGGGAACGCGGCATCACCATCGCGGCCAAGAACTGTTCTGTCGCATGGAAAGGCATAAAGATAAACATACTGGATACTCCCGGCCATGCGGATTTCGGCGGAGAAGTGGAACGGGCTTTGTCCATGGTGGACGGCGCGATACTCCTGGTTGACGCTTCCGAAGGTCCGCTGCCGCAGACTCGCTTCGTGCTTAATAAAGCCTTGGAAGGCGGGAAGAAAGTCATTGTCGTCATCAATAAGATCGATCGTCCGGACGCCCGGGTGGAAGCGGTCTTGAGCGAAATCTACGACTTATTCATCGACCTCGGCGCCGATGACGAGCAGCTGGAATTTCCTCTGCTCTACGCTATCGGACGCGACGGTATAGCGCAGAAAACTCTCAAAGAAAACGGTACGAATTTGCATCCGCTCCTTGACGCCATCGTCAGCGAAATCCCCGGTCCTTCGTACTGCAAAGCCGAACCTTTCCAGATGCTCGTTTCGGATCTATCGTATTCCGACTACTTCGGACGGCAGGCTATCGGCAAGGTGATCAACGGGTCGGCAAAGTCCAAAGACGCGCTGGTCTGCATCGGAGAGGACAACGAAAAACGGCCGCTGAACGTCACCAAACTTCAAACCTACCAGGGTCCGGCTCTGATCGAAAGCGCGTGCGCCGAGCCGGGCGACATCGTCGTGCTTTCCGGTATCGACGACGTGCATATCGGCGATACCATCTGCAATAAGAATGAGCCGAAGGCACTGCCCCGGCTCATCGTCGACGAACCGACCGTTTCCATGCGCTTTACCGTCAACACCTCACC
>JBAYHM010000130.1:0-11862 GCA_041666155.1 Treponemataceae bacterium
CCATCGTTTCGAAGCCGAGCCGGGCGATACATTTTTAATCGAAGGCGGCGTTCCGCACGCCATAGGCGCCGGCTGTTTTTTGGTGGAAATCCAGGAGCCGACGGATTTTACCGTGCGGGTGGAACGCACCACGCCTTCAGGCTTTACCTTGGCCGACTCCATGTGCCATCAGGGACTGGGCTTTGACCGGATGTTTGATTGTTTCGCGTATCGGGGGCTGAGCCGCGAAAAGACAGCCGCCCGCTGGAAAATCCCGGCGACGACGACGCGTGAGGAGAACGGCGGCCGAGAAATCGAGTTGATCGGTTCTCGGAATACAGACTACTTTCGGCTCACGGAATTGATCGTCGGTGGTTCCTTCGTCTTGGAGGAACGGGCCGCTTTCTCGGGGCTGTACGTGCTGTCCGGTCAAGGCTCCATCGACGTCGAGGGAGTTGTCCACGCTTTTTCCAAAGGTGATCAATTCTTTTTGCCCGCATCGCTTCATGACGCGGTCCTCCGTAATACAGGTGATCAGCCGTGCCGCGCGTTGCGCTTCTTCGGTCCCAAATGAGTGCACACTGTCATGATGCAGAGGAAGCCGGCGCAAAGTTGATCGAATACCTGGAAAACGATCCTTTTGCCGCGCTCGCCCGGCCTCGGCCACGCTGGATATCGGGCATTCTCGGCGGAGAACGACCTTCGCGCTATTCCGAAAGCCCCGTCTTATGGAACGCGCTTTTCAAAAGGCTCGGCCTTGACGCCGTCTTTCTCGCCTTCGACCTGCCGAGAGTCCAGGACCTACCGAATTTTCTGCGGACTTTCATGGACGAACCGGGCGCGCTGGACCTGACGATCACCAACCCTTACAAAGCTCCGGCGTGGGACACTCTTTCCCGACTCACGCTGCCGACGGGCCTGAAGCTTGAGGTGAGTGTTCGCGTCGAGGCGCTCGGGTGCCTCAATCACCTGATCGTCGACCGTGGAGGAGGGCGCCTCATCGCCGAGAACACCGACGGAATCGGTATGTGCCGCGCGCTTGAGGACGTTCTCGGATCGCCGAAGGCGGGGGCTTCGACGCTCGGCGGGAAATCTCCACTGGCAGGGCGGAGAATTCTTTTGGC
This sequence comes from Treponemataceae bacterium, assembly GCA_041666155.1. Classification (GTDB taxonomy): domain Bacteria; phylum Spirochaetota; class Spirochaetia; order Treponematales; family Breznakiellaceae; genus SZUA-426. The sequence goes on from JBAYHM010000130.1 coordinate 1,104, forward strand.
GGGTTCCGGCGGGGCGGCGGCGTCGATCGGATGGGAACTGGTCCGCATGGGCGCCCGGCTGACCATCGTAAACATCGTTGAGGCGGATGCGCGTCTCTTGGCCGCGCGCCTTGCGCCATACGCCGAGAGTCCAATTGAAGTCGGCGGCTGGGATCTGATTCCCGCCGCGGCGAGGGAAAGCGAAATAATCGTCAGCGCCATCAGCGCCGGCACGCCCCTGGACGCGGAGGGAATTGCGCGGCTACCGTCTGAAACTGTTTTTGCCGACGCACGCTACGGCGCGGCTGCCGAATTCGCTCAGGCAGCCGCGGAAGCGGGGAGGCTGTCCTCCGGTCGGGTCGTCGACGGCCGCGCTATGCTTTTCGGCCAGTTCGCGGCCGCGGTCACCATAGCTTGTCCGATAGCGGGCGCCGCGAAAGGAGTGGTGGAACAGGTCGTCTGTGAGATGAAGCGGAAGTATTGTTAGATGGTCGATGTGCGGTACCCATTGATTGGGGTTACCGAAAAAGGAGATAATAAAATGATGAATTCACGGCTTGGTTCTTATTTTGAAAATGCGCTTCCGCAATATAATAATTGGATAATTGAAACAAAAAATAAATACGCAACGGTTAGTCAATCAATAAATCACGAAGATTTCTTTTTTGTAAATTCCAGGTTTCCAAAGGAAATTATCCGTGATGTGAGAATTGTCATAGCACAAGATTTTCCATATCCGCCATTCGATAAAATGGGCCTTTCAGATTTAGCGTATTGGAAGCAAGTCAAATTACAAGGAATAACATACGGGAATTTAATATTCATTAATACCATTGAAGAGCCGCTGGTTTTCCATGAATTGGTTCATGTGTGTCAGAAATATTTCATTGGGTATGATAAATATCATTTGGCCTATGCTCAATATGTAATCAGTAATGGCTATGATGAGAATCCTTTTGAGGAAACCGCATATAGGCTTGAAGAAAAATTTATGAACAAGACGCTTGAAGTTGATTTTATTGAAATAATTAAACAAGAGGCAATGGAATCATTTATTCGGATAGATAGTAGTCTGATTTGATGTAGCGATAGGGATTCCGATCGCTACAACCAAACACTTCGGGACAGGCCTTCGTGCCGTTTACGCGTAGTGTTGATCAATCTTTGCGGCATGACCAGGTGGATTCGCGCACGACCAGCGTCGTGGGGAGTATGATGCGGCGGGGGGCCGCTTCGCCTTCCTCAATAAGACTTTCCAGCAGCTCCGCGGCGCTGTGGCCGATGGCTATGGTCTCCGCGCGAACGGTGGTCAACGCGGGATTCAGCGCGGAAGATATGGGCATGTCGTCGAAACCGATAACCGAAATGTCCCGTCCGGGCTGGAGTCCGTGTCTCTTGAGTCCGATCATAAGACCGAGCGCGACCAAGTCATTGAAGCAGACGATCGCGCTCGGTCGTTCCTTCACCGCGAGCAAGCCGTTTACCATTTCTTCGCCGCCTTCCGTTGAGATGTTCGATGGAAAGAGCAACCCGGTTTCGGCGGGCAAGCCCCTTTCCCGCAGTGCCGTCAGCACCGCCTCGGATCTATCCCGGAAGGATGACGTGTCCGCGTAGCCTCCGGCAAAGGCGATGCGTCGATGCCCGAGGTTGAATAAGTGGTCCATGGCGGCGGCAATGCCGCCTGAGTTGTCTATACCGATGTAATTGCAGGGAAAGTCGTCGAGGTAGCGCGTGAGGAATACGGTTGGCGTTCCGGCGAGCAGCGGGGCTATGTCTCGGCCTTTCGTTCCGCGGACGGGGCAGATCAAAATACCCTCGACTCCGTGTTCATGCATCAAGGTCAGAGCTCTTTTTTGTCGGTCGAGGCTTTCTCCGGTGTTGGTGAGCAGGAGCGTCATGCCGATGCGGTTTAATTTTTCCTCAGCCCCGACGAGGATTTCCGCGAAGACCGGGTTCTGGATATTAGGAACGAGAAGGCCGACCGTATTCGAACGGTTCGTGCGCAGGCTGGCGGCGGCGCGATTATACACGTAGCCTAGCTTTTGGATCGATCCAATAACCCGTTGAACGGTCTCATCCGCTAAGTTGGTTCCTCCGCGCAAAACCAGCGAAACGGTAGACCGCGAGACTCCGGCGTCTTCGGCCACGTGTTTTAGCGTGATCCTGCCTTCGGCCCGTACGATCTTTTCCTTCTTTTCCATGATTAATCTATGTGAGGCTTTCATCGCTGCTTTGTCAAGTGAAAAGATTTGACAAAGCTTTACCCCTGGCGCTATCCTCACTAGAACGATCCAATAGATTCCAGGAGGTTTTGCATGAAGAAGACTATCGCTCTTGTGCTCTCTGCCGCGTTGGTTTCCATGTCTCTATTTGCCGGCGGCGCCAAGGAAGCTCCTAAGGACGCGCCCAAGGCCGCGGCCGTGACTACGATCAAAATGGTCGGCCATACGATGCTCCCCAAGGAGCACGTTTATTTCCGCACTCTTGAAAAATTCCGCGATGAGGTCACCGCCAATTACAAAGGCCCGATCAAGATCGAATGGGATCTTCATCACTCCGGCGATATCGGCACGGAGAAAGACGCCATCGAATACATGACCCAGGGCACCGCGATCGACTTCTCAATCATTTCCCCCGCCTGGATCGCCAACTGGGACAAAACCGCCACCTTCATCGACGCGCCCTTCATCTTCAAGAGCGTGGACCACTGGAATAAATGCGTAGAAGCCAACGTCTTCGAGCCCATCCAGAAGACTATGATCGGCAAGGGCGTCCGTTTCCTCGGCTACGGCGGCGGCGGTGTGCGCCACATCATCAGCAAGAAGGAAATCAGGAACATCGACCAATTCCCGACCCTTCAGATGCGCGTTCAGGGTTCCCCCCTGCACCAGGCGGCTTTCTCCGCTACCGGCATCAAGGCCACCCCGATGGACTACATGGAAGTCTACAACGCTATCAAGACCGGCGTTCTTGACGCCCTTGAAAATGAGCCCGCCGGACTCCAGGGCATGAAGTTCTACGAAGTCGCGCCCTACTACATCCAGACCGCGCACCAGATCACCACCCGAATTCTTGCCATTAGCGAGAAGAAATTCCAGAGCTTCCCCAAGGACCTGCAGGACGTAGTGCTGAAGGCCGGCTTGGCCGCCTCCGCCTACCACCGCAAGACCGAAGTGGCCGAAGGCGACGGGATCGTGAAGCTCCTGACTGAAAAGAACGGTCTCAAGGTCATTCCCTTCGATAACGTAGAGATGCGAAAGCGTGCCATGCCCTCCATCGAGAAATTCGCGAAGGACAACAACGCCGACGCGGTTCTCCAGAAGATCAACGCCATCAATTAAGCGTTTCATCCGCGGGCGGGAAACCCCGCCCGCGCATTTCTTTACCCACATAAAATAGAAGGAAACGCTATGGCTTTTTTGATTTTTTGCGACTCGATCGCCAAGATCCTGAAATATATCCTGATTGCCCTCGGCCTTGTTCTCCTCGGCGCCGTTACTCTACAGGTGCTCGGGCGCTACGTTCCGTTCATTCCCCGCTGGCTCTGGCCGTTGGAAATCGCCAATTGGGCAATGATTTGGATGGTTTTTATCGGCGCCGCGCTCGGAGTTAAAGAAGCCAAGCACTTCAATGTGGATCTGTTCATGGGGAAAACCCCTCCCCGAATTATTCATATCTTTCTTAAACTCGTGTATTACGTCTTCGTCGGCCTCGTGACCTTGACGTTCATATTTTTCGGTTACGATTTCCTCGTCAAATGGGCGATGATCCAGACTTCTGATATTCTGATGGTAAACCTCGGCTTCCTCTATGTTTCGGTTCCCGTTACCGGATTCCTCTGGTTCCTATTCCTCATTGAGGACTTTTATAAAGATTTCATCATGAAAGATGCAATCGAATCCAAGGAGGCGCTTTGATGCTCGGCGCAGGAACCGTTTTCTTCATCATGTTCGCGACCTTGGTGGTGCTCATCGCTTTACGCGTGCCGATAGCTTTCGCCCTTGCTTTCTCCGTCGTCCCCATTCTGATCATGACGCCGACGGTGACCCCGATCATGTTGCTGCACCGCATGATGATGCAGTACGGATCGTTCATACTCTTGGCCATCCCGTTCTTCGTGCTGGCCGCGAACCTCATGAACTTCGCGGGGATCACCAATCTGCTTCTCAAGCTGGCCCAATCGATGGTCGGGCATCTTCCCGGCGGACTGGGACACGTCAACGTCGTCACCAGCATGATCTTCGCCGGCATCTCGGGTTCCTCCAACGCGGACGCCGCGGGCGAAGGTTCGATAATTATTCCCGCTATGGTCAAGGCCGGTTACGACGTGAACTTCACGGTCGCCGTCACCGCCTGCTCCGCGGTCATGGGCGTGATCATCCCTCCCAGCATCATCATGGTGGTATGGGGCGGAGTCATGAATACCTCGGTTTCCGGCCTTTTCCTGGCAGGTATCATTCCGGGGCTCATGATCGGATTCGGCCAAATGGGTTTGGTCTACTACTACGCGAAGAAGCGCAATTACCCGCGCATGGATAGTTTCTCTTTCAAGGGTTTGCTTGAAGCTCTCAAAGAGTCCTTTGCCGCGATCCTTACTCCGCTTATCATCGTCGGCGGAGTGGTGTTTGGTTTAGTGACGCCGACCGAAGCCGCTCTGATAGCCGTACTCTACGCAAGCTTCCTCGGTTTTTTCGTCTACAAAAGTCTCAACGTCAAGAGTTTCCTTCAGATTCTTTACGATACCCTGACTTTGTCCTCAGTCGTGCTGTTCTGCGTAGGCTGCGCTTCCATCTATTCATGGGTTATGGCCTACTACAAGATACCCGCCTACCTTGTCGCTTCTTTGAGCGCGATGACTTCCAACCCGCAGATAATGATGCTCCTGATCGTCGGCGTGTTCATGATCGTGGGCATGTTCATAGACGCGGTACCGGCCATCATCATCTTCGCGCCTCTGCTCAAACCATTGACGGAGAGCGTCGGCATCAATCCGATGCATTTCGCCATCGTCGGCTGCATCACGCTGGCCTATGGTCTGATCACTCCTCCGTACGGCTTGTGTCTGCTGATAAGCTGCCAGATCGCCAAGATAAATGTGATCCAGCCTTTAAAGGAGGTCGGGTCCTTCCTCGCGGTGATGATGGTCGTCCTGCTGTTGTGCGTTTTCATTCCCGATATCACGCTGGGAATACCCAGACTGCTTATGCCCAGCCTTTTCTGATTCGGTATCGGCATGAAAGGAATCATCACGGCCGCCCAGGCGGCGGCATTCGTCAAGGACGGATCTTGCCTGGTCAGCCAGGGTTCCGGGGGCGGGGTGGGCGAGCCCACCTCTCTCATCAAGGCTCTCGGCGAGCGCTTCCAAAAAGAGGGCTCGCCGCGCGGCATCACCGTGGTACACTCCACGGGCCTCGGCGACAAGAAGGAAATAGGTCTCGACTATCTGGCCTTTGAAGGGCTGGTTAAGCGCGATGTCGCGGGACACCTGGGCATGGCGCCGAAAATGGGCAAGCTCATCCAGGAAAACAAAGTAGAGGCTTATAACTTCCCGCAGGGCGTCCTGGCGCACATGTTCCGCGCCGTGGCGGCCCGCACTCCGGGCGTCATCACTAAAGTCGGCCTGGACACGTATATCGACCCGCGCATTGAAGGCGGGAAAATGAATGAAGTGACCAAGGAAGATCTGGTCAAAGTAATCGAGATCGAGGGCGAGGAGTGGCTTTTTTGGCCGCGCTTCAAGTTCGATGTCGGCTTTGTCCGCGGCACCACCGCCGATACGCGCGGCAATATTTCCTCCGAAGAGGAAGGGGCGTTTCTGGAGGGTATCTCCATCGCCCAGGCGGTCAAGAGTTCGGGCGGCGTGGTGATAGCGCAAGTCAAATATCTGGCGCAGGCCAAATCGCTCGATCCCCACCTGGTGCGGATCCCCGGCATTTGCGTGGATTACGTGGTGGTGGATCCCGAGCAGAAGCAGACCTGTCTTGATTTCTACAATCCGTCCTACTGCGGTCACATCAAGGTTCCCGTGGAAAGCATCCCGCCCATTCCTCTGGATGAACGCAAGGTGATAGCCCGGCGCGCCGCCAAGGAAATCTTCAAGGGCGCGGTGGTAAACCTGGGCGTGGGCCAACCTTCGGGCGTCGCCGCTGTGGCCACTGAAGAGGGCTTTATCGACGACTTCACCCTGACCGTAGAGCAGGGCGCCGTCGGTGGAACGCCGGTGGGCGGGGTCACCTTCGGCATGGCCTACAATCCGGAAGCCATCGTGCCGATGGACGCGCAGTTCGCCTTTTACGACGGCGGCGGCATCGATGTCGCGTTCCTCGGCATGGCCGAAACCGACCGCGAGGGCAACGTCAATTCCAGCAAGGTCGGCGGAATGCTGGCCGGCTGCGGGGGCTTCATCAACATCACCCAGAACGCCAAGAAAGTCGTTTTCTGCGGCACGTTCACCGCCAAGGATTTCGTCTGCCGCGTCGGCGGTGGAAAATTATCGATTGAAAACGAAGGCAAGCTGCGCAAGTTCGTCGGCAAGGTCAATCAGATCACGTTCAGCGCCAAATACGCCCGGCGTACCGGACAACCGGTCCTGTACATCACGGAGCGCGCGGTGTTTTGCCTGAAAGAGGACGGTCTGCACCTGACGGAAATAGCGCCCGGCTTGGACGTGGAGAAGGACGTTATGGCGCACATGGATTTCAGGCCGATCGTGGATCCGGGGCTAAAAACCATGGACAGCGCGCTTTTCAGCTGAGGAACGACACATGAAAACGAATATTGAATTGACGCTGGCCGATGGCATCGGCCGGCTGGTTTTTTCCGCCGAGGACCCTTCCAAACCGGCCACCATCGATTACGAGGTGCTGGACCGGCTGGAAGCCCACCTGAAAAGCTTGTCCGCCCTAGTCGCGCGGGATATCGATTCAGTGCGCGCCCTGGTGCTGGAGTCCGCAAACCAGAAGTATTTCGTGGTTGGCGCAAATATCGAAGTGCTCAAGACCGTGGACAAAAACAGCGTCGCCGGGTGGATCGAGCGCGGTCACGAGGTGTTCAATCGGCTCGCCGATCTGCCGTTTCCGGTGATCGCCAAGATCAGCGGATTCGCGCTGGGCGGCGGCCTTGAACTGGCCATGGCCTGCGACTTCATCCTGGCCGCCGATACGGCTCATTTCGGCCAGCCTGAGGCCGGTCTCGGTTTCACGCCCGGCTGGGGCGGCTGCGCGCGGCTTCCCGCGCGGATCGGCCCCGCGGCGGCGCGGGAATTGTTTTTCACCGGCCGCGTGATAGACGCGGTGGAGGCCGGACGCCTGGGGTTGGCTCTGGTCGCGGGAAATCAGGCGGAACTGGAAAAACGACTAAGCGAAACCTTAGAGAGCATCCGGAAGAACAGCGCGATGGCTACCGCGCAGATCAAACGCGTCCTGAACGCGGAAGAGAACCGCGCGCGGGAGTTCGTCCGCTATGCCGAGACGGTTTCCACGATCGCCTGCGTCACGACCGGAGACACGATGGAGCGCCTGGAAGCGTTCTTCGCCAAGCGCGCCGGAAAATAATCGATTCAAGAGGAGCGCTACGATGCGCATTGACGCCCAAACCATTATGTGCGCGACGATCGCGCGTCCGAACCGCGCCGCTCGTTCCCCGGTCATGCACAACGCGGGGTTTGAGGCGCTCGGCCTCAAGTACGTATACCTGGCTTTCGAGCCGGAGGCGCACATGCTGGCCAAGGCTGTCGACGGACTGCGCGCGTTGGGCGCGCGCGGCTTCAGCGTTTCGCAGCCGTACAAACAGGCCGTCGTCCCCTTGCTGGACGAGCTGGATGAGACCGCGGCCGAAATCGGCGCGGTCAACACCGTGTATAACGACAACGGCCGACTCAAAGGCTACAACACGGACTGGATAGGCGCTCTGCGCGCCGTTGAAGAGAAAACCGATCCGGCCGGGCGTCGGGTTTGCCTTATCGGGGCGGGAGGCGCCGCGCGCGCCATCGCGTTCGGTTTCAGGAAACGCGGAGCGCTTGTCGCGGTCTGGTCCCGCGACAAAGCAAAAGGCTCGGCGCTGGCCCGGGACGCGGCCGTGGATTTCGGCGGCGTTCTGACTGATCTTCCGCGCGCGGTTAACGAGTACGACATCGTCATAAACGCTACCCCCGCGGGAATGGGCGCGCAGATTGATGTCGCGCCTGTTCCGGGGTCCGCGTTGAAGCCGGGAACGATAGTGCTGGACGCCGTGTTCGTGCCGTGTTCGACACGCCTTCTGCGGGAAGCGGCGGCGGCGGGTTGTGTGTGCGTTGACGGAGCGACCATGCTGCTTTATCAGGGCCTGTTTCAGTTCGAACTATTCACGGGGAAAAAGCCTCCAGTAGAGGCGATGCGGGCGGCGCTTTACGCGTCGCTGGATTGAATGGGCGGAATGAACCCGTCGTTCGACTGAATTCGGATGTCGCGCCGTTGCGCCTTGTTTGAATCATTATATACTAAATTACGATGACAGTAGAACTTGAATCTTATCGATTATTGGCCCGAAGCCTGTATATTGGATGCAAGGTTGGGATTGTCTCGCTGATGGCCGCTTCAAACGGAGAATTTGAGACACCAGGTTTCAGCGGAAATGTGCCGAACGAAATCAGCGAAGAATTGAGTAATATTTTCCGAAGAATTGGAACTCTAAAAGACCAGATTGAAAGGGACTCGCTCATCGTTAAGGTTGTCGGTCTGAAAGGGCGTTCCTGGCTTGCACTCCGGCTTGGTTCCACCTGGACGGAAGGGTGGGTTCTGCTTGCTGGACCGTTCGCAAAAATAGAGTGTGCGCGTGACGATATTCCTCCAGTGACTGCGGCCGCCGACGCGTTTCCGGCCTCAGGCGAGGATAGATTTTTTTTCGTTGGACAGATAGCCGTGTTCACGCTTCACGGCGTTTCCGCTCGTTTTCCGCTTGTCCCGATCACTCTCTTTTTGGCACCGGCGGTCGGTGGCTCCGGGGCGGTATTTGCTCAAAAAAAAGACGACACCAGCGAAGTGCTTCTCGGCGATGTGTCCAAGAAAATCCGGGACTGCGTCAGATCAGGCGACGTTGAAGGTCTGAAAAGAGCGCTGCAGAGCGATGTCACTTTATTGCCCGGAAAAGTCGATCCGGGTGAAACCTACCGTTTTTATCGAGAGAAATACCTGACGAGCTGCGGTACCTGTTCTGAAATAGCCTTGGAGTCGGGCCTTGACTATGAAAAGGTTATGTCGCTCACTAACAAATATATTTTCCTTGTAAACAGGGCGGACGATCTGGGTACGCTCGGGTATTTAGCCTTCCGGTTGTTTGAGGAATTCACGTGGGAAATCTCTTATTTTCTTGAAGCAAAAAATTCTATAAAAGTGCGAAAAATGATTTCATATATTGAAGGTTTCATGGCAAAACCTATTTGCTTGGGTGACATGGCTAGCGCTGTTGGCTTAAGTCCGAGCTACGCGACGGCACTCCTTAAAACGGAAACCGGGCGATCATTCTCTGAAACGCTCCGAGAAATCCGAATAAAAAAAGCTAAAAAACTACTTCGCAACACTGACCTCTCCATCCGGGCTGTCGCGACCGCAACCGGATTCTCTCTCCCCAACAATTTCTCTAAAATATTCCGGGAAACGACGGGAACAAATCCGTCTGAATTTCGTAAGAATCTATCTAAAATATGAAGATCGTATACTTTATTGAATTCATAAAACTTGGCATATCCGAAATTTTGCATATAACATAAGCAGGACTCATTCTCATAATACCAAGTTTAAGGATTCTCCTTAATGTCATCGCAAAACAGAGACACCGAATAAAATGGATATGGTGCATGCGCTAGCGGTTTGGGCGTTATTCATAACGGCTGCGGTGTCTTTACAATTATTTTTATATTTGCGCGGCAAGAACAACAATTCCCGCAGTTTATTCTACCTGACTCTTTTTTTAGCCGCGAGCGCTTGGTGGGCTCTCTGGAACGCGTTTGAATATATAATCCCGGGCTTGGGTCCTAAACTTTTCGCTACAAATCTTCAGTATATGGCGATCCCGACTATCCCTGTTCTTTGGTATTCCTTTGGGCGATCGTTTGATCGTGAGGAGCGCGCGGGCGGTTGGGGCCGTGATCCGCATTGGGCAATCTGGATCGTGCCGGGAGTCACCGCGGTTTTGGTTTGGTTTGATCCACTTATCGGCCTAGTACGAAATAATATCCACTTAGCTGAATACAACGGTTTTTTATACATCATGAAGGACTACGGCCCCTGCTTCTGGGTCATGTGGGTGTATTCATACGTTTTCGTCGTGTTTGCGATCATCTTCATCCTCCGAGGAATTCTTGCGCAGGAAAAGACCAATAAACTACAAGTCACTTTTCTCGTTGTCGGCGTGCTCTTTCCGACCATCGCCAATTTTGTTTACGTGATCGGCTTTTCATCGGCTTCCGATATCGATCCAACGCCGATCGCGTTCTCCTTGACCGCCTTTTTCCTAATTGTGAATTTGAAACGCTTCCGTTTTTTGCCTTTCGTCGGGGCCGCCCGCGAAAAAGCCTTGGAAGAATTACGGGACGCGGTGTTGATTTTTGATCGGGAATCCATCCTTGTGTACGCGAATCCGGCTGCCAAACGTTTTTTGAATCTTCAGCCGGAACACATCGGAAAGAAAATCGACAAAATCGGAAACGCACTTTTAAGCTTAAGCAATATCCGCGTGGGGGAAGAACGGGAACTTATTCTAGAAGAACAACGCCACATAGAGGCGCGGGCAAGCGCTATTTCAA
>JBAYHM010000131.1:0-11848 GCA_041666155.1 Treponemataceae bacterium
GACGCCGCGGCCGCCGGCGAGATCGCCGCCGACGCCGATCCGGCATCCAGCGCGTTCTGCCTTGACGATATATTCCTGGCGGTGCAGTTCTCCTACGCTTCGACCTACTACCGCAACCGCCTGCGGCATTACGTCGGCGACGCGGCCGTCGACGATCCGGAAATTCTCATCGCCGCGGCGATGCGCTTCATCCGCCGCGCGATGGAGATCCGCCGCTAGCCGCTCCCTTCGCGGCGGCGCCGTTGAGGGTCGCGAAGAGCGGCTTGTTCTTGGCGTAGAGGCGCTTGAACACGTCGAAACGACGGGCGTAGAGCTCCGCGAGTTCGCGCCTGGGCTCGTATGCCGCATCCGGACGTATGAGCGCCTTGGCGTCCGCGAGCGTCGCTACCAGTCCGAGTCCCTTGGCGCAAAGCAGCGCCGCGCCGAGCGCGCCCGAGTTCTGGGGATGCTCGACCGTCTCTATCGTTTCTCCCAGCACGTCGGACATGATCCTCGCTATCGAACGGGAACGGGCGCCGCCGCCCACGAAGCGTATGGGGCCGGCCGTGTCGACCTTTCGACGTATCGACTCAAGCTGCCATCGATTGTGCATCGCTATGCCCTCGGCGACGGCCCGTATCATCGATCGCTTGCCCGATCCGAGTCCGACGTTGAAGAATATCCCGCGCGCCTGGGGGTCCTCGAAGGGGGAGCGGTTTCCGTGGAGCCATGGGGCAAATAAGATCGAGTCCAGACCCGGCTGTATCGATTCTATCGCTTCGTCGAGCAGCTCGAAGAGCGAGGAATAGCGGGCGTCGGGATCTTCGGCGGCGTTGCGCGCGCCGAGGTAGGCGCCGACCTCGTCGAGCACCAGGTGGTCGCGGACCCACTCCATGCATTTGCCCGAGGTTTCCTGCTCGGATATGTAGTTGTACAGCCCCGCCCGGGCGCCCATCACGGAGGCGATGAATGCGTCCGTGTCGACTATCCTGCTCTCCGTCACCGCGGACACCCAGCCGGAGGTTCCCATGTAGATGTGGACGTTTCCGGGCTCGATGGCTCCCGAGCCGAGCCCCACGAGCGACAGGTCTCCGCCGCCCCCGAAGATCGGCGTGCCGGCCGCCAAGCCAAGCTCGGCGGCCGCGGCCGGCAATAGGGGGCCGACGATGTCCGTCGGGCCGACGACCTCGGGCATATGGGCGGGATCGACGCCGAACATGGCGCAGAGCGAAGCGCTCCACGAGCCGAGGCCGTCCGCCGTGAGACGGCTCGGCCTGGTATCGTAAAGGAAAGTCGCGTTGGCCGAGTCGGGCGTCATCGCCATGCGGCCGGTCGCCTTGGCGACAAGATACTCCTTGGCGTCCAGCCACTTATGGACTCGCGCGAAGGCCTCGCCCTCGTTCTCCGCGACCCATCTGTATTTCCAGACCGGATCCTTTGCGCTTGCCGATACGCCGCCGGCGATGAGCAGGGAGGGAAGCAATTTCGCGATGTTCATGCCCGCGACCTTGAGGCCGTTCTCGAGCCCCCGTCGTTTTTGGTCCGAACCGCGCTGGTCCATATAGCTCATCGCAGGCCTGACGGGCCTGCCGCCTGAGTCGACCAGGACGAGTCCCTGCATCTGGCAGCAGAACGCGGCGCCGCGGACGTCATCCGGCCGCACGCCTCCGCCGGATGAAAGCACGGTCCGCGTTCCCTCGCATATCGCCCGCCACCAGTCGTCGGGGTTCTGTTCGACGCCTCCGTTGGGCAGAAAGCGGATTCCGTATTCGACGGAAGCGCTCGCCTTCAGTTGGGCGCCTGAAGCCGCCCCGCCCGAAAACCGGTATAGGCAGGTTTTTGCGCTGGTCGTTCCGATATCGTACGCGATGACGAGCGCCGCGTTCGTATCCGCGTCCGCGCTCATTTGTCGGCGCTCTTTTTCAGCTTCGAATACTTGCGGAGGTATACCTCATGCATGATGGCCGCCTCGAAGCGCGGGATGCTCTTGGCGCCTCCGAGGAACTCGGCTTCGATGAAAGCCCGGCAGCCTTTCTCGACTATCTGTGCGCAGAGCAGCGCCTCGTCGGCCGAGCGGCCTATCGCGATGGCCCCGTGGTTGGCCATCAGGGCGGCCATCCGGCCGGATATCGCCTTCAGCACCGAGCGGGCCATCTTCTTCGTCCCCGGTATCGAGTAGTCGGCGACACGGAGGCTGGGTCCGACTATCTGCGCAAGGTCGTCGAGTATGGGCGGCACTTCGCGACGGGCCGCGGCGACCGTGGACGCGCTCATGGAGTGCGTGTGGACTATCGCGACAGCTTCGCGCCTTTTCTCGTACAGCGCCATGTGCAGCGCCTTCTCCGTCGACGGTTTGCCGCCGCGCGCTTCCCCGGTGCGCAGGTCGACGATGACGATGTCGTCGGCCTTCATTGTCGAGTAATCTAAGCCGCTGGGTGTTATGGCCATGGCGCTATCGGAAAAGCGTATCGACGCGTTGCCCCAGGTTCCCGCCGTCAATCCCAGCTCGATGAGCTTCAGGCCCATAGCCCGGACCGCTTCCTTGGCCTCAGTCTCGGTCATGCTAGGCTCCTTTTCCGGAGCCAAGGCCGGCGTCCGAAGCGACGTTCGCGAAAACCCTATCGAAGCGGCCGATCGCGTCGTCTATGATCGCATCGGTGTCGGCGGCGCTGGTGTACATGCGGCTGCCGGCGAGCGTTACGATGCCCTCGGCCGCGTACGCCGCTCCGTAGCCTTCCATCATGGTCTTGCGCACCTTTATCTCCTTGAGAACCTTGAGGATCTTGAGCATGTCCATCTTGATGAACATGGCGCCGACCGTCTCCAGGTGGCAGATCGAGCCCTGGTTGTAGGCGACGAAGGGAAGGCCGCGCTTGGTGATAGCGGCCTTGAGGCCGGCGCAGAGCCGGTCACCGGCGCGGCCCGCGACGGCGCACGCCTCGCGCTTCTCGATTTCCTTGAGCGTGAAGTATCCGGCCGCGGCGGATAGGGGATTGGCCGCCATGGTCCCGCCGACGTAGGCGCGCTTTTTGCCGGATTCAAGCCCGGCTGCCATGCGTAGTATCAGGTCCTTTCGGCCGCCCAAGCCTCCCGCGGACGGATAGCCGCCGGCGACTATTTTGCCGAAGGTCGTCAGGTCGGGACTCACGCCGAAGTAGCCTTGCGCGCCCTCCAGTCCGACGCGGAACGCGGTGACCACCTCGTCGAACACGAGGAGTGCCCCGTACTTATCGCAGAGGGCGCGGACTCCCTTGTTGTAATCGAAGTCCACCGGCCTCGTGCCGCTTTCGGGGCCGAGCGGTTCTATGAGGACGCAGGCCGTACCCCCCCTGAGCCGGTTGAGGAAGAGGGTCCGCTCGAGCGAAGAGAGGTCGTTGGGCGCCGCCTCGTCGGTCAGGCGGCTCACGATCGCCGGGATGCCGTGGGCTTCGAATCGTCCGGTCTTGGGGATCTTGAGGCTGTACACCAGCTGATCGCTCCAGCCGTGGTAGGCGCCGCCAATCTTGATCACGTGCTTCTTTCCCGTCGCCAGGCGGGCGACGCGTATCGCGGCCATCACCGACTCGGTGCCGGAGCCGAGCATGCGGAACATCTCGACGGCGGGCATATGCGAGCAGATTTCCTTTGAGAGCTTCAGCTCGAACTCGTGGAAAAGACCGGTCGACGGCCCGACGCGCTTGAGCACATCGATCACCTGGCTCAGGACCGCCTCATCGTTGCTGCCCAGGATGGTCGGACCGCCCGCCTGCAGGAAATCGATATAGCGATGCCCGTCGACGTCGGTGAGCCAGGCGCCCTCCGCCTTGTCTATGACGAGGGGAAAGGGGTAATTGAACGCCAAGTTGTGCTGGACGCCGCCCGGAATGTAGCGCTTCGCCTCTTCGACCATGGCCTTCGACTTCGGGCATCCGTCGAAAAAAGAGAGGTATCGCGCCATCGCGTCTTCCCGTATCGGAAGCGGATCCCTAGCCATCAGCGCGTCGAGCTTTTCGTAGATATCGCGTACGTCGTGGTACTCGCGTATTGAATACGACAAAATGGACTCCTAAGAGTGAGCGATCACTCACTCTTAGTTTACCAGAATTCCACCGCTTGTCAATCGAAGTTTTTTTGGAAAATTGTCGTTGCGTCTTGAAAACAGCGGGCATACAATGACGGCTATTGCGGAAAGTGAGCATTCACTCGAAGAATCAAAGCGGAGGCGCGGCATGCGGGTATTCAAGAACGGCTTCATCGTGGACGGCACCGGGAAACCGGGCTATGTGGGCGATGTTCTCATGGACGGCGACCGGATAGTCGAAGTCTCCCGGAGCGCCGTCGCCGCGTCCGGCGCCGAGATCGTCGACTGTACCGGAAAGACCGTCGCGCCGGGCTTCATAGACCTCCATTCGCATAACGACTGGTTCCTGTCCGTTCCCGGCAAGGAAGCCGTCTATATCGACCCCTTCCTGCGCCAGGGCATCACTACCTTCGTCGGCGGCAACTGCGGCTTCGGCATAGCCGGATTTAAAAAAGGAACCGAGCACCGCGGACTCCTGGAAAACAACCTGTTCAAGTCCGGGCACGACGGCATCTCCTGGGACAGCTACGCCCAATATTTCGCCCTCCTTGAACGGCAGGGACTGCCCGTCAACCTCGCGTGCCTTGCGGGCTCGGGCACTATCCGCGCCTCGATCAAGGGCTATTCCGCCGAACCGTTCACGGCGCGGGAAACGGCGGAATACGACGGCCTGATCAGCGCGGCGATGGATGACGGGGCGCGGGGCTTGTCGTTCGGCATGGGCTACGCGCCGGACATATTCCTCGGATACGACGACCTAAAGCGCGCGGCGGCCCTGACGGCCAAGCGCGGCGGGCTGGTCACCATCCACGCTCGCGCCTTTTCCAAGGTGTCGGGCTCCTACCCCCTGAAGCCCTTCGGCGAACCGCACAACATTATCGCCCTCAAGGAGTGCTTGGACTTGGCCCGGGATTCGGGCGCCAGGCTCCAGGTTTCCCACCTGATCTTCGTCGGCAAGAAAAGCTGGGGGACGGCCGGGCGGGCGCTTGACCTTATCGACAAGGCGCGGGCCGACGGCGTGGACGTTGCCTTCGACACCTACGCCCACCATTGCGGCGCGACGGTCATTACCGGGATCCTGCCGGATTGGTTCATGGCGTCACTCCCCGGCGGCTACGACGATCCCAAGCTTCTCGGCCGTGTCAAATTCCTCATGGGCGTCTCGTTCGCGCTTCTCGGTTTTGATTTCGGCGACATGCGCCTGGCCGCGGGAAACCACCCGGAGATAAGTCCGTACGACGGCCTCTACCTGGATGAGATCGCGAAGGCCCGCGGCATGGGCAAGTTTGAAAACTACATTGATATTGCAAAGAAAAGCAGCGGCACCGCCCGGCTCCTTATCGACAAGTACTCCAGTCCCGCTCTGATCGCCGCTCTCATGCGCCATCCGGCCGCGCATTTCATGACCGACGCGTGGATGGAGAGCGCCGGCTTCCAGAACCCCGCCGCGCTCGGCTGCTTCCCGCGTTTCCTTGAACGGGCGCGCGAAGGCGTCATCCCGCTTGAGGAAGCGGTGCGCAAGATGAGCGGCGCCAACGCCGACCGCGCCAAGCTGGACGGCCGCGGTTACTTGAAGGCCGGCGCCTACGCCGACCTCGTCGTCTTCGATCCGGAGACGGTCGCGGACCGTTCCGGCGACGGCGACGGAACTCCCGCCGGCATTGAGGCGGTGTACGTGAACGGAACGGAAGCGGTCCGGCAAGGCAAACGCGTATCGGGCGCGCGGACGGGAAAGGTACTGCGCGCGTAGCGTTCGCGGGTTCTAGCTCTTCCTCGTGCTATGCGAAATTGCTTCAAGCAAACCGCGAAGCAGCTTCTGGAACGGGCCTCCGTATGGCGGGAACAAGTATTTCACTACGTTGAGCGGTCCCTGACGCAGAATGTTTCGTTCGTGGGAGAAGGTCCTGAAACCGAAGTGCCCGTGATAATTTCCCGTACCGCTCATGCCGATACCGCCGAAGGGGACGTTTAGATTTTCTATCTGCATGATAAGGTTGTTCACGCACGCCGACCCCGAAGTAGTCCGTGAGAGTACTTGGTCGATCGCGTTTTTATCCTTTCCGAAAACATACAGAGCCAACGGCTTGGGGCGCGATGTGATGAACGCGATTACTTCTTCGATTGAATCGTAGCCGATCACCGGCAGGATGGGGCCGAAAATTTCCTCGGCCATGATTGCCATATCCGTCGTGACGCCGGTGAGGATCGTGGGGGAGTCGTAGCGCTGGGCAGGATCGAATACGCCTCCAAACGCTTTTTTCGCGCCCTTTGCGACCGCGTCCGCGACGAGCGTTTGGTGTTTTTCGCAGGCGGCGGCATCTACGATCCGGGGGAAATCGACGGCGTTCTTCCAGCTCTCTTCGTCCGCGCCGTAGAACCGCTGAACGACGCGTTTCGCCGCCGCCGCGAAGCCTTCCTCAAGGCCGCGGGGGCAGAAAAGATAATCCGGGGCGATGCAGGTCTGGCCCGCGTTGAGGCACTTGCCCCACATGATTTTTCCGGCGGCGTCTTCTATGTCGGCATCGGGAAGAATGATCGTGGGGGATTTGCCTCCAAGTTCCAGCGTAAGAGCGGCGTGAACACGGGCTGCCGCCTCTCCGACCCGCGCACCGATTTTCGGGCTTCCCGTGAAAAAGATGTGATCAAAAGGCAAAGCCAGGAGTAGATCCCCGATCTCTTTTCCCGGACCCTCTACTACGGCGATCTCTTCGCGCGAAAAGAGTTCTTCGATAAGTGACGCGATAAACGCGCTCGTCGCGGGTGTCTTGTTGGATGGCTTGGCGATGACGACGTTGCCTGCCGCGATCGCCGAGACGAGGGGGGCGATCAATAGCTGGAACGGATAATTCCAGGGCGACATGATGAGCACACGACCCTTAGGCTCGCAACGAAGGTAGCTTGTGGAGAGCGGAAGGTTGATATCGCCGGCGACCCGCCTGTCCCGCATCCACGATTTCAAATGCTTGATGGTGTGGTTGATCTCGGCGATGGACGTGTACGTTTCCGTAAGCCACCCCTCCATCGCGGACTTGTGGAAATCCTTCCACAGCGCCGCGTAGAGCTCTTCCTGGCGGGAGACGATGGCTTTCCGCAAGAGTTTCAGCTTGGAAATTCGTTCCGCGGCGCTCGTTGCCGCCACCGCCCATCTTTTTTCACCTTGCGCGCGGAACAACTCCGCAAGTTCATCCTTGCCGTTTATCTTCATAACACATCACTCCTTATTTAGGACCGGTCTTTTAGGCCGCCAAGGCCCGCCTTGCGAAATTCGTGATGGACGCGATGAGCGCTTCCTCGTCGATCGACGCATCCCCGGAAAGGCCGAGAAATATACGCAGCCGCTCCCGATAGTAATCGGAAGCGAAGGAAAACTGAAAAAGAACAATGATATTATCCAGGCAGAAAGCGGTAGCGCCGATATCGATTCCGGAGCGGACCTCTCCGCGTTCGATGGCCGCGGAGAGTATTTTTCGGTACATGTCCGCCGTAATCGTCTCAAGGCTGCCCGATAATCGGCTGGAGAGATGGCGCAGGCCATGCGTGGTCGCGTCAAGGTATATGCGGTTCAGCTCTGGGTTCGCAAGCGCGTAATCGCGGGCCCGCCGGACCAGGATCGCGTAACTATCGAAGAACGACGCGTCTGCGTCAATATCGCCGAGGGCTTCCTCCAGCACAACCCGTCCCTGTTCCACGACGGTGAGGTACAGATCGTCTTTGGACGGGAAATAGCTGTACAGCGCGCCGATGGAAATCTTCGCGCGGCGGGCGATGTCGTTCACGCTCGTCGCGCTGAAGCCGTTCTCGGCGAATTGAGCCAACGCCACAGCGAGCAACGTTTCACGCCGCTTGGAGTCGGCCTTGGCGAACGTTTCGGTGTGGAAGCGCAAGGCTACCATCCTTTGCGGGCGGACAGGGGGCCGTCTCGCTTGACGGCGGCGAACGCCTCATCGGCGACTTCCAGCGTAAACTGGATATCCTCGTCCGAAACGGCCGTATTGATGAAGAGGTTGTGGTGATTCGTGAAGTAAACGCCCCGGCGCACGCACTCGGCCACCCACGCCTGATGATGGTCGAAGTCAGGGTCATCGGTTATCCGCATGAACCACATCGACGGCTCGCCTGAGATTCTCAGGTCAAAACCGTGCGCTTTTCCCGCCTCCGCCAATCCCCTGGTGAGCTTCGCGCCTTTCTCAAGACATATTTTGGCCGAATCGATTTTCCGCAGTTTTGAAACGCAGGCGATCGCTGCGGCAATCGGTACCGCGGAGAGCCAGTAGGACCCGGTGTACATAATGGAAGCCGCCGCGTCGCGCAGGGCGTCGACGCCGCATAACGCGGAGACGTTCCAGCCGTTGGCCAAAGCCTTGCAGAAACATTCCAGGTCGGCTTTAAAGCCGTAGCGGGCGTCGCTTCCCCGCGTGTCCAGGCGGAACCCGCAGCGCACGTCGTCGACGGCTAGGACGACGCCGTCCCGCGTACAGAGCTCCCGTACTTTCTTCCAATAACCTTCAGGCGGGAGCAGGTTGTCTTCGAACACGGGGTGGTGGTACGGCGTGGCCATGAAGCAGGCGATTTCTCCCTTGTTTTCGCTGAACAGGCGTTCCAGGGCTTCGTAGTCGCCGAATTCCGTGTAGAGGTTGTTGACGATGTCCTCTGAAGTGATTCCCGGGTGGCCGGCCTTCTGGGTCCACGGAGCGACGCCGTGGTATCCACCCCGAGTCAGCACGATCTTCTTCCTGCCCGTGGCGGCGCGGGCGATCATTATGGCGAACGCGGTCGTGTCGCCGCCGTTCTTGCAGAAGAAGGCCCAATCGGCCATGTCCACCGTGTCGGTCATGAGCTCGGCGAACTCAACCATCTTGCCGGTCGGGAAGGACATGCAGTTGCCGTCTTTTAACTGGGCATTCGCCGCCGCGTCCACGTCGGGATCGTTGTAGCCCAGGATGTTCGGCCCGAAGGCGCACATGTAGTCGATGAAGCGGTTGCCGTCGGCGTCCCAAAAATAGGCGCCTTGGGCGCGGGACGCGAAGAAGGGAAAAGCCTCCACCGGCATAAAGCAGCCCTCAGCCGGCCCGAGGTGTCCGTAGACTCCGCCGGGGATGACTTTGAGGGCCCGGTCGAACAGCGCGCGGCTCTTCGGATACGTATAGGTTTTCACGGTCGTTCCTCCTCAGCTTAAGTAGCGGGGTACGAGGCCCAGCACCTTGTTCATGTGGTCGATGAGCGGCGTGTAGCCGCCGAGCGATATTTTCCCCGCGCCGATCGCCGCGTACGCGCTGAGTTCCCCGCGGAGCAACGCTCCCGCCGCTTCAAGGTCTGAAAACACCATCCGCGCGCGGACGCTGGGGTCGGAGCCCTTCACCGTGGAAAGAATCTTCCCCTTGGCTATCACGGTGAGTTCCGGACCGCCGCGCGCGGCCACAAAGATGCCCCCGTCCGCCATGCGCGCCGCGTTGAGTTTTCCGTCCGGGTCGTAGTTGCCGACTTCGGCGATCGCGTAGGCGGCAACGTGGAGCGACAAGGCTGAGTTCGCTTTTCGGTAAGCCCTGTCCGCGAGCAATTTTTCCGTCGGTTTAAGGTAATAGGAGAGGCGTTCAGTCAGCTGAGTGAACGGCCCCTTGAGCCAGCCGATCTTCGTGAAGCCCTTGAGAGGGATCGGCCCTCCGGTTCCCGCGAACATGGCGTTGAGGCTTTCCGGTTTCGGAAACCACAGAATGATCGATGAGGGGCCGCCGCCGCTCAGGAACTCGATCTTGCCGCCGCCAACCGTCAGCCTGGCTTTTCCCATCCCGCCGACTATGAATTGAACGGTTTCCCGTTTTCCTTCGGCTATTTCCCTTGTCTTCTCGTCGTAGGCGGGAAGCTCCTCAACGGCTCTCAGCACGGCGTTAAGATTAACGCGAGCCAATGTCGTCTGATCGATCATGCGCGGCCTCCTTGGTTTTTCATCGCATTTTTTGGTATGCGATTGCATAGAGCGAGCGCTCGCTCTATGCAATAAATATATGATTGCACCATTATCGAATATGCGCAACAAAAAAAACGGGCGCGTGAAATTTGTGCCGGATGACCTGCGGCCTTCTCACCTACGAAGAAGTCCTCGGCATCCTGAACCACCCTGGGTTTACCGGAGACTGATTTACGTGAGTCCTTCGGCGTCATAGTGTCAGCAGTTCCCGGACTCTATCTGCCACGGGAATATCTGCCGGTGCCCAATCAACGGTATCTAGCTCGTTAGGCGCTAACCAACGTGATTCGAGGTGTTCCTTGAGCACGAGCGTGCCGGAACGGATCTCAACCTGATAACAATGCATTGTAAGGTGAAAAGTCTGGTAGCCATGGGTTACGGTCATTATAAAGTCGCCGACTTCAGCGACAACGCCCAATTCCTCGCGCAACTCCCTCGCTAAGGCTGCTTGGTTGGTCTCACCCTGCTCGGTCTTGCCGCCGGGAAACTCCCATTTAAATCCGACCTCGCCCTTGCCGTTTCGCTGAGCCGCGAAGACTCGTCCTTCTTGGATTATCACCGCCGCGACGACCTCTATTTGTTTCATAAAATGAACTGTACTAGGTCAAGTGGCAACCGGGCAAGGATAGTGGATGATTCCCCACATGCTATACTTTACCATCCTTTTCCCTAGGAGGCTCACATGCCGTTTGCTGGATTCGGTCCGGGAACACTTCCCTTTCTGCACGAACTTTCTTTCAACAACACCAAGGAATGGTTCGCTGAAAACAAGGCGCGGTACGAGGCCGAAATTTGCGAGCCGGCGTCGGCCTTTATCATGGCTTTGGGCACTCTGCTGTCAACGCGATACCCGACTGTAGTTTACGACACTCGGCGCAACGGCGCGGGGTCCCTCATGCGCATCTACCGGGACATCCGGTTCTCGCCGGACAAGCGGCCCTTAAAGGAAAACGTGGGCATCATTTTTCCCCTCTCTCCGGGAAAGAAGGTTGAAGTCCCGATTTTCTATTTTCATATCGAACTAGGCCAGGCATTCTTTTACGGCGGCCAGCACGTCTTTACGCCCGAAGCTCTGGATCGATACCGCCGCGCGGTGGATGACGAAAAGACCGGTCCGGCTCTCCAGTCCATCCTGGCGGCCCTTGAAGGACAGGGACTCCGCGCCATGGAGGAACCCAAATACAAGCGTGTGCCTCGCGGCTATCCGGCGGACCACCCGCGCGCGGATCTTTTACGCCAAGCCGCATTAGGCGTCGGCATAGATTTCGGCCAGGCCGATCTGGGCCGCGCGGATTTGACGGAGCGCTGCCGCGAAGCCGCCGAGCTCATGCAGCCGCTGATGGACTGGCTCGCGACAATGAACGCACGCGCCTAGCTTCAAGTTTCGCGCTAAAATAGATAAGGGGACTTCTGAAGTTACCCGATGCCGGCCATTCAAATCCGAGGAGCTACTTGGATATTCTTGAAAGAGATACGCCACGCGATTCCTGAATCCGTCGTAACCCGTACTGTCGCTCGGATTTGTTCAGCAAGTGTAAAGACCGTTTTCAGCCCGATACTTTCCGCGTCTTCCAGCTTAAACTCAGGTGCGACGCCTACCCCGTCATCCACGATAAATAGATCGAAGTGATCTCTTTCCGTTTTTTTTAGGCCAATGCGGATACGTCCTTTACGATTATCGGGGAACGCGTGCTTCAATGCGTTCGTTATTGTTTCGTTCAGGATCAGGCCAAGCGGGATCGCCGTATCGAGAGGAACGCGGATGGTTTCCAGGTCAAACACGAAATCGATCCGGTCAGAATCCTTCTCGTAACTTTCCAAAAGGAGTTTACAGAGATCGGAGA
>JBAYHM010000132.1:0-11809 GCA_041666155.1 Treponemataceae bacterium
AAACGGCGAACGCCAAAAGGGCTGCTCGGTGCGCGGACGGAGCACGACGCGGCTGCGTTTGAAGGGACCGCCCTCGGCGGTGCGCGTGGTGTTCGCGTTCGCGACGTTATCCGCTATGACGTCGGAGCGCAGGCGCTCGGCGGTCATCCCCGATGAAGCAATGTTGATCGAGCTGTAAAGTCCCATTTCTTATCCTACCTCAACACCAGATTGACTTGGCCGAACTCAAAAGTTTGCGCCTGGGCCATCAAGGTGTACGACATCTGATTCTGAAGGGCGAGCATCATCTCTTCTTCCGGATCCACGTTGTTGCCGTTGTTTTTCGCGGTCGTCACATAATCCAGCACGCGCCGGGGCTCGACTTTCCGGTAATCCTGTTCCCGCCAATTGGGTATGTGCTTCTCGTTCGTCAGAGCCAAACCGAGCGCCGGCTTTTGATCCGCGGAATCCAAGGCGCGTTTGAGTTCGCTTTCGAAGTTGACGACGGTCCGCTTGAAATTCGGCACGTCGGCGTTCGCCATATTGTTGGCGATGACGTCCCGGCGAATACTGCTCGCGTCCATGGCGCGATGGAGTATATCAACTGTCTTCGCGAAATCGTTGCCTACATTCACCACAAGCCTCCCACAACAAAACATCTTTACCTATATAACATCGGCCGAACGAGCTCTCCTGATTACAGAATGTATCGTCCCAGATCCTGATCCTTGACGATCCCGGCAAGCCGTTCGTCCACATACGCCGCGGTTATCGGCACTTTCTGCGGCGGAAGATCGGGCGCCTCAAAGGAAAGTTCCTCAAGTAGCGCTTCCATGATCGTATGCAGCCGCCGCGCCCCGATGTTTTCCAGGCGCGAATTGACCTCGGCGGCTATCGCAGAAAGTTTTTCGATCGCTTCGGGAGTGAACTCGATCTCGACACCGTCGGTCCTCAAGAGATCGGCGTACTGTTTGGTGAGCGCGTTTTTGGGCTCGGTGAGAATGCGAACGAAATCGTCCTTGCCGAGCGCTTCCAGTTCCACTCGGAGCGGGAAACGGCCTTGCAACTCAGGGATTAGGTCAGAGGGCTTACTGACATTGAAAGCTCCCGCGGCAATGAACAGGATATGCGCGGTATCGACCGAACCCCACTTTGTGTTGATGACCGAACCTTCCACGATCGGGAGAATATCACGCTGCACACCTTCGCGCGAAACATCGGCGCCGCCCGCTCGTTCACCCTTGCTCGCTATCTTGTCTATCTCATCCAAAAACACGATGCCGGTTTCCTGCACGCGCCTTCGGGCTTCCTCGGCAACGCGTTCGCGGTCCACGAGTTTCTCGGATTCTTCGGCAAAGAGAATTTCCTTGGCGCGTTTGACTGATACAAGCTTCTTCTTTTTCCCGCCCCCGAACATACCGGCAAGCCCTGAAAGACTTTGCTCAAGGTCTTCCATGTTGGTACCGCCGAGGATTTCCATGGTCGGCATTTGAGCCTGCTGTTGGACGGAAACCTCAACGGTCCGCTCATCCAGTTTCCCCGCGCGAAGCATTCCGCGTAGTTTTTCGCGCGTCGCGTCGGCGTTTCCCGCCGGTTCGAAAGCCGAACCAGTGGAAGCGTCCGCGGCAGCCGACGAATCCGCCGGGGCGGCGCTGGCCGGGGCTTCTAATTCTACCGCTGCGACTTTTTGCGCCGGAGAAACGGCGGCGGAGTTTCCGAAAATCGAACCGAGTATGCCACCCGAGCCGCTCGCGGGCTTCTTAGCCGAGCCGGGCAACAGAAGATCGAGAAGCGCTTCTTCCGCTCGTTTTTCCGCTTCCTCGCGCACACCTTCGCGCATCTCTTCCTTGACCATCTGAAAACCGGCGGCCATAAGATCGCGGATCATTGATTCAACATCACGTCCGACATAACCGACTTCGGTGTATTTTGTGGCTTCCACCTTGATGAAGGGAGCGCCTGAAAGCTTAGCCAAACGGCGGGCGATCTCGGTCTTGCCGACGCCTGTCGGTCCGATCATGAGGATATTTTTCGGGGCGATATCGTCACGGACGTCTTGAGGAAGCTTGAGACGCCTGATGCGGTTACGCAGCGCCACCGCTACGGCACGTTTGGCTTTTTTCTGCCCGATGATGTATTTATCCAGTTCCGCGACAATTTCGCGCGGGGTAAGCTTGTCAAAGTCGGTCATGGTTTACGAAAGCTCCTCTACGGTAATGTGATCGTTCGTATAGATGCAAATATTGCCCGCTATCTTAAGGCTCTTTTCGACGATTTCCTTCGCGGAAAACTGCCCCGCTTCCAAGAACGCGAGCGCCGCGGCGTAGGCGTAGGGACCGCCCGACCCGATCGCCAAAGCGTCATCCGCGGGTTCGATCACGTCGCCGGTACCGGAAATGAGGAGTATCCTATCCTTGTCGGCCACGAGGAGCATGGCTTCCAGGCGGCGCAGCGCACGATCGGTACGCCAGTCTTTGGCCAATTCCACGGCGCTCCGGGTCAGGTCGCCCGAATATTCCTTGAGCTTGACTTCAAAGCGTTCGAACAGGGTGAACGCGTCCGCGGTAGCGCCGGCGAATCCGGAGAGAACTCGTCCGTCCAGCATGCGACGCACCTTCTTCGCGTTGTTCTTCATGACCGTATTTCCCGCGGTGACCTGTCCATCGCCGGCCATGGCGACCTTTCCGTCTTTCCGTACAGCGATGACCGTAGTGCTTCTGATTTTCATCTTATTTCTCCATGCGGATGCGCTTTCGCGTAGATCCGCTTCAATCGTTCCATATTGACGTGAGTATACCGTTGTGTCGTAGACAGGTTCGCGTGCCCCAGCAGTTCCTGGACGACGCGAACATCGCAACCGGCGTTGACCAGATGCGTCGCGAAACTGTGCCTGAGCGAGTGCGGATACACAGGCTTACCCAAACCGGAACAAGCGGCGTAACGGTCTACAATCCACCGAATGCCGCGAACGCTTAAAGCGCCGCCTGAATGGTTCACAAATAAAGCGTCGGTCGGCTTTTCCGCCTTGATCCGTTCCAGACGCGCGGGAAGATACGCGGCAAGCGCGTCCCGAGCTTCAACGGAAAAAAACACGCGCCGCTCCTTCCCGCCTTTTCCCAGAACACGCGACGATGAAAGATCCGCATCAAGGCGGGAAAGGCGAAGCGAAGCCGCCTCGGAAACGCGCAAGCCTGCCGAATAGAGGCAGTGAATGAGGGATGAATCCCGGAGAGGCCAGAGAATATCGGCAGTTTCCGGTAAAGCGGCAAAGGAAGCCATCTCGTCTTCCCAAAGGAAGGCCGGAAGAGTCCGCCCCGTTTTGAGATTACGGCTCGCGCTGCTCGGATCATCAATGCGGACCTGATAGCGTACCAGGTATCGATGGAAACCTCGCACGGCCGACAGAGCGCGGTTGGCACTGGTCGCGGCCGAGCCGTTTAAAGAAAGACGCGCGGTGAATCGCCGGACATCGGAAATGGACGCGTTTTCCGGTAACACGCCATTTTCAAGGCAAGAGGATTCGTATTGCTCTAAATCCCGCGTATACGACTCGATCGTACGCGGCGAAAGGCCGCGTACGCCCGCGAGGTACTCGAGGTATTCCTCAATCCTCCGCTTCATGCTCCCCTTCTTCCTCCGGACTGTGCAGATAATCACAGTCGGGGTTTATGCACGCTTTATGTGAGCCGTTCTTTTTATCGTATTTTTCCACCAAAAATCGGCCGCACTTGGGACAATTCATCGGCAGCGGCTTGTAGTGGCTGATGAAGTCACATTCCGGGTAGCGTGTGCAACCATAGAATTCCTTGCCGCGACCCTTCGTGCGCCGCGTGACAATCTCTCCGGTACAACCGGGCATAGGACACTTGGCCAAGGGGATCGAACGAGTGCTCCGGCACTCCGGGAAACCGGAGCACGCCAGGAAATAGCCGAAACGGCCAAGCTTCTTGACCATGGGCCTATTGCAGAGCTCGCATTTGTGATCGGTGACCTCGTCCATCGATCCTTTAAAGGATTCAAGAGTTTTCGATACTTCATCAACGCGTGCCTTGAAAGGACCGTAGAACGTTCTGATCATCTGTGACCAGAGAATCCGATTTTCCTCGACCTCATCCAACTTGGTCTCAAGCCCCGCGGTAAAACCAACGTCCACAACAGTCGGAAAATATTCGACAAGCATGTCGCAAATCATGCGTCCCAGGATGGTCGGTACCAACTGCTTATTGGACCGGGTGATGTAAAAGCGTTCAAGCAAGACGGAGATGATGGGCGCGTACGTCGACGGCCGTCCAATTCCCTGTTCTTCCAATATCTTGACGATAGACGCGTCGGTAAAACGAGCGGAACCTTGGGTAAAATGCTGTTCGGGATGAAATTTGAGCAGATCGAGTTTTTCGCCTCTCTTCAGTTCGGGAAGAGGCGTTTCTTTATCGTCCTTGGAAGACAGCGTCTTGATGACCTTGTAGAAGCCCTTTTCCACCAGCTTGGAACCGGAAATGCGGAATACCGCCTCTCCGGCGGAAATATCCAAGCTAGTCGTACGGCTGCGCGCGGGATTCATCTGGCTGGAAACAAATCGTTCCCAAATGATCGCATAGAGCCTCTGCTGGTCGCGCGTCAGATGATCCTTCACCGAATCCGGCGTGTAGGAAACGTAAGTTGGTCGGATCGCCTCATGCGCATCCTGGGCCTTTTTCTCTACGATATATTCCACGGCGGCCGGCGGCCGTTCCGCGGGAAAATGCTCGCCAAGCCAAGCGCGGACTTCTTCCAACGCGAGCGGGGAAATACGAACCGAGTCGGTACGCATGTAGGTAATAAGGCCCACGCGAGTGGAGCCGATGTTAACGCCTTCGTACAATTGCTGGGCGATCTGCATCGTCTTCTTGCTCGTAAAACCGAGCCGATTTGCGGCAGTCTGCTGGAGCTTGGAGGTAGTGAACGGCGGCTTCGGCCGGACGCTTTTTTCCGATTCTTTGACATCGGAAACAACGCAATCGGAAGCCCCAATGGCGGCTACAATTTTTTCGACTTGCTTTTCGTTCTTAAGCTCCGGCTTTTCACCCTGATAGGACACGAGTTGGGCGGTGAAAATAGCGCGGCCTTTCTTGAAATCCGCGTCGAGCGTCCAATATTCTTCCGGGATGAAGGATTCAACTTCCTTTTCCCGGTCACAGACCAGACGCAACGCGACGGACTGGACGCGACCCGCTGAAAGTCCGTTTTTAACCTTCTTCCACAAAAGTGGCGAAAGGTTATAGCCAACCAATCGATCGAGCACGCGTCGCGCTTTTTGCGCGTTGACTTTCGTATCGTCGATATCGCCCGGATGGGCGACGGCTTCCTTGATCGCGGCGGGCGTGATCTCGTTGAACACGATGCGCTTGACCGGAACGTCGGGGGCTTTTGCGTGCAACGCTTTGCCCAAGTGGAAGGCGATCGCCTCTCCCTCGCGGTCATTATCACTTGCCAGATATATGGCGTCGGCTTTCTTCGCATCGCTTTGCAATTCTTTCAAAAGCTTGGCGCGGCCTCGGACGGTGATGTATTCCGGCTCAAAATTATTTTCCGCATCGATCGCGATACGTGATTTCGGTAGATCGATCAGATGTCCCATGGACGCCTTTACGATGTATTTCGATCCAAGGTATTTTTCGATAGTCTTCGCCTTAGCGGGGGACTCCACGATTACAAGGGTCTTCTTTTTTACTGTAGCCTTTTTCGCGCTCTTTGTGGCCGCCATTAACGTACTCCTAAAGGTGTCGGTTTCACCGTCGTATTCGTTTGAAGCTCAAGTTCCAACAGTTTTGCCGCGCGGGTGCCGAAAGAAAGGGCATTCGCGGGGCAGATAGATAATGCAGGCACGGCGACGGAGGGAACTCGCAAGCCCCAGTCAGCGACAATATCGAAGGCGTTCCGGGCGACGCGCGCACCGTCCGCGACGAGTTTTCTACAGCCTTCAGCGGCGTGAGTCGCCAGACAGCCGGAAACGACCCATAAATCACGTCCCTGATCCAAAGCAAAATCGGCGCTGATTAGTGCGCCTGAATGATCGGGAGCCTCCACAACAACCAGAGCCCGGGATAGGCCGGCAATGATCCGATTCCTGGCCGGGAAATGATGCTTCAGGGGCAGAGTTCCGCATGGATATTCGCTGAGAAGCGCTCCGCCGCATTCAACGATTCGACGCGCAAGAGCGCGATTGGACGCGGGATACACTGAGTCGAGTCCGCAACCGAGCACCGCGACCGTCGGCGCGGCTGCGTCCGCGTTTCCGCGATGCGCCAGAGAATCAATGCCGAGAGCGAGTCCTGAGACCACCGCAACGCCGCTCTTTCCGAAATCGCGTCCTATTTCATACGCGATCCGAGAACCTTCGGAGCTGGGATGCCTCGTTCCGACAACGCCGGCCAACGGCTTTTCCGGATCGGGAAGCGTACCTCTATAGAAAAGAACCGTCGGCGGATCGGGAAGTTCCCGGAGTAAAGGGGGATAATCGTCCGAGGTATACGATACGAACGAAATGCCGCGGCGCTCCGATTCCACTCGATCCCGTTCGGCGGCCGCGAGCAAATCCGCGCTTTGCCAGGTCTTGCGGGGGAAAGAACGCTGAATGATCTTTTCCAGATCCGTGATCGAAAGTACGGCCAAATCATCGGCTCGGTCAAGCGATTGGGCGAGCAAAACGCGTTCATGCGCTTTCAGGAACGTCATCCTCGCTATCGCGAGGTCCAAGTTACTTCGATCCATACTGCCGATCCAATACGGTTTTTTTGTTTGAAATCGCTTCGGTCCGTTTCTTTTCATCCTTCGTAAGGGAAAGAATGCGATCGTAGAGCGTAACTGATTCGTCTCTGCGGCCGGTTACGTAATACGCGCGCGCCAAAATGAACATGGCGTCAACGTCTTTAGTCTGCATTGAAAGGTATCGTTCAAGGTAGGGCACGGCTTCCACGGCGCGATCAAGCTCGAACACCAGCAGAACGCCCAATGCGTACAGCGGCCGCGAGTATTTTGAGTCTAATGCGATAGCCCGTTTCTGCGCGCTTTCGGCGAGTGCCAGCAAACGTTCCTTTTCTTTGTTTCGACCGGTACCGGCATAGTCGTAGCTTGATTTAGACATGACGGCGGCGCATATCCCGATCAAATAATGCAAGGTCGCATCTTCGGGAAAATAAGTGACGGCGCTGTTGAGCGCGTCCAATGATTCTCCGTACATGCCGCGGTCCATGTACCGAACCGCGAGAATTTTCCAATATATACCCGCTTGGGCCGCCGCGCTAATAGTTTCCGCGACCTTTGATTCGTAAGCGCCGATGGCTGAACGAAGCCCTTCAATCGTCTCTGGCGGGGAGCCGTCGGGTGATATGCCGGCTATTCGTTGAACGATGTTTGAAGGCCGCATGAAGGAAAACGCGGCAAAACCGAGCCCCGCGACGAGAATGAGGGCAATGAAAATCGCAAGAACGCGTTTCGGATTTTTCATCGTATTCCTCCCATTGGTCGATAGGGGCGGTTTTTTCATACTGCTTGTGTTTTCCCTCATTTTTTTCGCTCCGACAAGTGCGGAAGATAGCGCGTATGGTTCGAACGCAAGGCAGCGGCGTCCACATGCGTATAAATCTGCGTAGTGTTGAGGTCCGCGTGACCCAGCAATTCTTGTACGGAACGCAAATCAGCGCCGCCGCTGAGTAGTTCAGTCGCGAAACTGTGACGGAGCGTATGCAGTTTAGACCCCGTTCCGGCAAGGGCGGCGACAGCGGCGTAATTTTTCCAAATACCCTTTCTGGAAATCCGGCTGCCGTTTCTATTGAGAAATACGGCTGGACTTCGTTTTGCCTTTGCCAAAGCGGGCCGAGCGAATTCCAGGTATTCGCGCAGAAGGCGGGCGGCTTGCGATCCGAAGGGAACCAACCGTTCCTTACCGCCTTTGCCGCGCACTCGGGCAAGGCTCTCGCCGAATGAAAGATCCACCAGATCAATGCCTGCGGCTTCCGAAATGCGAAGCCCCGACGAATAGACAAGTTCGAACAACGCCCGGTCGCGCAATCCCCGAGGGGTGGAGATGTCTACCGCGGCAAGGAGACGTTCGACCGTTTCCCGAGAAAGAACATCGGGCAAGCGTCTATCGGCGCGTGGACGCTCAAGAAGGGAAGCTGGATTATCCAACCGGACTCCTTCATCCATCAGGTGACGGAAAAAGGAACGCAAAGCCGAAACTGCTTTAGCGACCGAAAGGTCGTCCAAACCGCCTGCGCGCCGGGAAAGTAGATAATCCGTTAATCCGATCGCGTCGATCGTCGTCGCGTCCGCGCCGATTTTCGTCAAATGCGTCAAGCACAGCCGAATCTCGGAAACGTACGTTTCGACGGTCAGGGGGGAACGGCGCTCCATGGCGACCAAACGCGAGCGGTAGCCTTCTAGAAGGCAGCCCTCCAAGAGGCGCCGACCGTCGTCCATAGCCGGCCTACGCTTCCTTCTTCTCCGCGGAGAACTTTCGGTCCCGAATCACGGTCGGAACGTCCAGGTCATCTTCGCGGAAATTCCGGTACGAAAGGAACTCCGCCGGTTGCTGCTTTGGCTTTTCCGTCATGTTCTTCCATTCGTCATATCGGATGAAATCGCTTTCCTCTCGACGCACCGCTTCATCGCTTTTCACGGGATCGGATATTTGCGGAGTATCAATCCGGAAACCGGTCGCGATTACGGTTACTTTAACACAGTCATGCAAGTCGGGATCCTGCGCGTTTCCGGCAATGATCAATGCGTTCGGATCGGAATTGGCGGTAATAATACTCACCACTTCCTGGAACTCGGTTAAGGATAGATCCTCTCCGCCCGAAACATTCACCAGAATACGCTTGGCGCCTTCTATTCTGCAATCTTCCAAAAGCGGATTATTGATGGCATTGGTAGCCGCATCCACGGCCCGATTGTCACCCGTTCCGATGCCGATACCCATGAGCGCGTCGCCCTGGCCCTGCATAGTCGTCCTGACGTCGGCGAAATCAATATTGATAATACCGGGGACCGTTATGAGATCAGAAATTCCCTGAACCCCCTGGCGGAGTACGTCATCGGCGATTAGGAAAGCTTCCTTGATCGGCGTCTTGCGCTCCACGATTTTGAGGAGGTGCTGGTTAGGAATAACGATAAGCGTATCTACCGATTCGCGCAGGCGCGCGATACCCTCTTCCGCCAGTTTCATCTTGTAGCGGCCTTCAAACTCGAAAGGCTTGGTCACGACGCCCACGGTGAGCGCGCCGATTTCCCGAGCGGCCTGCGCGATGATCGGAGCGGCGCCGGTCCCGGTGCCGCCGCCCATACCCGCGGTAACGAACACCATGTCGGCACCTTTGAGTACGTTCATCAGCATTTCTTTATCTTCAAGCGCGGCCTTTTCGCCGACTTCGGGCTTCCCGCCCGCGCCGAGGCCTCCAGTCAACTTGGTCCCAAGCGGTAGTTTAACCGGAGCATTTGAAAGCGCGAGTGCTTGGAGATCGGTATTAGCGACGATGAACTCCACGTTCTGCAACCCGCTTGCGATCATCCGGTTTACCGCGTTCGACCCTCCGCCGCCCGCGCCGATCACCTTGATGACCGTCGGACTCGCGGTTCGTTCATCGACCACTTCGATATTCATGTTCCCCCCCCAGGTAACACCGTTACACACGACCGAATCAGTCCGGCCGAAGCTTCACTATTAAAAAAATTCTTTTTTAAGCCATTCCGCTAATTTTCCAAACAAAGGCGACTGTCCCTGCCCCTGCCCCTTAGATTTTTCCCGAACTCTCGGTTCTGAACTTCCGTGATCGCCCTGCCGATCGGCTCCTTCCAATACCAATCCGACCGCCGTCGCGTACATTGGACTCCGATATTCTTCTACCAAACCACCCACCGACATAGGGACACCCACGCGAACGGGTAATCGGAACACTCGGGTAGCGAGTTCGGCGGCTCCGGTCAATTGAGAACCGCCGCCAGTAAGGACAATGCCGCCGCCGAGGGGCCTGGACAACGAGAGACGATCGATTTTTTCCATCGCCATGCGGAACAATTCTTCCATCCGCGGCTGGATTATTGAACAAATTTGATCGCGAGGGATGGCCAGCGGCGGTCTTCCGCCCACTCCCGGTACGAGTATTTCCTCTGCCGATTCGACCATAGGCGCATAGCAACAACCGGCTTCCAGCTTGATGCGCTCAGCGGTTTCAAATGAAATGCTGTTCAATATCGACAGATCACTCGTAACTTGGGACCCGCCGACCGGAATCGTCGTGGTAAAATAAGGGGATCCGTCCTGGAACACTAGAACATCCGTCGTACCGCCGCCCAAATCAATGAGAGCGACGCCTACTTCTTTTTCTTCTTGTGTAAGAACAGACCGAGCTGCCGCGAGAGATTGCAGAAGAAGATCCTCTACTTTGAAACCCGCGCGATTAACGCATTTCACCAAATTCTGCGCGCTCGTCACCGATCCGGTGATGATATGCACTTCGGCTTCCAACCGAACACCGATCATATCCAACGGATTTCGGATGCCTTTTTGATCATCAACGATATACGACTGAGGAATGACATGCAGGACCTGCCGATCCATGGGGATGACCACGGCGCGAGCTGCCTCAATAACGCGATCAACGTCCGCTTGGGCGATCTCACGCGTCTCTTTACCCTTGCCCGTCACCGCGACGACACCTCGGGAATTGAGCCCGTCGATATGGGCCCCGCCGATTCCCGTCCAGCAGGAATGTACTTCTCGCCCGCTCATCATTTCCGCGGATTCAACCGCGGCCGATACGGAACGTAATGTGGACTCGATATTGACGACAACGCCCTTTCGTAAACCGGTAGATGGACATACGCCCACACCCGTTATTTCAAGAACGCCGTTCTCGTTGCGCTCGCCTATGACGGCGCACACTTTCGTCGTGCCGATATCGAGGCCGACGACCAACCCGTCGCTAGCCAGATCAGCCCTCCTTCGTTCGGTACGCCGCCGTACCCGTTCGGAAATCCAACTCGTCCGTTTCGATCCCCTTGGACGCGAGAACGTCGAGAAGCAGCATCATATACCGTAAGACGTCTTCATTCAACTGCGAGCCAATTCTAACACGGACCGCGCGATAACTCGGATAGAGCACCAGTTCGTACGCATCGTAGCCTTTCTTGACCACACGAATTTCGGAAAGCGCGTCCAAGAGCGCCGGGTTCTCCGCGCGGAGCCGAGCTAGATCCGCGACCAATGAATGCAAAAATAACGGGAGCTTGATTCCCGGTTGCGGATTTTCGAACAAAAGACCGGAGATGATGGGACCTGATGCTCCGCTACCGGCAACGCCCGATCCTACTTTGAACACAACTCCGTTCCTATCGATCGAGACAGGTAGGGTCCGCGCGTCTGAAGTGACCGCCAAAGCGACCGCGACCTGACTGCGCATAACGACGTTGATTCGCACTCCGTCCGGGAAACGACGAACGACGGAAACGGATTCAACCACGGCCAGGGACTCGATCCCACGTTTCACGGAACGAGCATCCAGCGAAAAGAAAGATGTCTTTTCCTTCAAGCCGGCGGCTAAGTATAAGGAGCTCCGAGATAAACCGTCGGCGCCGAAAATTTCAACTGAACGAAGCGGCATACACGGAACGGCAATTAAGAACCAGACAGCCTCCACGACCAGGACCACGGCAAGCGCAAGCACGCTCCACTTGAGGGCACGTTCGATTCGGTTCGGAGAATCTATTTTTTCGGGTACGGCATCGTCCAGAAACAGACCGCTATCGGACATTGTTGGCCTCCCGCTCATTTGTTTTTCTCGAAATATTA
>JBAYHM010000133.1:0-11761 GCA_041666155.1 Treponemataceae bacterium
CAAATCACCAACGATGTCCGTCAAGGATCGGAAGAGATGGTAAGCGGCAGCCGCGCGATCGAGTCTGAAATGGCGCGTTTGATCGAGGGAAATTCTCGAGTCGGCGAGACAGTCAGGGATATCATCAAGAATACAGGCCATATGGAGATCACTGTGGAAACGGTGAAAGGGATGAGCCACCGCAATAAAGAACTCTCCGATACGCTCTATGCCAACGTGCGTTCC
Organism: Treponemataceae bacterium; assembly: GCA_041666155.1. Classification (GTDB taxonomy): domain Bacteria; phylum Spirochaetota; class Spirochaetia; order Treponematales; family Breznakiellaceae; genus SZUA-426. The sequence continues at coordinate 226 of JBAYHM010000133.1, forward strand.
TACACGACCGGGGAAACGGTGCTTCGCCTCGGCTACAGCCAATCCAAGACGCATCCCCGACACTTGAGCGCCGAGCGGCTCGCCAAGTGGGTGGATGAAAAAACGCGCGGCGCCGTTCGATTGGAATTGTTCCCCGCCGAAATACTCGGATCGGAAACGAAGATGACCAAGGATACGGCCGAGGGCGCGCTGGATATGGTCATTACGCCGATGCAGCAGGAATACGAGCCGAAAATGGGGATTTTCGAGCTTCCCTTCCTTTTCTCTTCCTTCAAGCAGGTGGGGGCCGTTTTAGGCGGCCCGATCCTGGAGGAACTGGCGGAGAGCCTTCCCGCGAAAGGGCTGCGGGCTCTCGCGTTTTTGGAAAGCGGTTTCATACAGATCACGAACAACGTCAGGCCGATCCGCGTTCCGCAGGATATGTCCGCGCTCAGGATCAGGGCGATGGAAAACGAGATGACGACAAGGACCATCAAGGCCTTGGGAGCCGTCCCCGTTTCTATGCCGTTCACAAAAGTGTATGACGCCCTGGCATCGGGCGAAATCGACGGGCTTGAGAATCCCATCACCAATATCGAAGGCGCGCGCTTTTACGAGGTACAGAAGTACCTTTCCATGCTGAATTATAAAAACGCGTTCGCGACCGTCATGATTTCAGAACGCGTCTGGAATACGCTATCGACCGAAGTCCAGTTGATGCTGCAAGAAGGAGCCCGGAACCTCGTGAAAGACCACTTGAAAATAGTAGAGGATAACGAGGCGGCCGCCCTCGCGCGGCTGGAAAAGAACGGGATGGAAGTATCCCGCCCATCAATAGACACTTTCCGCGCGGCCTCTCGGCCCGTGTACGATCAAGCGGCCGCCCAGTTCGGAAAGGAATGGGTAGACCGCATCGTACAGGCGGTTCATTAAGCAGGACAAATGCGGGGGACGCCGCTGGTCACGGACCAGGTCGGCGACGAGGAGTGACCGCGGAGATTCGTCCGCCGAAGACGTGGACGACAAGACCGGAGAGCACTAGCAGGGCAGCCGCGGCCTCCCAGGGGCCGAAGCGTTCTCCGAGTACTAGGGCGGCGGAACTGACGCCGAAGACGGGTACAAGGAGGGAAAATGGGGCGATTTTGGTCGCGCCGTGGCGCATGATAAGTTGATTCCAGACACCGTATCCGAAGAGTGTGGACGCGATTACCAAATACGCGAGCGCCCCAACGGAAACGGGGGAAAGCCGGGTGACCGCTGTGTATATTTTTTCTGTCCCCTCAAACGCGAAAGAAAGGCAGAGGAGCGGCAAGGGGGAGAACAGGCTGGACCAGACCACCAGGCCGAGGCCGTCGGTTTTCGGCATCTTCTTGGCGACGATATTTGCCGAGGCCCAAAAAACCGCTGATAAAAGCACCATCGCGACCAAGGGTAGGGGAATCACGGGTGATGACGAACCGTTCCCGGAACGCGCGATGAGAAAAAGCCCGATAGCCGCGACGGCCATGCCGATCACGTTGTGGGCACGCACTTTTTCTTTCAGCGCGATCGCCGCTATGATCGCCGTGAAAAAGGCTTGGGCTTGCAAGATGATGGAACTTAAGCCCGCGGGCGCCCCAAGTTTCATCGCCGTGAAAAGCAGCCCGAATTGGCCGACGCCGAGGAGTAGTCCGTAGGCGGCGAGAGAAGCCCAGGAAACGTTTGGTTTTTTGACGAAGAGCAGCGCGGGAAACGCGCTCAGCGCGAAGCGAAGGCACGCGAGGAACAGGGGCGGGACCCCCGCGACACCAACTTTAATTACCGTGAAGTTGAAACCCCATAACGCGGCCGTCAGGAACGCCGCGCCTAACGCGAGCGGAGAAATGCCGTCGCTTCCGGTCGATTCTTTCATAAAAGCGAGTATAGCGGAGCGCGCGTTCGGAAAGCTACTCGGCCAGGTTTGATTTTTTCGCCTTAGATCACGGGACTATCAAAGAACCGTTGGTTGCACGCGTAGTCGCCGTGTCGCGGGCGGAAAACTGTTTGATCACGTAATCGATAAACGCTCTGACTGTAGGCAACTCCTTTGCGTATGCCCCGTAGCATATCCAGGTCTTGCGGATCAGCGGGCTTCCATCCGGCCAAAACAGCGGATGCAGCAGAAGGTCGTCGAACTCGCTCAAGCCGATGGACGGCAAGATCGCCCAGCCGAGGTTCTGCTGAACCATCCGACGGCAGGTATCCATCGTGTCCACCGCCATGCTTTCAATGAACGGGCGTGCGAACGTTTTCCGCCACCATTCCGATACGAGCGATTGGAGCGAGCTGTCCGTTCCGTAGATTATGCGGGGGTGGTTCGGCAGGTCTTCCACTTCCAGCGGCGTCTTTGAAACCAGGCAAACAGGTTCGTCGAAGAGGAGATGCTTTTCTTCCTTCCATTCGGGATCACCTCGGATGATAGCGACGGCGACTTCCTCGTGCTCGATCATGCGGCGTACCTGCTTGCTCATCCCCGTTTTGAGGAAAATCTCCGTTTCCGGATACAGTTCACGGAAGCCGTGCAGAAGCTGCGGCAGTTCATAGTTAGCGAAAATAGCCGAAGAGCCGATGCGGAGCGGTCCTTTTACTTTATCACCGAAGCTCGCTAACTGTTCTTTCATCTTCGTCAGGCGGAGCAGCATTTCGTTAGAGTAGGTGAGCAGATATTCGCCCTGCGGAGTCAGGATGACTCCGTTGGGCGTTCTAATGAGAATCTTCACCCTGAACTCGCGTTCCAGTAGTTTGAGTCGGTACGTCAGCGCGGGCTGCGATACGTACAGCCGTTCGGCTGCTTTGGTGATATTTCGTTCTTCAGCTATGGTTTTCAAGATAATCCAATCACGATCGTTCAAGCGGCGCCTCCGGATATCGATAGAAATATTCTATCGATATTCATAAAAATATAATATTTTTCTTATTAAATGAACCATGCTAGGCTGATTTTCGAGGGACACGCATGGGAAAGAACCTTGTAGAGAAAATAATCGAAGCTCATTTGGTATCGGGAATTCCGGAAGCGGGTAACGAAATAGGAATCAAAATCGACCAGACCTTGACGCAGGACGCGTTGGGCACCATGGCCTACCTGCAATTTGAGTCGATGGGTGTTCCGCGCGTCAAAACGGATTCCGTTTCGTATGTCGACCACAATACCTTGCAGGACGGTTTTGAGAACGCGGACGATCATCGCTATTTGCAGACCGTCGCGGATAAACACGGAATCAAGTATTCGAAAGCGGGGAACGGCATCTGCCATCAAGTCCACCTTGAACGTTTCAGCCGTCCCGGCCGAACGCTGATCGGTTCGGACAGTCATACCCCGACTTGCGGCGCCGTCGGCATGGTCGCCATGGGCGTCGGCGGTTTGGACGTCGCGACGGCGATGGCCGGCGGACCGTATTTCTTCATCTACCCGAAAGTCGTTCGCGTAAACCTTCTAGGGAAACTCCCGGTTTGGAGTTCCGCCAAGGACATCATCCTGGAACTTTTGCGTATGCTCACCACGAAAGGAAATGTGGGAACGGCGATAGAATACGCGGGACCGGGAGTCGCGTCCTTAAGCGTCCCCGAACGATCCACCATCACGAATATGGGGACAGAGCTCGGCGTCACGACTTCCATATTTCCGAGCGACGAAACGACGCTCGCTTTTTTCCGCGCGCAGGGGCGGGAAGGGGACTGGGTCGCTCTCGCTCCGGACGCCGACGCGAAGTATGACCGCACGATCGACCTGGATCTTGTTTCGATCGTTCCGATGGTCGCCTGTCCGCATTCACCGGACAACGTGAAGACGGTACGGGAGATTGCGGGTTTGTCCGTCAACCAGGTCCTAATCGGCAGCTGTACCAATTCTTCGTATCGGGACCTTATGGTCGTCGCCGGAATGTTGAAGGGGAAGAAAGTTCATCCTGAAGTCAGCTTCGGCATCACCCCCGGTTCCAAGCAGGTTTTGTCGATGATCGCCGCGAACGGCGCGCTGAACGATTTGATATCGGCCGGCGCTCGGATTTTGGAAAGCACCTGCGGTTTCTGCGTCGGATGCGGACAGGCGCCGCAAACCAACGCGGTATCGGTAAGGACGAACAACCGCAATTTTGAGGGGCGTAGCGGCACGCGCGACGCGCAAGTCTACTTGGTAAGCCCGGAAACGGCCGCCGCCGTCGCGCTGACGGGCAAGTTCATCGATCCCCGGGACATGGGCCTTCCATACCCGGCATATCGCGCTCCCGATCGCTACGCGATCGACGATGCCCTGGTTTTATCGCCGTCATGCAAGGCCGACGTCGAGGTTTTTCGTGGTCCGAATATCGGGCCGCCCCCAGCGAATACTCCTATGCCCGCATCCCTTTTCTGCAAGGTTGCGATAAAGGTTGGGGACAAGATCACCACCGATCATATAATGCCGGCGGGATCACTCCTGAAGTACCGCTCCAATATTCCGAAGTATGCTCAATTCGTTTTTAAGGATGTCGAGCCGGATTTCGCCGTCAAGTGCAAGGCTAACGCGGAAGCCGGTTTTCCTTCGGTGATCGTCGCGGGTCAGAGTTACGGTCAAGGCTCCTCGCGCGAGCACGCCGCGATGTGTCCCATGTACCTCGGCGTTCGACTGCTGATCGCGAAAAGCGTCGAACGGATACACGCCGCGAACTTGGTCAACTTCGGTATCCTTATGCTCACCTTCGAAGACCCCATCGATTACGATCGATTAAAAGAAGGGGATGAGCTTCAAATCGATACTGTTCGTGAGGCTCTCCGCGGAGAAAAAATCGTCGTGCGGAATAAGACTTCCGGGTATTCATTCAACGCGCTCTGCGGTTTGACCGAACGGCAGAAAGCGATAGTTCTTGCCGGAGGCGCTCTTAATTACGCGGCCGGTAATACGTGACGGTAGGGGCAAGCATGTTGAATTCGGTTCCGTGTACGATTTTCAGGGGCGGCACGAGTAAGGGGGTTTTTTTTCTTGAAAAGGATATCCCTCCCGCCGGTCCCGACCGCGACTTGTTCCTTCTCAAAATTATGGGGAGCCCGGATCTCAGGCAGATAGACGGCCTGGGCGGGGCGGTTTCCACCACGAGTAAGGTGGCGATTATTTCCAAAGCCGACGGGGTAGCGTCGGACGTTAATTATACATTCGCGCAAGTCTCCATCGACAAACCGGTGGTGGATTACAAGGGGAATTGCGGAAATATCTCCTCCGCGGTAGGGCCCTACGCCGTGGAGATGGGACTGGCGGAGGTTTCCGATCCGGAAACCATTGTACGGATCTATAATACGAACACAAAGAAGGTTATCTATTCGCACGTCAAGACGCCGGGAGGGAAGATAACTTACGACGGGGATTTCGCCATTTCGGGCGTTCCGGGCACGGCTTCGGAGATCAAGCTCGCTTTCAAAAATCCATCTGGTTCCGTGACGGGTTCTTTGCTGCCGACGGGAAATCCTTCCGATCTGATAGAGGTCGAGGGATTCGGTCGTATCGAGGTTTCAATCGTAGACGCCGCGAATCCGCTCGTTTTCGTGCGGGCGTCGGATATCGGCTTGACGGGCAGGGAACTCCCCGAAGACATCGATACGAATCCGAAGACGTTGGCTATGCTTGAGGCGATTCGCGGAATGGCGGCGATCAGATTGGGGCTCATCGAAAAGTTGAGCGATTCCGCGACCCTGTCACCGGCCGTACCCAAAATGACCGTTGTCTCGAAGGCGGAGACTTACACGACCGCCGGCGGCGAGATGGTGGGAACGGCCGACATCGACATGCTCGGACGGATGATGTCCATGCAAAAGACCCACAAGACTTACGCGCTTACCGGAGCGCTTTGCACGGCTGCCGCGGCTGTCGTCGAAGGGTCGATAGTACACGGAATTGTGCGGACGGGCTTCGATCCGCGCAATTTGCGCATCGGGCATCCGGGAGGAATCATCCAGGCCGGGGTGGAGACGGAGCGCGACAAAGATGGGATGTTGGCGATTCCTTGGGCTTTCGGCTATCGAACGGCCAGACTGCTCATGAAAGGAACCGCATTTTATCGGTAGATTAAGAGGAGGATGCGATGAAACGAACGGTATTGCTTATTGCGGCTATCGCCGTAGCAGCGGTTGGCGTGAATGCGCAGGCGAAGAAGGTCAACTTCCCGAAACGACCTATTGAGATGGTAATTCCTTTTGGGGCCGGCGGCGCGAGCGATATCTTCGCTCGCCAATACTCCCAATTAACCGAAAAATTTCTCGGGAAACCGATCACGACCGTCAACAAAGGCGCGGCGGGCACGATAGAAGGTATGACCTATGCGTACAACCAAGGGGCGGACGGATATACCGTCCTGGAAATCACTCCTTCTCTTTTGATCATTGAAGCTCTCAAGAAAAGCCCCATAAAATTCCGCGCAAACTTCGAACCCTTGATGAGAGTTCAATCCGACGTGCAATTAATCGGCGTCGCGAAGAACAGCAAGTTCCAGAGCTTCAAAGAACTGATCGACTACGCGAAAGCCAACCCCGGAAAAAAACTCAAGATCGGCGGGCTTTCTCCCGGCGGCCTTGACGATTACATCGCCAACGGTCTGGCAAGCGCGTCGGGTATTTCCTGGACTTATGTACCCTACAAGTCCGGTTCCGAGGTTAAGGCGGCGGTTCTCGGCGGCGAACTGGACGTCTACCAGGATAAGCTCCTCTCTTTCCTCCCGCTCGTGGAATCCGGAGATATCCGGCCCTTGGTCGTCCTGAACGATACAAGGCTCGCTCAGGTACCCGCGTTGAAGGACGTTCCCTGCACCGTAGAACTGGGAATCAAGTTTACCCAGGGATCATGGCGCGGCTTCTGCGTGAAGAAGGGCACTCCTTCCGAGATTAAGCAGATTCTCATCGACGCGCTCCAGAAAGCGTACGAGACCGCCGGCTATAAGGCAATGGAAGCGAAAGAAATGACCAATATCCGGCCCGGCTACGCAAAAGCGGAAGAGTTCAAGGCTATTTGGGACAGTGAGTACAATGGTTACGTGGAAATTTTCAAGAAAACGGGAACCCTGAAATAGCGGAGCGGTCCGGCGCGCGTCAGCTTGGGCGCGCCGATTCCCGCGATGAAACTCCGGACGCGAGGTGCTAAAATGGAAATGGTCTTTACATTAGGGATAATGGTCTTTCTCGGAATCATGGCGTTTTTTTCGCTCGGACTCAGCAAGGAAACTATCGCCGGGGACGTATTCGCCGCCGGCGGCTTTCCGCTTCTGGTCATCGTTCTCGGATTCTTGCTCTGCATCATCTTGATCATCAAACAGGCGCGCGCGAAAAAAGAAGCGGGAGAAAAACTCCTTGACCTTTCATCCCCCGCGGGCAGGGCTATCGCGTTCAGCGCCCTCGCGCTCGCCGCGTATATCGCGACTATGAATATCTTCGGATTCATACTTTCAACTTTGATTTATTCTTTCGCCGCGGCCAGGGTCACGGGGTATAGAAAATACCGGAAGCTGGTAATTTTCTCTCTTCTTACGACTGTTGCGCTGTTCGCGCTTTTCGGTAAAGCGTTCTTCGTTCCGCTTCCACGGGGAGTCGGCATCCTTAAAGAACTCAGCTACCTGTTGTATTGACGACGGGAAGGAACCAATAAAATGGATATGTTCATTCAAGCGATCGGCTTCGTCGCGCATCCGATGAATCTTCTCTTGGTCATCGGCGGCACCTTATTCGGTATGATCTGCGGCGCGCTGCCCGGCGTCAGCTCTTCCATGGCGATCATCCTCCTTTTGCCGTTCACCTACAGCATGGAACCGGTTTCCGCCATCGTCACTCTCGTCGCCGTTTATATCGGCGGAGCGGCCGGCGGATCGATTTCCGCGATACTTCTTAAGATACCTGGTACTCCCGAAGCAGTCGCCACGGTGTTCGACGGTCATCCTATGGCCCAGAAAGGCCAGGCCGGTAAAGCACTCGGCATCGCGATTTCCGCCTCCTCTTTCGGCGGCATTTTTTCCGCTTTCTGCATGGTGGTCGCCGCTCCGCTGCTCGCGAGCCTGGCGCTACGCTTTCAGAGCGCCGAATACCTCATGCTCGCCCTTATGGGCCTCAGCTGCATAACGAGCATCGGCGGCAAGGATCAGGTGAAAGCGATGCTGGCCGCGGTTCTCGGCCTACTCATATCGACGGTAGGTATCGACCCGATCAACGGAATCAACCGCTTCGTGTTCGACCAGCCTTTCCTCATGAACGGCATCAGCTACATACCGGTGATGATCGGAGTGTTCGCGGTCGCGGAGGTGTACAAAACCATCGCTGAGGAATACGGCAAGAAAAAAGCTGAATCCGACCTTACGGCGTCGGGAAAAATCAACATGGAGATCATCAAGCTCGTCGAAATGCTCAGGATGTGGAAAACTCTCATAAAATCTTCAATTATCGGAACAATCATCGGCATCATTCCCGCGGCAGGCGGCTCAATCGCGGCCCTGGTCTCCTACGGAGAAGTGGTCCGGTCGAGCAAGACGCCGGAGCGGTTCGGCAAGGGAGAACCGGAAGGGATTGCGGCCCCCGAATCGGCCAACAACGCCGCCGTCGGCGGCGCGATGGTTCCGACCATGGTCCTCGGCATCCCCGGCAGTCCCACGGCGGCCGTTATCATGGCCGCATTTATGATCCACGGTCTCCGGCCCGGTCCACTGCTTTTGAAAGATCAGCCCATCCTTCTCTACGCGGTGTTCATCGGCATCATAATGGCGTCCCTTCTTCTCTTTGTGGGCGGTCGGTTCATCACCAAGGAATTCGCCCGTGTACTCAAACTGCCGTATCCGCTTCTGGGAACGCTGATCATCGCACTGGGTGTCGTCGGCGCGTACGCGCTCCAGAATTCGTTCTACGACGTCTTGATCATGTTCGCGTTCAGCGTTGTCGGCTTCCTGTTCAACCACTATAAATACTCCTCGTCGGCTCTTATCCTCGGCCTCATCCTCGGCGGAATCGCCGAAAACTCGCTGCGCAAGCAGCTGATCATTGGCGAAGGGAGCTGGGCGGGCTTCGTCACTAGACCGCTTTCGCTCGCTATCCTCATCCTTTCGATCCTCGGTTTCCTGTATCCGTTCTTCATGAAGAAAAAGCAGAAGGGATAAGTTGGGGCATAGGAATAATCAATCAATAGAATAGAAATAATATATTTTTTCAATTGATTGAGTTCTGATATCCTTGGGGGCGGACCTAAGCGAGTCACGCACAAGTCAAAGATTGAGCGTGATTTCGCCAAAAGGATATCAGAAGGAGGTCGGGAATGGGAAAAAACCTATTCGAGAAAATAATCGAGGCCCATTTAGTTTCCGGGGAAATGAGCGCGGGGGCCGAGATCGGCATCAGCATCGATCAAACGTTGACCCAGGACGCGACTGGAACGATGGCGTATTTGCAGTTTGAGGCCATGGGCGTATCGAAGGTTAAGACCGATTCCGTGTCCTATATCGACCATAATACCTTGCAGGACGGTTTCGAGAATGCCGACGATCACCGCTACCTGCAGACGGTCGCCGATAAGTACGGCATCAAGTATTCCAAAGCCGGGAACGGCATTTGCCATCAAGTTCACCTAGAGCGATTCAGCCGTCCCGGCTGCACATTGCTAGGTTCCGATAGCCACACCCCGACTTGCGGCGCCGTCGGTATGCTCGCGATGGGCGTCGGTGGTATAGACGTCGCGGCCGCCATGGGCGGGAGCCCGTTCTATTTCATTTTCCCGAAGGTTATTCGGGTTAACCTTTTCGGGGAGCTTCCCGTGTGGAGTTCCGCGAAGGACGTCATTTTCAGCCTCCTGCGCGACATGACGACGAAGGGCAATGTCGGTACCGCGCTTGAATACGCAGGTCCGGGATTGGCGACGCTGAGCGTTCCCGAACGGTCGACGATAGCGAATATGGGGACGGAACTCGGGGTTACGACATCGATGTTTCCCAGCGACGAGATAACGCGGGCTTTTTTCCGAGCCCAAGGAAGAGAAGAAATGTGGACGCCGTTCATTGCCGACGCGGATGCCGTGTATGATCGGACGATAGACATCGATCTTAGTACCATCGTTCCGATGGTCGCCTGTCCACACTCTCCGGATAACGTAAAGACGGTCCGCGAACTGTCGGGAATGAAAGTGAATCAAGTTCTGATCGGCAGCTGCACGAATTCCTCCTATCGTGATCTCATGGTTGTCGCCGGGATGCTGCGCGGGAAGAAAGTTCATCCGGAAGTCAGTTTCGGCATCACGCCGGGGTCCAAGCAGGTATTGTCGATGATAGCGCGCAACGGCGCGTTGAACGATCTGATTGCCGCCGGGGCCCGCATTCTGGAAACGACTTGCGGTTTTTGCGTCGGCTGCGGGCAAGCGCCCCAGACGAATGCAGTATCCGTGCGGACGAGCAACCGCAATTTTGAAGGGCGGAGCGGGACGCGCGACGCGCAGGTATATCTGGTCAGCCCGGAAACTGCGGCCGCTGCAGCATTGCGGGGCGTTTTGACCGACCCCCGCGATCTGGAAATTCCGTATCCTGAATATGATGCTCCCGATCATTACGCGATCGACGACGGGCTTGTCGTTTTTCCGACGTGTCGGTCCGACATCGAAGTGTTCCGCGGTCCGAATATCGGTCCGCCGCCGAAGAACACCGTGATGCCGGATAACTTTTCCTGCAAAGTCTCAGTAAAGGTCGGTGATAAAATTACTACCGACCATATCATGCCGGCCGGTGCACTGTTGAAATATCGGTCCAACATTCCTAAGTACGCCCAATCCGTTTTCAAGGATGTGGAACCGGCCTTTGCCGCCAAATGTAAGGCTTACGCCGAAGCGGGCTTCTCATCGGCGATCGTTGCGGGGCTTAGTTACGGTCAAGGGTCGTCCCGCGAGCACGCGGCGATGTGCCCGATGTCGCTGGGCGTTAAGCTCGTGGTCGTCAAGAGCGCCGAGCGTATACATGCGGCCAATCTGGTGAACTTCGGCATTCTGATGCTGACATTCGAGGACGTCGCCGATTATGACAGATTAAAAGACGGAGATGAGCTTTTTATCGAAGATGTACGCGGCGCCTTGCGGAAAGACCGCGTCGTCATTCTAAACAAGACAGGTTCGTATTCTTTCAACACTCTTTGTTCTTTGACTGAGCTGCAAAAGGCAATAATTTTCGCGGGCGGCGCTCTTAATTACGCCGCGACTCAGTAAATTATAGATGGAAATAGATTTGTTGGACTGAGTTGCTTCTCGGCTGTATTGCCGAAGGGTAACTTCGAGAGCGGTTGAGGATCTAGTAAGGTTTATTTGGTAATGGACGAGTATCGCGTACAAGTCGAAGTCCTGCACCCCCTGCATTCTCAGGATCGAAAACGGGCTGAAGAGTTTCTTCGCACCCGCGGATTGGATCCCGAGGGAGACGTCGAGGTATCGGTACTCGTTTCTTACGACGGCCGTCCGGCGGCGACCGCTTCTTTGGCGGCCAATGTGGTCAAGGAAGTCGCCGTGGATCCGTCCCTCGAAGGTGAGGGCCTCGCGGCCCTCGCCGTGTCGAGGATCATCTCCGAAGCC
>JBAYHM010000134.1:0-11591 GCA_041666155.1 Treponemataceae bacterium
CAGTCATCACCGGTTTCAAAGGAACATTTTTCGACAAGCACGTTCTTGCAGGAATCAGGGTTGAGGCCATCCGTGTTGGGTCCCGAGCTTATTACGCTGACGTTTCTAACAATGACGTTTTCACAATACACGGGGTGGATCGTCCACATCGGCCCGTCTTTAATCGTGATACCTTCGATCAAGACGTTACGACAATTTATGGGTTGAATGAATTGTGGCCGCAGGGCATCTTCGACCCGGCCGAATATTCTTTTCTCTACCGGTATACCGAGAGCCTCCGCATCGACGAGGCGGTTAGCCGCTTCCTGCTGTAGCTTTTTCCAGTGCCACCAAGCTTCCCCGTTACCGAGCAAAGTCCCTTCACCTGAGACGCCGATATTTTCGCAGCCGTCGGCGTAAATCAGAGGAGAATAGTTATAACATTCGGTCCCTTCCCAACGAGTAAAAACTACGGGAAGGTAATCGCTGAAGACCGAACTGAATTTCAACGTCGCGTTTTTTTCAAGACGAAGATTCACTCCGCTTTTCAGATGTATTGGCCCCGTCAGCCAGAGACCTTCGGGAAGGAGGACCGTTCCTCCGCCTTCCCGCGAACAGGTTTCGATCGCGTTTCTAATTATTTCCGTCTCATCCGTTTGGCTATCGCCCCGTCCTCCCATTTCCGTCAAGTTGTAAACGCGAGGAGAAAATACCGGGGGCAGGATTTCATCCATGTCGAAGTCGGTACCGTAAAAAGTTTTTTTCATTGAATTTACCGAAGTTGCCTTTCAAGCCAATCGTAAGCAATTTTCCCGGATACCTCGTGACCGCCGTCGAAGATATCCTTTGCAAGGCTCTGTTCACAACCCCAAACCCGGTAGACTGTTTCCAACTCGGAGAGGGCCTTACGAACACCCGCAATCGGAAAGTTCTTGTCGGCAATTCCAGCTTCTATGAGAAGAGGCCTCGGCGCGATGAGTCCGATAAGATCGGGCATTTCCGCGTGACGAAGCACGCCTGGAGTGAACATGCAAACACAATGCTGCATCGCAAGAAAACTGTCCTTGAACGTATTCGTAAAGCCTGAGATCACCGAGGCTTTTATTCGTTCATCAAAAATGGAAGCATACGCGCCGACCAGACCGCCGCCGGAGATTCCCATGCAACCGATATTTTGCATGTCCGCTTCAGGCCGAGTTTCAAGATAATCAATTGTGCGAAATATCTCATAGACGCGCGCGGCCGTAAGCGTCTTCCCAAAAGTAAGGTAGTACGTCGACAGTCGATGGCAGGAGTTCCGCACTTCCGGCCACCTATTCATATCGCCCTTGAACATCCTTTCGGCAAAGCCCAGAATTTCGGGCGCAACGACGAGAAAGCCCTGTTTCACCAATTCCAGGCCGAAGCTTTTGCTGTAACCGTGATCACCTTCTTTGAAGGAGCCGTCAGGTTTTAGGCCGACGTTATCTCTGCTCCCGGTGCCGTGACCATGGCAGGTGACGACGACGGGAAGCTTTCCTTTCCGATTGTCCGGGATCAGGAGATACAAGGGCATATCGAGCTGGTCGTCGGTCGTGATAACGACGCGCTGACGAACATACCCGTCGCATTGTTCTTCCTCGATTATTCGAGGCCGCAAAGCGGTTTTCTCGTGAGGAAACCCGCCGAGATCCTTGAGGAATATCGCCTTTAGGCTATCCTTCCATACACGGGCTTCTTCCGGCGTCTTCGCGCGGAATGCGAATTCCGGAGTGTTATCACGATACAGTTTTTCAAGATGCTCTTCGGGTCCTGCTTCCATGGATAGTACCTATAAAAAAACCGCCGCAGGCGGATCCTTACACGAAAAAGAGGGAGGCCGAAGCCCCCCATCCGAGTCGACTTACTTGACTCCGTACTTTTGATTCTGTTCGGTGTACTCGGCCATGATCTTGTCGCCGCCTCGGGTCACCCATTCAGCAACGGCTTTCTTGAAACCAGCCTCATCAAGTTCGCCCATGATGAACTTAACCCGAGCGTCGACAATGATCTTGTCGATCTCGCCGCCTCGCTCCGCGGCGGTTGGGGAAAGCAGCGCGTCGGCGATATTCGGAACGATGTACTTCTCGTTGTCCCTGAAGGCGGCGTTCATCGCTTTTTTGATCGGGGAATCCGCGACGGTTTCAACCACCGCGGGACGCAGCATCAGGATGTTGCTGAAATCGGCAGTCTCATCTTGGAGCAACTTGGCGTTGATCAGTTTAGGCTTACCGTTTTCGACGGCAAAGTGAGTGCCTTCAATACCGTAGGTCATAAGTTTTTGCATTTCCGGGTCCACGATTTTATTGTAGAAGTCCATGATCTTTTTAAAGTCGGCCTCAGTCTTTACCGCCGTCTTGCTGAACATCAGCATTCCGTTGTGACCGGGATTGGCGGCGTTCGTTCTTTGTCCTTTCGGGCCGGTAAAAGCAGGCGCGATAGCCAATTCCGCGGTCGGCACGACCTTATACAGGTCTCCGTGCTGATTCGGGACATCGGAAAGCGTTCCGAAATACATGCCCGCGAGCCCTTTATTGAACATCTCGTAGCGTTTGTTACCCAGCGCAAGACCAAAATCCATGTTCAAAAGTTTTTCCTGATACATTTTTCTGAAGAGCGACAAAACATCTAAATATTCGGCGGTCATAAAATCAGGAACAGCCTTTCCGTCTTTGATTCCCCAATAGTTGATGCCGCCCAGAGAGCAGATAAGCGTGGCGATTCCGTTCCAGCTGGGACTCGCGGAATCGGTATCGGCAAATTGATACCCGACAGTGTCGTTCTTGCCGTTCTTATCAGGATCATTCAACGCGAAGGCCTTGGCTGTTTCGTAGAACTCCTGCATCGTGGTCGGGACTTTCAGGTTCAGAGCCTTAAGCCAATCCGCTCGATATACGAGACCAACGCGGCCAACCGGCCTAGGACGCGGAAGACCGTACAGCTTTCCATCGATGGAACAGTTGGCTAAAAGAATGCCATTATTGTAAAAACCATCGATGCCGGGATAATTCTTCAACACCGCTCCGACATCCCAAAACATTCCGGAACGGGCCGCGTTCACGATATTTCCCGTCTTCAGAATAGACCCGTCAACGACTGTGACCATCGGCAGCTGCGCGGACGCGATGACTACGTTGAGTTTGTCGCGATAATTCGCGTACGGAACATAATCAATCCGCATTTTAGTATTCGTGTATTCTTCAATTTTCTTAATTACCGAGTTGTTTTCCATTTTAGGCGGCTGTTGAAGATAAAACGGCGAGAAACCGGTAAAGGCAAAAGGTTTTTCCGTATTCCCATCCTTCGCCGAAGCAGCAGGCGAAGACCCATCCTTTGAACCCGCGGCAAACACGCTGCCCGCGACGGCTAAAACAACCACAAACGCGACGATACTTCGTTTCATTCTATCCTCCATACTGTTTTACCCAGGAACCGGCAACGCCGGAAATCACCCCTTAACGGAACCGACCAAAACTCCTTTCGCGAAATATTTCTGAACAAACGGATAGATCATCAGGACCGGAACAGTCGCGAAAATGATGACCGCGTATTGAGTGGTTACGGACGGTATGTATTCAACCTCCGACATGGCCGACGCATCTGAAAAACCGCCCGATGAAAGCAGGACTATCTGTCTCAGCCATACCTGAATCGGCCATTTATCCGCGTCTTTGATATACAAAATAGCGTTGAAGAAAGAGTTCCAATGTCCTACGGCATAGAACAGGGAAAAGGCGGCTATGGCAGGAAGCGATAGAGGAAGAATAACGTTAATAAGAATCTGCCAATCGTTGCCGCCATCGATTTTGACCGCCTCTATCAGCTCATTCGGGATTTCTTGAAAGAAGTTACGCATCAAAATCAAATTGAAAGCGCTGATTGCCGTGGGGAGCCATAGGGCCCAAAAAGAGTTCAGCAAATGCAGCGAACTCACGACGAGATAGGTTGGAATCATTCCGCCGTTAAAGAGCATGGTGAAAACCACCATCAAAAGGAGCGGGCGTCGGCCACGTAGATTTTTTCTGGACAAGGGATAGGCCATCAACGCTGTCATCGAAATATTGATCAGAGTACCAAAGACAGTGATGAAAACCGAAACGCCTAGACTTTGCGGAATGATTTTTGTGGAAAAAATATATTGATACGCGGCGAAGCTGACCTGGCTCGGAATCAGCACCACCTTTTTTACCAATAATTCTTCCGGTGTCGTTATGGAAGCTATGGCGACATAGATGAAAGGAAGAAGACAAGCTGCCGCCGCCATGAAAAGAAAAATGCGGTTGAATATTTCAAAACCGGTGCTTTGAGATCTTTTAGACGCGGACATCAATATAACCCTTCCTCTCCCATCTTCTTCGCCGCTCGGTTAACGGATAAGATAAGAATGAGACTGATGAGAGATTTAAAAAAACCTACCGCGGCGCTGAAGCTGAATTGCCCATTCAAAAGGCCCGATGTATATACGTAGGTATCAAAAACCTCGCTTACATTCCTATTCAACGGATTTTGCATGAGGAAAACTTGTTCGAAGCCGCTGTCCAAAAAACTTCCCATTCGTAAAATAAGCATCACGATGATGGTTGGTTTGATAGCGGGAAGCGTTATGTTAACAAGCTGTTGCCAACGGTTCGCGCCGTCGATGACGGCCGCCTCGTACAATTCAACATTTACGCCTGCCAAGGCCGCAAGGAAAATGATGGTACCCCATCCGGTTTCTTTCCAAATAACCTGAAGCGTAATGAGCGGCCGAAACCAATTGCTGTTCCCCAGCAGGTTCACCGTGTCTCCGGTGGCGGCTTTTATTATCTCGGTAATAATTCCGTTCTGCGGCGAGAGCATCGTATAACTTATTCCGACAACGACGATCCACGAAATAAAATGCGGAATGTATAAAGCGGTCTGAATGAACCTTTTAAAAAACTTTCCTGATAGTTCATTCAGCAACAGCGCGAGAATGATTGGAAGCGGAAAGAAAAAGACCAGATTATAAAAAGCCAGGATCAAGGTATTCGCAAAAAGTCGGAAGAACATCGGCTCGGTGAAAAACCTCACAAAATGTTTGATACCAACCCATTTGCTGTTTAAAATGCCTAAAAACGGCATGTAATCCATAAAGGAGATTACGATGCCGAGCATCGGTAGATACTTGAAAATGAGAAAATACAAAACGCCCGGTATAAGCATGATATAGAGCAGGCGATCGCGCTTCATATCCCGCAGAATGCCGGTAGACGTTTTCCCGAACGGTTTCGACATAATCTTCTTTCCCCCGATGAAAGGCTTTTTGATTCATTGGTCAATGCTGATCAAAAAAATGGTAACATCGGGGAGAAAAAGCTGTATATCCGAATTTTCCCACTTTTATCGTCAAAAAGTACAGAAAATGAGGAAAAAAAAGGCACTTCAAGCCGTTTTTGCCGAAAAAGCCGAACTCACTTCAGTTCGCGAAACCGTCCCGGGGTAATTCCTTCATATTTTTTGAAAATGCGAATGAATGCGTTGCTGTCGCCGTAGCCGCTGCCTTGGGCGGCTTCCGAAATACTCATGCCTTTTTTCAAGAGATCCTTCGCGTATGTAATTCGGGTCTTATTGATAAGAGTGACGATACTATCACCGGTCGCTTCTCTATACACATAGGAGATATATTTAGGATTCATGTTCATCAAATCCGCCAAGCCGGCGATGTTGAGGTTCACATCGGAGAAGTTGATTTCGACAAGGGCGGTGATTTTTTTTACGACTTTGCCGTCTCCATGCTTTTCTTTGTATTCAAGGGTATAGCGGCAGACTACGCTTAAGAATTCGATAAGTTTATGTTTGATCTCTTCCAGAGTTCTGCATGCGTACAATTCGTTAATCAGTATTTTATCTTCAAGAATTCGCATTCCTTCCAGGATTCCCCGGCTGTTCAATGCTTTGAGGAAGGTGCTTACCAGGTCCATCATAAGGCATTTAGCCAGTTGTACCCCGGCTATCCCCGAGGCGAAATTTTCATTGAAGACATCATTGATAATCGTTTGACTCCGCTCAAAGTCTCCCAGAATTATTGCGTTGAGGAGCTTCTGCTCGGTCTCGCCGGTATAAGAATAATTCAAAGTCCGCTTTTGCGCTTCCTTAACGTCGTCATAAAAAATGACCGCGCTACTCCAATCAAATAACTGATATTCCATTGCGTCGAGAGCTTCGTGGTAGGCTTGAGTAATGCCTTTTGCGGTTTCATGAAGACCGCCTACCGCCAGAGAACAGTTGAGTGAATATTTCTGGCGCAAAACGCTTACAAGGCGCTTGAAAGCTTCGTCGCCTTCGTGTTTCCAATCCATTGAGGGGGGATTTTTAAAGTTCATAACTGCCGCGACGATCTCATCAGCTTCGGTAACAAAGATAAAAAACTTAGCTCCGAAGAGTTCCCCCATCTCGGCCGCGATCACGTTTTGCAAAGTTTTCAATTTCTCTTCATCGTTTTTTTCCTTACCGAGTGATTCCGCGTCGAGAGAATCGTCGATATAAAAAAGAGCTACCAGAAAATAGTCGGTCCCGAAATGAATTCCATATGTATTGAGCGATTGGGAGTCGGGATTATGTACCCCGTAACGACCTTTCAAAAGTTTGAGGATGATGTTTCCCCGAAGCGCCGCATTCTGCCGCAGAAGCTCACGACTGATTATCTCTTTTTCCTCAAACACTTGACTTATGGAATCTTCGATAAAACTGAATTCGTTCTTCCCTTTGTTATTCAGCATTCCGGTGATGGTCTTGAGATAGGTAATGACTCGTTTCAAGGGATTATAATTTCTTCTCAGAAAATAGACCGCGACCATCCCCTCGACGATCGCGCACAAAAGAAGTCCGAAAAGAGTTAAGTTTTTTACGGATTCGACTTTCTCGGAAAACACGAAAAACGGGACGACGTAGACATATTTCCATTGAGCCTGCTGGGATGAGATATAAGAGACTACGAATTTCTCGGTTTTTGTTTTCGCTTCCAGAAGACCGTAACCGCCGACCAAGTCGGCGAAGTGAATAACAGGCAGCGCCTCGCCCTTACCTGTAGAGGCGGAGAGAAGGGTTCGATCGTCCTTATCGAGAATAAAAATAGTATTATTGCTGTACCATCCCGCATTCATCAAAAGATCGCGGATTTTGTTCTCATCAAGCATAACCAGAAGATTCGCTTTAACCGCGGGACTCCCAATCGGCAAAGACTGGAGAAAGCTAATTCCGCCATCATTAGAACCGGAATAATGGTTTACATATTTTTTGTTCATCAATTTCACCCATTCGGGGTAGGAAAAGTCTTGCGAAAAATTACTTTGGTTGAAGTAGGTTTGTTTGTCAAAAATACTGTAAGCCGACCAGACGAAGTCTCCCTCATTAAAGTTAAGAGAGAAATTTTTGATGAATCCGTTCGCGAGCGCATAGGTGCTGAGTTCGGAATTCATATCCAGAACATTTTTTACCGTTGCATAGGAACTCGTAATACTATAATTTCCCGAGAAAACATCCATTAGTGTCCGCACTTTTGAATTGCTATTGATACGGAGACTCAGATCCTCGATTTCACGGAGATGACTGTCCAATGTCTGCTGAATTTGCTTCAACGCGGCGGAATTGGTTTCTATAATATCGCGCCGAATAATACCAACCGTCTTAAAATACACAATCCCGCTGAAAAAAATGGGAATGAGCATGATCAGAACATAGGAAATGACCCAGGGAATGAGGACGCTGTTTCTTATTTTAATCGCGGCTTTTTTCTCGAACAAAGGACTACACTCCCGTTTTACTTTAGCCCCTTCCGAATCCGGTCATTGGGGCAAGGAATAGTATACTCCAAATCTTCGTATTCCGGTTCTGCCGTGATGTCATATCTTTATGATCCCATGATGCCCCGTCTTGTTATTGATGCGGTTCGACAGAAGGTTCGTATGGAATAAAAAAGGGCTGCCCAACTTTTTGGGCAGCCCTGATCGTTAGTACACTGATCGGATAGGTACTTTCAGGGTTTGCCCTCCAAGAAGGTGAGCGCAAACCCTGCCAGGATGGACGCGCCAAGACCGAGCACTTCATCGTTGATCGCGAACTTTGGGGAGTGATGCTGATTGTCGGTTCCCTTCGCGGAGTCGGCTATTCCCAGCATCGCGAAAACGGCGGGGATTTTCTCGCCATAGTAGCTGAAGTCCTCCGACCCCATCATGATGGGCATCTCGACGATATTTTCGGTGCCGACGATTTGCGCGGCCGCTGAAGCCATGATATCCGTCATGCCCGCGTCGTTTACCGTCACGGGATAGATCCGGGTATACTTGAGCGAAGTCTCGCACCTAAGAGCGGCCGAAACCCCGTCGATGATTCTCCGCATTCTTGTCTCGATACCGTCCCTGGTTTCCCTGGTAGTGGTACGGACATTTCCCGTGACAATGGCTTTGTCGGGAATCACGTTCGGCGCGATTCCCGCCTCCACTTTTCCCACGCTCACGACGACGCTTTCAAGTGGATCGATCTCTCTGCTGACTACGGTCTGCAGCATTGAGATGATATGGGCAACCGCCACGGTAGGATCGATCGCGTTGTGAGGAGCGGAACCGTGGCCCCCCTTCCCCTGGATGGTCATCTCCCAGAGATCGGCGGAAGCCATGCAGGTGCCCTTCCGGAATCCGAACTTGCCGCTGGGAAGCTGCGCCCACGCGTGTATCCCCCCGATCGCGGCGACTCCGTCCAGCGCGCCCTCGGCGATCATGGCCGGCGCACCCGAGTCGTAACCCGCCTCTTCCGCGGGTTGAAAAATCAAGCGTACCTTCCCGGGAATATCCTTTTTGATTTCGGAGAGGATTTGCGCCGCGCCCAGGAGCATGGCGGCGTGGGCGTCATGTCCGCAGGCGTGCATAACGGCGGGAACAACGGAGGCGTAGGGTAACCCCGTCGCTTCTTGTATCGGCAGAGCGTCGATGTCCGCCCTGAGGGCAACGCACGGCCCCGGTTTCCCGCCGGTGATATCGGCGACGACCCCGGATCCGGTTCCCTTGAATCCTCTTCGGATATTTTCGAACCCCAGTTCTCCAAGCCGTTTTTCGATAAGCTTGGACGTCTCCACTTCTTTCCAGGACAGTTCCGGATGTTCGTGGAGTTCCCGACGGATTCGGGTCAGTTCCGGTTGCAGCTCTGATCCTCGAGATCGTACCGTTTTCAAATCCATGTATTTCTCTCCGTTACAGCAGTTTGACGATAAATCCCGCCAGAATGACCGATGCGATGGTGACGGTGGTGAAACCGGCAACGAGCATCTTGGGAAGGATATGCTTGAGTATGAGTTCTTTCTCTTCCGGGGTATTCGACTGGGATCCGGCGACTTCCTGACTGATGATATAGGTACCGGGGAACCCGAACAAACAGGTAGAACCGATGGCCAGGGCCATCTCCCACGAGTATTTGAGAATTTTGCTCATGAGGAGAGAAAGAAGCACCATGCCGAATACCGAAATCACGAAAGCCACAATCGTGGGAACAATAAGAGACGCGACCATCTGAGGGGTAGCCTTCGATAAGCTCATGAAGATGGGAACCATCATAAGGAACAGAGTGAGTCCCGAAGAATTGGCTTTATCAAGGATTTTATGTTCGATAAACCCGATTTCATAGAAGATGATGCCGAAGAGCAGAGCGACCACGAAAGGATGAACCATATTCTTGGTGAGTCCGGCAACCATCACCGCGAGCCAGGCTACAAGAAGAGCTTTGGCCAGAAGTATGAACGGAGTCTGGAATGCCTTGGGGAGCGGAGGAAATACCTTGAAGGTGGGAACCTCGGGATCCGCTCCTTTTTTTTCTTTAGAGCCCTCGGCTTTAGAGCCGCCCTCGCGGAATTTGGCGACGCATCTTGCCGCTTCGCGTTTCAGGCAGAATGAGGCAAGGGGAAGCCCGATGAAGCTCTGAAGGACTAGGAGCAGAGTCGCGAATACCGCGAGAGCATTGAGTCCTTGGGCCTTAGCGGCTTCGCTGACAATGATTGTAGCGACAACACCGCCGGAGATCGGGCCAATGGCGACGATTGCCTCCTTGCGGCCGATGAGAGGACTTCCGATGAAGTATAAGGCCAGGGAGAGAGCTATCAAGGCAAGTATGGCGATGAGCACCGTTTTCCATTCTTCCTTGAGGTCCCGAAGCTTCATGAAACTTCCCATATGGACCATCAACATGGAGATGAGGGCCATCGCGACCGGTACCATTTTGGAATCCTCAAAGAGGGTCACGGGAATGCCGACCCAAAACCCAATCAGGAAAATGAGGCCCGAAGCGAACATCATGGAGAGGAGCGCTTTCGTCTTGTTGGAAATTACATCGCCTATAGCGTATACCACGGCGATGACCAGAATGGCGGTCAACGAATTCATGATGGATCCCCCTTTTTGCATCAACTATGATTTTTACCAGACTCCATGCGGAAACCGGTGAATCATCTTCTACCCTCTATAACGACTTTTCAACTCTAAATCGAAAAATCGATCCATTTTAGCATTCCGCGATCGGTAAAAGATGCGCTTGGAAATGGCGGAGTATCGGCGGTTCCCAGACGATCTTGAAGCCGCGTTTCATCATCCACGCTTTTTCTTTGATCGCGATAAGCGAATCGGCCATAATATCGAAGTGGGCTTGAGTGTATACGCGACGGGGAATAGCGAGTCGCGTAAATTCGAAATCGGCCTTGAGCTGCTCTTTCGTATCGGGGTCGTTGCCCAGCATATATGATCCGATGTCGCAGGTCCTGATTCCAGCCTCTTTGTAAAGCTCCACAGCAAGCACTTGAGCGGGAAATTCATTGTATGGAATGCTCGGAAACATTTGCGCCGCGTCTACGAATATTCCGTGGCCTCCTACCGGCGCCTGATACGCGATTCTCGCGTCGTCGAGCTTGGATGCCAAATACTCAAGCTGTCCAATCCGGTAGTTTAAAAAAGCTTCATCCAGTCCTTCGTACAAGCCGATTGACAAAGCTTCCAGGTCGCGGCCGGAAAGACCACCGTAGGTGATGAAGCCCTCATAACTTATGCAATTCGCCTTGATATTTAGTATCAGGGGCGATTCTCCGTCTTTTACCCCGATAAGCCCGCCCATGTTGACGATGGCGTCTTTTTTAGCCGACATAGTGAACATATCCGCAAGGGCGAACATCTTGTGGACAATCTCTTTGATCGACATGTTTTTGCAAGATTTTTCACGGCGTTTAACGAAAAACGCGTTTTCGGCGAAGCGGGCTCCATCGATATTCAACGGTATTCCGTTTTTTTTGCAGACACGGGAAACCCGTTCCATGTTTTCCATAGATACGGGTTGGCCGCCGGCAGAATTGTTGGTGATGGTCATGACTACCAGTCCCACATTCCGCGAACCGTAGGTTTTGATTAAATCTTCAAGCTTGTCGACATCCATGTTTCCCTTGAATGGGGAACGGCGGGATGGGTCCTTCGCTTCTTGGACAACGCAATCGACTGCGCGGGCTCCCGCCAACTCCACGTGGGCGCGGGTCGTATCGAAGAACATATTGGAGATCGCGTATTTACCTTTACCGAGTAAGATCGGGAAGAGCACTTTCTCGGCGG
>JBAYHM010000135.1:0-11530 GCA_041666155.1 Treponemataceae bacterium
ACTCATCGGACTGCGGTAAACCCTCCGGTACGTTCGAATTTCGTTATGAAATCTTTAATGCCACTATATATCGCCTCCGAGAGCTTTCGCAAGTACGCGTCGGAAGCGAGCAGCGCGGCGTCTTCGCTGTTCGTAATGAATCCGATCTCCACCAAAACCGAGGGCATGCGCGCGTTCCTTACTACGAACCACTCCTCCGCCTTGATTCCCCGGGCGGGACTTTTCTTTCCGACGATGCGGCCGAATTCGTCCATGATGCTCCGCGCGATCATAATGCTTTCGGTGGTGTACTCTTCCTCCATCATCGTGTTCAGGATGGGAAGGACGTCGGCTGAGTCCGAATATCGATCCGCGTCGAGTACAGTTCGCCGGTATTCGGGGGAGAGGTACCACACTTCATAGCCCCGCGCGTTTTTATTGAACGAGGCGTTCGCATGTACCGAAACAAATACGATTGCCTCGTTTTCGGCAAGCGACACGGAATTGGCCGCTTCAACCCGCTGTTCGAGCGTCGGATAGGTATCTCCCGAACGCGTAAGTAAAATGCGTTTATCCGCGTATGTCTCCGCGAGTTTTGCGTGCAAATCCTTGGCCACCTTGAGAACGATATCTTTCTCAACGAGCGTGCGCCGCTTCCCGTCGATCGAATGGACGGCTGTAGCCCCGGAATCCCGGCCTCCATGGCCCGGATCGACAATGACGGCGGCAATCCTGAATTTCGGTCTTACCTTCTCCGTAACTTTAGAAAAAGCGGCGCCGACCGCGGTGATGAACGATTTGGGGAATTTCAATTCCGATCCCTCAAGGTACGGCAGCGGTACCGTGAGTAATTCCGTCCCGTCTAGGACACAAAACCGACCCGACGCGGCGCCATTGGCGTCTGAGGAGGAAGGGGGGCCGGAAGCAACTTCAAAAACAACGCGATGAGAAGCGGTCTCCAGAGCGCAGATACGTGAAAGAGGATCCCAACGAAGGAACGCGCCGAGATCGTCGAGCGCGGCTTTTATTCCGACGCTTTCTTGAGAGAACGCGGCGAGTGAACAGATCAGCAATAGAGCCGACACCAGAGCCCGGCCGCGGAACCTTGTCATTTCTCGGAATTCCGCCGAAACAAAGAATCGATAAAGTACGCGCCGCCTTGATACCCGCCGCGAACGACGGCTTTCCAGAATCGGCGGCCGAGAATGAGCGCATCGCCCTCCCCGACCACGGACTTCATGTCCACGGACTTCATGTCCGAGAGCTCCACGATCGGTAGCGTGGCACACACGAGACGGCGCACCAGATCAAGTGTTTCAAAAACGGTGCGTCCGACATAATCGCGCGAAGATGACGATTGAAAGTCGGGGAAGGAGACTATGCGTAAACGGGAAAGGTCCGCGGAAGACAAACCGCGCAAGGGGAGATTATCCGCATTTCCTTCGGGAACGGAATCCATCCTCACTCCAGCGGGCAGGGAGAAGGAGTCCGGCGGAAAAACGGAAGTGCCGATCGGCCCGATCGCGAGGAATTTATCCGTTTCCGGACATACGGGGCGGAGACGGATCAAGACCGAACGCGCGGCTGTTTCAGCAAAACGGACCGCGTCGGCGCGTGTAGGCGCGGAGGCAATCACGTTGCCGCATTTGGTTACGTTATTTTCAGGAAACTTCACAAGACTTCCAGACCCGACGCGGAGGAACAAATCGTTGACCCCTTCGGCTCGGCGCGCGGCGTCGACACCAAAAACTTCGGCGACGATGCCGGGAATGGAGATGAAAGCCCTCTCGGCGCAAGTCCACGTCCGTGTCGCTTCAAGATCGGTCGGCTTTTCTCCGACGGCAATGGAAAGCGCGCCCTTTGTCGGTTCGACGCCGGATGCATAGGGATAGGTCCAACCGGACATATAGCCGCCCGAAAGGCGCGCGGCTATTTCTCCGATCATCGGACCCTTGGGCGTCAGCTTTATATCACCTTTAGCCGCTCCGTCGCGGATACCGAGCGCGCGAACGCCTTTCTCAAAAACAGCCAAAAGTTCGGTGGCCTTGTCCGCGGAAAGGTTTGTCGGGATGGTGTGCCCCATCTCGATAAAATAGGGTGAAAAGAAAATATGCCGATCCGCTAAGCCACAAATCGTTACAATACCATTACATACAAGTGAATCGACACTAAACTCGGGTCCTTCCATAAACTCTTCAACGATGACACGTCCGGACCGGGAATATCGGAGCGCATCGGTGACCGCGATGCGGAGGTCGTCAAAACCGTCGACGCGTCGGCACCCACGTGAACCCATATTATCAACCGGCTTCACGACAGCCGGATACGCGAAAGGCAAGCTATAGCCGGCATCGGGAACGGTAGTGACGATTATGAAGTCGGGAGAGGGAACGCCTTCGGCGCGGAAACGAGCGCGCATACGCGCTTTGTCGGAAGCGTCGAGGGCAACCTCGTAGGGGATGCCGGGAAGCGAAAGTTTTTCGGCAACCCAGGCAACGGTCGCGGAAAAATCGGTGCCCGCCGTCATAACGCCGTGAAGGCCGCCGGCGGCGTTAAGAGAACGGGCGAAGGCTTCTATCGCTTCTTTATCTTTGAGGTCGATGTGCTCGAAGCGGTCGGCTAAGGCGACGCAGGCGGCATTCGGGTCGCCGTCGACGACGACGGTTTCCCAGGATCGTTCTTTCGCGAACCGTATTGCCGGCCCCTGCATGACGCCCGCGCCGAGAATGAGGATTCTTTTTTCCATCCGCCCATTACTCCTTAATCGCGTAGGCTTCAAAAGTGTCGCCGAGACCGAACAAACGGCTGGCGATCAGCGCTTTGGCATAAAGGATTCCGTCTTTACCAACACGGGAAAGACCGGGAAATCGTTCGGGATGATGCCCCGTCACTACAATTTTTTCAAGCCGGAAACCGTAACGGCGCAGGAGGTTCGCCGTCCATCCGGGGCTCCATATCGAATAATGGTCGGCCGGACTATGTTCAAAAAAGTCATTCGGCCGTACGCGCGCCGAAATACCGCTGCCGGAGGGTGTCGAAAAAGCGAATACGCCGCCGGGTCTGACTAGACGGGATACGGTTTCCAAGGCGGAGCGGAGGTCGGAAAAATGCTCGATGACGTACCACATGGATAGCGAGTCGAAGGTGTCGATGTTGAAAGCGGCTGCGGGGTCCAACGCGGGAAAAAGGCCGACTTGGGCCGGAATGTTCAGTTCGTCGCGTACGAAACGGACGGCTGATTCCGCGGGATCGATACCGAAACAGGAAAAGCCTTCGGAGCGGGCGGCCGCGAGAAACGGCCCGTACGCGCAGCCGATATCGAGAATACGCGGAAGGTCGGAAGGAGGGGTCCCGGGTTGTTTGCGTTCAGCGGCGGAGGACGCGGCACCCAACAGAGCGGCAATGCGACGAACTCGCGCTCTACCCGTTCGTTCCAGGTTTGGAAAATCTTCCAAATAGGTTTTTCCGTACTGCTTCTTGTAATCGTCGAAGAAATAGTCATGCGCGTACGCGATGGGCGGAGGCGAAGTCCGAACCATGAAAACAAGACCACAGATACCGCAGCGACGATAGGTCCGGCTAGGGAAACGGGCAAGGACTTTTGAACTTTCAGCCGATGTAACGGCGCAGAGAGGACAATGAACGCCGGTTGGAAACGAAAGAGACGCGATACGCCGAGCAAGAGCGCCGCCGGTTACCGCGGGGTCTTCCGAGGCGAGCTCTTCACGAGGCGCGGCGGCGGCGGTCCGTTCGATAAGGTCTGCCATCGCATCGATGAAGCGAGGAAGTCGGGAAGCCGCTTTCGCTCCGATTCCCGCGGAGCGGAAACCGACCGAACGCGCGAGCTTTTCATGATAACGCGTAGGCGAAACCAGAAGGACCGGAACGTGAGCGCGCGCGGACTCAAAAGCTGTAAGGCCATACTGAGTAATGACTAAATCATAATCCGCCAAGCACTCTTTCAAGTCTAAAACCGGCTCTAGGACCCGTACTCGGTCGGTCGGTTCGGTTGGACGCGACATGGGACCGCGAAGTAGGTCCACGGATACGCGAGAGTCGGCGGAAAGGGAAAGGGCAGCGGGAAACGAGAGTCCCGCAGCGTCTTCACCACCGAAGGTCACCAGAACGCGCAGTGGGTTATTTTCGGAGAAATGAGCGCGGGAAAACGCGGCTCGGCGCCGTTTCGGGGCATCAAGAAGCTCAGGGGCACACTCGTTTGGAGGCGTAACGGAGGGCAGCGCGGGAAGAAGATCCAGCAAATAGTCGAACGAAGAACGGCGGGGTCCTCCTTCATCTATTCCGGCCAGCGGGGCGAGAGCCGCCCATCGCTTAAATTCTTCAGGTGATGTGCGGAATCGATCCATCACGACTAGAGACCAATCACGGCTTTCGGGATTCGCGGAAAGCACAAAGGATGGATCGATCGAAAAAAGAGGGATTATCTCATCGACGCGGAAATCGTCAGGAGTGGAACTTTCAAGGTACAGAAAAGCATCTTTGCCCAAAGCGCGCAGCGCGCATACCAGAGCGACGGAACGCTTTAAGTGACCGGTGCCCCTTCCGCGCGACAAGGACGGAACGATAAGGGCCGACCAACTCTTCATTTCGCGCATCTCAGCACTTCCGAACCGAAGGGAACGGCTCCGCGCATTGCCGCGTACAAAGCATTTGCCCGCTCGTAATCCGCGGCGGTATCGACGGTGATCCGAACATCGGGACCGCGCCAAGCGAACGGCGCGAGGGGGCGGTGAAGCGTGAAGAGTTCGGGGTGCCCGTAGAGGTAGGGACAGACGTGTTCGCGTTCGAGCGGCAGACGCGCTTCGCGTTCGGCGCGGAGCAGGGCTTCGGCGGAGACGGCTTCAACCCCGGCTCCGTAAGGGAGAGAGGCGAACGCGCCGTAGTCGGCGCCGAGAAGAATCGATTCGCGGTTGATGGCGTCGGCGGCGTCTGGAAAAACGAAGGGGTTGTCGCCCGTCGCCCGAATGACGCGGTCGGCTCCGGTCGCGCGGAGCGCATCGCAATAACGTTCGAGCACATCTTCTTTTGAACCGACGACAACGCGGAAACCGGCGCGTTCCGCGTAGGGAGCGAAGCTCGCCTCCGAGTCCGCGGGACAGGCGAGAACGTACGCGTCGGCGTGTACGGCTCTTAAGGCGCTCATGACGCGGAACACGAGCGGCTCGCCATCAAGCGGAAGGAGCGCCTTGAGCGGCAGACGGGAAGAATCGAGACGGGCTTGGAGAATTACGGCAGTCATCCTTCGGGATTCTCCCACAGTTCGGTCACCCGTCGCGCGTCGCACACGAAGCGGTAGCGGTTGACAGCTACCCAGCGGCGAGCCTCGGCGTATTCCTTCCAGGCATCAAAGGGCCCGACACCGGCGCGTCGGAGATACGAGAAAAAACGACGGTAGGGCAAATTGGCTTGATCGCCCCGAAAAGAAGGGGCTAAATTCTTAAGATAAAATGATTTATATCCATCATCGACTGTCGAGTCCTCGGTCGGAAGATCACCTTCGTAACGGAGGCGAAAAGAAGTGGTGCACCGGATCGATTCACCCCAGAGTTGTGAACGAAACCCAAAATCCAAGAGTTGCCAAAACGGGCTGACGATGGTCGGATCGAAGCCTCCCAAACGAACGAACCGGTCTCTATCGTAGATACCGACGTAATCGAAGGGGTACAGGGATGGGGTGCCTTCACGCGTGGGGGCGAAGGATAGGGTCTTGACGCTGCCGCGGAAGAAAGCCGGCGCCTTGAGCGTCGGGAGGGTCTCAAAGCGGCCGTTTTGGAGAGTCGGTACCATGCAAAGGAAGGGTTCGGCGACCAAGCGTTCGACCGTTCGCACGGGAGAGACGCCGTGCACGATGCGCAGATCATTCCACAGGACGATGAAACGGTCGCAGGAAAGTTCGTCCACCGCAAGGTTGATCGATTCGCCGGGTCCTACGCTTTCCTGCAGCTTGAGAAATTTGACCGAAGGAAAACGGATCGACAGCTCTTCAAGATCGAAACTTTCATGGGGACCTTCAACCGAAACGACTAGATCGAAACCGGCTTTTTCCAGCTCTTCAAATACGTTGCGCCTGAGATAGCGACCGCCGCGATTGAGAAGAATCGCCGACAGCCCGGTGGATGCGGCGCGGCGATTGCCGCCGACGACGGTGTAGGTCGCCCGCCGCTGGTTAAAAATTGTAGGTATAGTATTCATCGCAATTCCCGCAAATATCCGGATAACTTTTGGCGCAATGGGACGCGTAGCGAGAGACGCCCGCTTCCCATATTTCGGCGAGAGACTGAGTATACGCGTTGCCCAAAACGGTAGTCCGGCAGAGATCTTCCTTGCATACGGGAACCGTACCGTCAAGAAGTACGGAAATGTCCCGCATGAGGTGTCGGCAGGGGAAGCGTTTGACCGGCGAAAGATCGGTCGCCTTGAGAGAGGGCATATAACCGCAGAAATCGTCGTGCTTTTGAACGATGACGTTGGGCGTACGGGTCTTCCAGGCGCGGTAGAATTTTTCCAGATCGTCCTCGCCTTCGTTGATACGTATCGCCTGCACGAAGGCGTCTTTGGGGAATAAGGCAATGAGACGTTCAGCTAAAGCGCGCGCTTCGGCGTAGCCCTCCCCGCGCAGTTTTGCGTATCGCTCAGGATCTTCGGCGTCCAAGGACACGATCCAGGAAATTGGAGCAAGGCCGTTCGCGCGCGGCGGCGCCTTTGCGGCGGCCTCGGCGACGGCTTCGACTACGCCCGGTTTCCAGCCGATACCGCTTGTTTCGATGATGAGGGAAAGCGAGGGACGGTCCAAAACAGACTTGATGAGTTCATCGATGCGGGAATGGAGGGAACATTCGCCCCAGAGCGAGAGATCGATCACCGCGTCCCCTGAAAAGGCAACGATTTCGTCCAGAAGCTTCACAAAACGCGCGCTTTCCAGCTCTTCCCGACGTTCAAGGACGGTTTTGCCGCTTTGTTCCAGGCTGACGCGCGGATAGGGACAGAGGAAGCAGGACTGAGGACAGCCGGAGGCAATCTGGATCGAATAAAAAGCGGGAACGGGTCTGAGGAGATCCGGCCGCTCCGTGAGGACGCGTTCGGCGTCGGCGGCTTTTGTGAGACCGGCGCGCGACAGGCCGCGCATGAGCGTAAGGTTCCGCTTGGAATCCGCGGCGAGCGTCAAGCGATGGAGGCGAAGATCCGTCGGGGAAATCTCGGTTTCGATATCGAAGGAATTGATGTCTTTCTGAACAACGGAAAAAAGGAGGTCGCGTTCAACCCGCCCGTTGTCGTCCCCGGCGAGGTACGCGAGAGTCGCGGCCGTGGTCGGACACAGGAGCTCGGGCGCGAAGCCGTAGGGCCACCCGTCGGCAAAAGTGTATTCGGCGGCGAAGCGCAGATGGCGGTCCCGGAGAGAGGCCGCAAGATCGGGATCCAGAAGCGGACAATCGGCCCACGCGAAATAGACCAAGTCGTACCCGTCGGACAACGAAGCGATACGGTCGAGGATGCTTCTCTTTCCATAGGTCGCGGAGCGCTCTACCCTAACGGAGCCGAGATCGGCCGGAATTTGGAAAGCCTCATCGGCAAGAATAGCCAGCTCACAGACGTCCGGAAACGCGCGGGCGCGTTCGACGGAGAGGGTCAGGGAGGATCGGCCATCCAGAAAGGGCTCGAACGCGGCGGGAGCGAGCCGGCCGGCAAACAGTACGGCGATTGCTTTCATATCGTTCATATCGTTTAATGTATCGGCAAGAGGGCGAACTGGGAATAGCAGACGTTGCACGTCCAGACCTCCTCGAATATACTCGCACCATGTTCAGCGACCAGCGCTTCACCGTCTCGCAGATCACCGACCTCATCAGGACCTGTCTTGAGGGAACCTTCGCTTCCGTCGCGGTGGAAGGCGAAGTGTCTAACTGCCGACCATCGAGCACGGGGCACCTGTATTTTACGCTGAAAGACTCGGGCGCCGCGATTTCCGCCGTCATGTTCAAGAATAAACTGCGCTCTCTGGACTTTGAACCCTCCGACGGCATGCTGGTGCGGGTCAAGGGTAGCCTTTCAGTCTATGCGCAGCGGGGAACCTATCAGATTGTCTGCGATTCGATTGAGCGCGCGGGTGTAGGCGAACTGCTCGCGCTTCTTGAAGAGCGAAAAAAACGCTTGGCGGCGGAAGGCTTATTCGATGCGGACCGCAAAAAACCGCTCCCGCGCTTCCCCGAACGCATCGGCGTGGTCAGTTCTCCCACCGGCGCGGCACTGCGGGACATCCTCAACGTGCTTACGCGGCGCGCGGCCGGAGTCGATATCGTCATACTACCCGCCCCCGTCCAGGGAGCCGAGGCCGCCGCGATCATCGCGCGCAGAATCGAGCAGGCTAACGACTGGAAGCTGGCCGACGTGCTCATCGTCGGGCGCGGGGGCGGATCGATAGAAGACCTGCTCCCCTTTTCCGAAGAAGTCGTCGTCCGAGCCGTAGCCGCGTCCAAGATACCGGTGGTGAGCGCCGTCGGTCACGAGATAGACTGGGCGCTCAGCGACTTTGCGGCCGACCTCCGCGCGCCCACCCCCTCGGCAGCCGCGGAACTGGTCAGCGGGGACCGGGCCGAAGCGACAAGCCGCGTGCGGGAAATCGGCGCCGCCCTCCACGGAGCGATAGAGAGCCGTCTTGAACGCGCGCGCTTGGCGACCCGGCCCTTCGCCCCGGAAGACCTTGAGTTCCGTTTCCGTTCGATCCTGCAACCGCGTCTCATCCGTTTCGACGACGCGAAAGAGGAACTTTGCGATGCCCTCTCCGACCGCGTCTGTGACGCCCGTCGTCGCGTCGCGCTGGCGGTCGGAACGCTGGAAGCCGCCAACCCGAGTGAAATCCTTTCGCGCGGGTTTTCAATCGTAATCGATGAAAGCACCGGACGCGTCGTCCGTGACGCTTCTTGTTTATCGCCGGGAAACCGAATACGCGTCAGGCCGCTAAAAGGCAGCGCCGTCGCGCGCGTGGAGGAAATCCGCGCCGAGGAGAATGTATGAAAAACTTTGAAGAACGCCTGACCCGCCTTGAGGAGCTCGGATCGCGCATCCGCGAAAGCGACCTGCCGCTGGACGACGCGCTCAAAGCCTTTGAGGAAGGGATCAAACTGGCCCGTACCTTGGAAAAAGACCTGGACAAGATCGAGGGGCGCATCCAGATACTCATGAACGGCGCGGAAGCCGGAGCGGACGAAAAGCCTGAACTGGAACTCTTCGGAGACGAGAGCTAAGCGATGGGAACCGGTCGGCGCGACGGGCACATCCACGTTTTACCTCCGGAAACCGCGAAAAAGATAGCCGCGGGCGAAGTGATAGACCGACCCGCGGCGCTGGTGCGGGAACTGGTGGATAACGCTCTGGACGCGGGCGCTCAGTCCGTGGAAGTAGCGTTGGAAGGCGGTGGGGCCGTGCGGACGGAAGTCGTTGACGACGGCCGGGGCATGGAAAAATCGGACCTGGAGCTTTCCTGGCTGCCCCATGCCACGAGTAAAATCCTCACCGAAGACGATTTGCTTTCGGTGGAAACTCTCGGATTCCGAGGGGAGGCGCTCTCTTCCGTCTCCGCGGTCGCCCGGCTTGAAATCACGACCTGCGCCGAAGGCGGCGAAGCGTGGACCTTAGCGGTCGGTCCCGGAGAAGCGGGCGCCTCGGCGCCGCGCGTAGAACGGAGCCGCCGCGCGCGCGGCACTTCCGTCCGCGTGTTCGGCCTCTTCGACTCCTTCCCCGCGCGGAAGAAATTCCTCAAGCGCGACGGAGCCGAGGCGGCGCTCTGCAAACAAGCGCTGATCGACAAAGCGTTGGCCTTCCCCGAAGTCTCCTTCCGTTTCATCCAGGACGGGGAACTCAAACTCTTCCTGCCGTCCGTGACCACGCGCCGGGAACGATTTTCCGCAGCGCTTCTCCGCGACGCGGAAACGCCCTTTACGCACGAGATTTCGGCCTCCGGCGAAGGTTTTTCCCTTTCAATCGTCGTCGGCGGACCGGAGTTGCGGCGCGGCGATAGACGGCTGCAGTACGTCATAGCAAACGGGCGGCGCATCCAGGATTTCGGCCTCCAACAGGCCTTGGAATACGGCGTTCAAGGCTGGTTCCCCAACGGAAGCCACCCGGTAGGCGCCGTATTCGTGGACATCGATCCCGCGCTTGCCGACTTCAACATACACCCGGCCAAGCGGGAAGCCCGCTTCAAGGACCCGCAGGCCATACACAGCGCCGCCACGAGCGCGCTCCGCGATTTCATGCATCGGCTCGGAATCGCGACCACTGTGCGATCGGAAGAACGCGCCGTACCGGAAACCGCGGAGAAAACCTTCAATTGGGGTGAAGGCGCCTTTGAGAAACGCGTGCCCTACAGCCTGCGCCCCGAAGCGTCCCGCGCGGCGATGGAAGCGCTTCTGGATTCGCCGCCGGAGTTCGCCAAAGCGCCGCGTCGAGCCGACGCGGCTACGACGCCTGATGCCTCCATACGCGTCCGGGAGGGCTCTGAAGACGCCGCCACGGTTCGCTTCATCGGTATCGCCTTTGATCTATTCCTCGTCGCACAGCGCGGCGAGCGCCTCTTCCTCATCGACCAGCACGCGGCTCACGAACGGCTTCTGTACGACAAGCTGCGCGCAAAGGTCCCTGTACGTCAGGAACTGCTGGTGCCCTACCCCTTCGTGACGGATTCCGAGGATGAGGACGCCTTCCTGGCGTCGCGACGCGCGGAACTGGAAACCCTGGGGATCAGCTTGGAACAGGACGGCTCGGCGGGTTGGCAGCTCACCGCCCTCCCCGATACATGGCAATCCCAGCCCGGCGAGACTGTGCGGGAATTGCTTGATTTGCGGAAAGCCGGCGCCGACCTGATTGATCGACTATACGCGACCATGGCTTGCCGGGCCGCGGCGAAGGACGGCGATTTCCTGGACCGTACGACGGCCGAGGCACTCGCGCGGGCAGCGCTCGCGCTGCCTATTCCCCGCTGTCCGCACGGAAGACCGATTTGGATGGAGATCGCTCTTGAAAACCTGCTACGGGCGGTCAGAAGAATCGAGTAAAAGACGAAAAGGATGAAGAGCCGACACCGGGACCCAGGGAGGCTTACACCGCGACCTCGGCCTGACTGATCATCTGCGCGTCTTCCTCTCTGATGAGCTTTTCCACGTCGAGCAGGATTTTGACCTGTTCGCCGACTTTTCCCATCCCGGCGATATACCGCTCGCGCCCGGAAACAGTCTTGAAACGCGGAGCCGGCTCTACGTTGGCTTCGGGAATCTCCAGGACTTCCTCAACGGTATCCACGATGAAACCGAGGCTGACCCCGCCGATTTCGCTGACCACGATGCAGGTGCGATCGTCGTACGGCCGTTCGGTCATGCCGAAACGAAGCCGCAGATCAACCACCGGAATAACCTTCCCGCGCAAATTGATGACGCCCTTCACATAGGCCGGCATATCAGGCACGGCGGAAATCCGCTGGAGCTCCACGATTTCAATCACGTGGCTGATGCCGATGCCGTACGATTCCGTGTCGATGCGG
>JBAYHM010000136.1:0-11497 GCA_041666155.1 Treponemataceae bacterium
CCAGTTCCGCCTTCTTCGCCGCGAGCGCTTTGGCCCGGTCCGATCCGGGAAAAATCCGGTTGGTTTGTTCGATAAGGAGCGCGATTCGTCCGGCGACGTCGCGGGAAAACGCCGCGGTTTTTCCTTCCTTCTTTCGGGCGTTCATCCATTCGATCGCGGCATCGAGTTCCGTCGTTGCCTTTTCCGGAATTCGCTCCCGGCTTTTCTCGTAGTTCAGTATCGCCATTTTCACATCGTATTCCGCTTGGCGAAGATCGGGATGATCGTCCTTATTAAGAGCGCTGTTTAAAAAATCGGCGTACAGGGCTTTGGCCCGTTCATAGTTCGGCTTTTCGGCAACGATCACTCCCACGTCATCGGTAGGAACGCCGAAAAGACCCTTCGATCCAGCCATAGTATCCGCCTTATATTCCGATAAGCGCCGCGCCCAATCCGCTAACGCTTTTTCCGCGGAGGCCGCCTCCGCCGCGCGGGCCCCGGCCTGTTTCTTTTTACCCGCTTCCTGCGCCGTCAATGCCGCACCCAGGTCCGTAATGCGTTTATCGGCGGCTTTAACGTCTGGATGCGATAGAGAACCTGGATACGATTTTTTGATTTCGCCTATCGTCTCAATAGCCCAATCCAAGCTGTTTCGGTCCGCCGAACCGTTCTTCAATTTGCTTTCAACGGTTTTCAAGTAGCCGTCGATTTTCTTTAAACGACTTACGACAGGACTCGGCAATTTGGCTTGAGCGAATACCGGGGCTTCAATCGTCAGGGCAACAAGCAGCGCGATTAACAAAAAGACAGCGGGATTTTTTCTCATAGGAACCTCCGTTACCGGACTGTTGTAACCTGTCGGTCGCCGAAGGATTAGCGGATGAAAAGGCGAAAGATGATTTGGTTCTATTCTTTACGAAACTATGAGGCCGGAAAAAAGTCCTGTCAAGACGCAAAATAAATGCGGAAAGTATGGGATTGATCCTGATACGCATTCTCGCCGAAGAAATCAGAGCGACGCTTACCTTCAAGAACGAGCAAGGCGTCGCTGATTTCTTCGAATTCGAGCTCTAACTCCGCAAGGCGTTTACTTCGGCAGTTCTACCAGGTCCAAGGAGGGGATATCCCCGACGACGACCCGAATGTTGTCCCATCGGTACTCGTAATCCTTCCAATGACTGCTCCCGTAAGTAGCATGATACGTCAAGATTACGGTTTCTTTGTAGAGGTTGGATATGTCCTTGACCCGGAACAGATGCCACAACGTGACCTTGGCCAATTCATCGCGGCTCCGGCGCTGAGTTTCTCCCCAACCAAAGACCAGCATTCCCGGCTTCAGCTCGTCCTTGGTCGCGGGGCGAGATGACGCGATATACGGTGTCCAAAACTGGGTTTCCGTGGTATCACGGACCTTGCCCGTAGGTCTCACGAGGCCTTCGTTTTTAGTGGAGGGCGAGGGAGGCGTCAGAACCTCCGCGGTATAGAAGCGTACTGAATACGGGCCATCTAAATCGTCTCCGATACCGACGAGCTTAAGGTTTTCTCCCAGATAATCCTTGGAAAGGTCGGACACGGCAGCGGGTTTCCGTTCCGGAGCCGTCGCGGGAGCGGCGGGTGCGGGTGCAGGTGCGGGTGCGGGTGCCGTCGGCGCAGGCTTTTTGCTTTGCACCATCGGGAGTGGAACCTTGGGCAGAACCGACGCACAGGACGCAAATACGACCGACGCACAGACACCGAACATGAAAATGACGCGAGTCTTTTTCATCTAGACCTCCTCGAGGCTAATTAGAGAGGAAGTGTTACGCACTGATGTTTACTTTAATTGTTGTTCTGTTGAGGAGGAATGTCAAACCGCCGATTTTCCGCCCTTGCCGCGGCTCGCCCTAATCACAAACTCTCAAAAAACGGATATCACCCGAATTCCCTCACCGCGTCCACCATCGCCAGGATATTTTCGGCGGGAACCTCATCCATCACGGTGTGGACCGCGCTCAGCATATAGCCGCCGCCCTCTCCAAGGATGGAGCACACACGCTTGACCTCCGCCCGGACCTGTTCCGGAGTACCGTGCGGAAGGATATGCTGGGTATCGACAGCGCCGCAGAGGACGATATTCTTGCCGTAGGTCTTTTTGAGGCGCGTAAGGTCGGACATACGACCCGCCCCGGATTGGATGGGGTTGAGAATGTCTACGCCGATCTCGATGAAATCGGGGATCAGGTCGTAGACGTCGCCGTCGGAATGAAAAAAAATTTTCGCTTTAGTCTTTGATTTGATAAAGGCGATGAGCCGCTCGTGTACGGGTTTGAGCATGGATCGGTAGGTGTCGGGAGAAATCATGAGACTCTCCTGGGTTCCTAAATCGTCCCCGATCTTGATGATATCCAAGTCCTCGCCTGCCGCGTCCAAAAAATGGCCCATCAGCGTTTCACAGAGGCTTTCGATCTTCCATAGGAGTGCCTGGGCGAACTCCGTTTCCACCAGCATGTTGCCCAGAAAAGTGCCCATGCCCTGCATCGCGTGAGCGCGCTCAAAGGGGAACAGCAGCCAGGGACAACCAAGGACGGCATATTCGCCCGAATCGGCAAGGGCGCGCGTCTCGGCTTTCACGTGCGCCACTCGGCTCGGATCGTCCATGTCGGGCCAGGGGTATTGTTCGATGTCGGTCAAGCTCGTCGCGTCGGCCATGGGGTGGATTCCTGGGTACCAACGCCCATCCTCTATCTCTTTGCAACCGGTGCCCCAGTCATCAATGAAATGCGCATGCCTTTCGCGGCTTCTTGCGCGCGCATACACCGATGCCGGGTAGCGGTCCAAAACCGCCCGCGTATCCGCCCCCAGGCGCACGAGGACTTCCTCGTCAGGGAGGGCCGTACCGAGTTCAGGCCAATCGTAGAGGTATCGATCGGGAGCATTCACTTCAAGAAGTTTCTTGAGCCCGCGATAGGCCTTCATTTTGATGCCGGTGGCGTTGGTGCCGCCGATAACCAGTGGGATGCGGTCGGGAATTTTGTGCGCAAGCACCGCGAGAACGCGTTCTTTGCCGGTCATGGGACAAGTATGGCGCCGAGAGGCCGACGACGGCAAGCGGCATAGTAGAAACTTCCGTTGAATCTCCTTGCCCGGAAGCGAGTCCTCAGATACACTTGTCCTATAAGCTAACTACACACAAGGGCGGTACTTTCATGGATAATTTTGAATTCCTCAATCCCACTAGAATCGTGTTCGGTAAAGGCACCGAAAGTCAGGTCGGCGCCGAAGTCAAGCGCTTTGCATCCTCCTGCCTGCTTCATTTCGGCGGCGGCAGCATTAAGAAATCCGGGTTATACGACCGAATCGTCGCGTCGCTCAAAAAAGAGGGCATCCGCTTCGTCGAACTCGGCGGCGTGCAACCGAATCCGCGCGTAGGCCTGGTCCGCGAAGGAATCGAAATCTGCCGGAAAAACAAACTGGAATTCGTGCTGGCCGTCGGCGGCGGCAGCGTCATCGACTCGGCGAAAGCCATCGCCGTCGGCGTTCCGTACTCGGGCGACGTTTGGGACTTTTTCACCGGAAAACTGATGCCGACGACCAAGCTTCCCGTCGGATCGGTACTCACTATACCGGCTGCCGGAAGCGAGGCATCCCATAGCTGCGTCCTCACCAACGAGGACGGCATGATGAAACGGCCGCTCAACATGGAGATGAACCGTCCGTCCTTCGCCATCATGAATCCCGAACTGACCTACTCCCTGCCGCCCTACCAGACGGCCTGCGGCGTCGCGGACATCATGAGCCACGTCATGGAGCGTTATTTTACCGACGTTCCCAAGGTGGATTTCACCGACCGCCTCTGCGAAGCGACACTGAAGACGGTCATCGGAAACGCGACCTTAGTGATGTCCAACCCCAACGACTACGATGCCCGCGCGGAGATCATGTGGACATCCACCATAGCGCACAACAATCTATTGAGCACCGGCCGCGTCGGGGATTTCGGATCGCACATGATCGAACACGAACTGTCGGGCATAAACGACGTGGCACACGGCGCGGGGCTGGCGGTTATATTCCCGGCTTGGATGAAATACGTCTACAAGCGCCACCTCAACCGTTTCGTTCAGTTCGCCGTCCGCGTCTGGGACGTGGACCAGAAGTTCGACGATCCGGATCGCACGGCACTTGAAGGCATCGCGCGCATGGAAGCATATTTCCAGGCTCTCGGCTTACCTGTCCGCCTGAGCGAAATCAAGATTGATGAAAGCCACTTTGAGGAAATGATCAGGAAACTCTACGCGGGTAGAGGCGAGACAGTCGGGAACGTCGTCAAATTAAAGGCGGACGACGTCCGCGCGATTTTAAAATTGGCCCTTTGATCCGCTGACGGCACGACCGGACGCGCCGACGCGTTCGGTCGTGCTATACTTATCGGCCTTATGGATTTTCTCACCGACACGCTCGGCAAACCGATTTTGATCCTGTTCCGCGGCCTTTTAAACCAGGCCGGTATGATCTTGGTTTTCGCCTTCATTTTCTCCCGCGTTCCCTTTTTCAGATCCTATCTACTTTCCTCCCGACGGCGACTGATCGGCACCGTTTCATTCATCGTCTTTTTCGGCCTGCTCGGGATACTCGGTACCTACACCGGCATTCCGGTTCGGGGCGCTCTCGCCAATTCACGAATCATAGGCGTCTTCGTCGCGGGTCTCCTGGGCGGCCCCATCGTGGGCATTGGAGCGGGTCTAATCGCCGGTTTCCACCGCTGGGCCATAGACATCGGCGGTTTCACGGCCTTTGCCTGCATGGTATCCACCGTTGCCGAAAGCGCGATGGCCGGCTACCTGAGCGAGGCTTTTTATCGATCCAAGAATAAATGGGGCTTCGCGATGCTGGCCGGCGCGGCGGCCGAAGTCGTCCAGATGATTCTCATACTCGTCATCGCCAAACCATTCGACGAAGCGGTCGCGCTGGTGCAAATAATCGGTTTCCCGATGATCGTCGCCAACGGCTTCGGAATCGGCATGTTCATAGCCATTATTGAAAGCATCTTCCGCGAAAGAGACCAGGCGGCGGCCGACCAGGCGCAGACGACGCTACGGATCGCGAGCCAAACCATCAAGCATTTCCGTGAAGGCTTCAACGAATCCTCCGCTGAAAAAAACGCGCGCATCATCCTTTCCACTCTCAAAGTCGCGGCGGTCTCCTTCACCGATACGAAGCTCATCCTTTCCCATGTCGGCGTCGGGGCGGACCACCATGTCCCCGGCAGCGAGATACGAACGAACCTCACCCGCGAAGTGCTCAACACCGGCATGTATCGCGTCGCTTCGAGCAAAGAAGAAATCGGGTGCGGCGATCCCGGGTGCAGATTGCGTTCGTCCATCACCGTACCGTTACAGGGTAAGGGTAAAATTCTCGGAACGCTGAAAATCTACAAGGATTTCGAAAACGGAATCGGTCCCGTGGACGTAGAGCTCGCGTTGGGGCTCGCGAATCTCTTCGCCACGCAGATCGAGCTCAGCCAATTGGAGGACCAGAACAAGCTCTTGGCCAAAGCCGAGCTTCAGGCGCTTCAAGCGCAGATCAATCCGCATTTCCTATTCAACGCGATCAACACCATCGCCTCGCTCACGAGGTCGGACCCTGAAACCGCGCGGGAACTTCTCATCCATCTAGGTTCTTTTTTCCGCAAAAACCTAGCGCAACAGGATGATCTGGTACCGCTTCGTGAAGAGCTGGAACAGGTCCGGTCATATCTCCGAATCGAGCAGGCAAGATTCGGGGACAAGCTGAACGTCGAGTTTTCCGTTCCCGACGACGCGGAATGCCTTCTTCCGCCCCTTCTATTGCAACCCATCGTGGAAAACGCGGTAAAACACGGAATTCAGAAAAAAATCGGCGCCGGCAAAGTCGTTATCTCCGCCCGAAACAAGAAGGGTGAAACCGAATTGACGGTGACGGACGACGGCATCGGCATGGACGATGAACGCGTTAGGTCGCTTTTCTCGGAAGAACGCGGCAAAAAATCGATTGGGCTCATGAACATAAACGCTCGGCTGGTGAACCTCTACGGCCCCGAATACGCGCTGTCGGTTTCCAGCGAGATCGGTACGGGAACGACGGTTCGGATGCGGATTCCCAGGGAGGGTTCTCGTGGAAACGATTCGCGTTCTCCTCGTCGATGACGAGGCTCCCGCACGGGAGGAGCTGAAATACCTATTGCGTTCCTATACCGACCTGTCCGTGGAGGGGGAAGCGGCTGACGGGTTAGCGGCGTTGGAAGCGTTTCGATCGCTGAAACCGGAGGTCGTGTTTTTGGATATCCAGATTCCCGGCATCCAGGGAATCGACCTTGCGGCGACTCTTTCGCAGATGGCCGAACCTCCTCTGATCGTTTTCGTCACCGCTTTCGATTCCTACGCCGTGCGGGCCTTCGAACTGAACGCGCTGGATTACCTGTTAAAACCGATAGCCGAGGATCGCTTCGCGGCTACGGTACGGCGTATCCGGGAAACGAGGATGGATCGCGCGGGGAAATACCAGGACTACCTGAAGGGACTACGTTCCTTGGTTCAAGGCTATTCCGCTTCCTGCGAAGATTCCTCAGACAATTCATCTGAGACGAATTCGGGGTACCCGCTATCCGACTACCTTACCATCTATAAAGACGGACGTTACTGCCCTCTGCACTTCAAAAAAATTGCCTGCCTTAAAGCCGAGGGCGGCGCCACGCGTGTGTTCAGTGAGGCAGGAGAGTATTTGATCTACCGGCCGCTCCAAGAATTCGAGGAAATTCTGCCGAACGGCACCTTCTTTCAGGCGCACCGATCCTACATCGTTAATCTCTGTTTCATTCAGCATATA
The DNA here is from genome assembly GCA_041666155.1 of Treponemataceae bacterium. GTDB lineage: Bacteria > Spirochaetota > Spirochaetia > Treponematales > Breznakiellaceae > SZUA-426. The sequence continues at coordinate 6,823 of JBAYHM010000136.1, forward strand.
GACTTGTGGATAAACGGCGCGCTGCAGATGGAACTGCGGCACGTCGGAGAAAAAATTCCCGTAAGCCGCGCCAAAACAAAGGAACTCAAGCGCCGCATGAACATGCAATAAAAGTCCATATCATTGCCGTTCTACCGTTCATCCCTTAAATTCGACAGTTCGTCCGAATTTCACCCTCCGCTCAATTACCCTGGTGAGATACTGCGCCGTCGGCCGTCGGCCGCAGCGGAACCGCGTTTCCATCTCATCGATCATTCGGAGCACACGACATGATTTCATTCCTTCTTTCCGTAGCCGCGCTATTAGTCGGCTATTTCGTCTACAGCAAGATCGTAGACCGCGCCTTCGGTTCGGACCCTAGTCGCAAGACCCCGGCGGTAGAGATCGCCGACGGCGTCGACTTCGTGGAACTTCCCACCTGGAAGATCTTCCTCATCCAATTCCTGAACATCGCCGGGCTCGGACCGATCTTCGGCGCCATCGCGGGCGCTCTCTGGGGTCCCGCCGCGTTCCTCTGGATCGTCCTCGGTTCGATCTTCGCGGGCGGCGTCCACGACTACTTCTCCGGCATGCTTTCCCTCCGCCACCGCGGCGCGAGCATCCCCGAAGTAGTCGGCATGTATCTGGGGAAAGGTTTCCAGAACTTCATGCGCGTATTCTCCGTCGTCGTCCTTGTGCTGGTCGGCGTAGTATTCGTCACCGGACCGGCGGCGCTCATCGCGGGTCTTACCCCGGCCGCGCTCAACAAGCAGTTCTGGGTTTACATCATCTTCGCCTACTACATCCTGGCGACCTTCCTCCCAATCGATAAACTGATTGGAAAGATCTATCCCATCTTCGGCATCCTGCTTCTTATCATGGCCATCGGAGTCATCGGAGGGATCTTCATCGGAGGGTACAAAATTCCTGAAATCACCCTTGCGAACCTTCACCCGAAACAACTCCCGATCTGGCCGCTCATGTTCATCACGATAGCCTGCGGCGCCATTTCCGGTTTCCATTCCACGCAGTCCCCGATCATGGCGCGCTGCCTCGGCAACGAAAAGCACGGCCGCGCGATTTTCTACGGTGCCATGATCGCGGAAGGCATCATCGCCCTCATCTGGGCGGCCGCGGCAATCGCGTTCTTCGGCAGCACCGGAGAACTCGGCAAGCAGATGGGCGCCAACGGCGGCCAGGGTTGGGTCGTCAGCACCATATCCAAAACGCTCCTCGGTCCCGTCGGCGGCGTTTTAGCAATCCTCGGCGTCGTGGCCTGCCCGGTTACTTCCGGCGACACGGCTTTCCGCAGCGCGCGGCTCACCATCGCAGATATGTTCGGCTACAAGCAGGGCCCGATCTTCAACCGCCTGGCGATCACCTTGCCGCTCTTCGTGATCGGTTTCAGCCTCACGCTCATCGACTTCAATATCATCTGGCGCTACTTTGCCTGGTCCAATCAGACTTTGGCGATGATCGTGCTCTGGGCGGCCGCCATGTACCTGGCCGTCAATAAGAAGCTGTTCCTGATCGCCGCCGCCCCGGCAACCTTCATGACCGCGGTATCGATCACGTACATCCTGGTCGCCCCGGAAGGATTCAAGCTTCCGACCTCGTTCGCCTACCCCGTCGGCATAGCCGTCGCGGTCGCGGCTCTGGCCGTCTTCCTGTTCGCCGCTAAAAAGCAGCAGGCGAAAGTCTCCGCGAACGCGGCGGAAAAAGCCGCGTAGTTTCACGTCTCCGACGCGCGGTCCCACCGGCCTGTGGTAGAGCCGGAGGGACCGCGTTTTTATTTCCCGTATAAATCGATCGCTTTTCCGTCTTTTACGAATACCGGCAGGTACGACAGAGGCGCGTCTACTTCCAACGTCGAACCGCCTTCCAGGAGCGCTCCGCCGCGCGAGTCGCGCCAAGAGGAACCCTTGGGCAGGTACACCGAACGTTTCCGTGCTCCGCTGTGCAGGATCGGAGCGACCAGGAGATCGGAGCCGAACATATACTCGTCGCCGATGTCCCATGCGGCTTCGTCCACCGGGTAGTCGTAAAAGAGCGGACGCATGGGCGGGGTGCCTTTTTCGTGCGCGGCCTTCATCGCCGTCTTGATATACGGCTTCATGCGTTCGCGGATGCGGATGAAATTGGAGAGGGTCTCGCAGGCTTCGTCGCCGTAGCTCCACACCTCATTCGGTCCGCCCGAGAACACGTCGGAGCTCTTATCTCCACGGCCGTGGGTAACGCTGTAATTCGGGTCGTTCGATTTGCGGAAACCGTGGAGCCGGTGCACGGGACAGAACGCGCCCCATTGGAACCAGCGTACCAGAAGTTCGCGGTAGGCCGGATCATCCGGGTCGCCGCCGCCGAAACCGCCGATGTCGGTCGTCCACCAGGGGATGCCGGCTATGGCCATGTTGAGACCCGCGGCCAGCTGACGGCGCAGCGAGTCCCACGTGCATTCTATGTCGCCCGACCAGATGAGCGCGCCATAGCGTTGACTTCCCGCCCACGCGCAGCGAACAAGGCTTAGAATCTCGGTCATGCCCTCTGCTTTCATGCCCTCGTAGAACGCCTGCGCGAAACCGACCGGATAGCTGTTGCCTACTTCCAGATCCGTGCCCGCGTAGTAGCGGTAGTTGTCGAAGTCGTACACCGTGTACTCAGGCTCAGCCTCGTCCAGCCAGAAAAGCCTGATGCCCTTGTCGAAGTAGTTCTTCTTGTTGACCTTCCACACGTATTCGCGCGATTTGGGGTTGGTCGCGTCGAAAAACACAGTGGCGCCCATGAAGTCCATGGTCTGCCGGATGCCGCGCTCGGTGCGGACGAGCAGGCCTTGCTCCAGCATCGGCTTGTAGTTTTCGCTGCGTTTGTCCACGGTCGGCCAGACGGACACCATCAGTTCCACGCCCATCGATTTCAGCTCTTTGACCATCGCGTCGGGATCGGGGAAGGCTTCCAGGTCGAACTTCCAGTCGCCTTGGACGGGCCAGTGGAAGAAGTCCACGACGATGACGTCCAGAGGCAGACCGCGACGCTTGTACTCGCGCGCGACCTCCAGCACTTCCGCCTGACTCCGGTATCGGAGCTTGCACTGCCAGAAGCCCATCGCGTACTCGGGCATCATCGGCGTCTTGCCGGTAACCTCCGCGTAATTTTCCTCGATAGCGGCGGGACCGTCGCCGCAAGTGATCCAGTAGTCGATTCTTTTGGTCGATTCGGAGACGAACTCGGTGAGGTTGGACGCGAAAGTCGCCCGCCCGATGGCAGGATTGTTCCACAAAAGCCCGTAGCCGAGGTTGGAGATCATGAAGGGGACGGAGGCTTGGGAATTCCGGTGGGCAAGCTCGAGGACGGAACCTTTTTGGTCAAACTTGCCGTCTTGGTATTGGCCCATGCCGAAAATCTTTTCGCCGTCGCGGGCTTCGAATTTCACCGATATCCGGTAATTGCCGCCCAGATGCGAGCGGTATTCGCGAGCTACCTGCTTGGTGGCGTTATACGTACCGTCCGACCCGCCGCGCGAACGCCATCGTTCATCCAGAAGCACCGTACCCTTCACGTCGGTGAAGGTGAGCCGTCCGCCGTCATGGATACGCGCGCTGATTTTTCCGTTAGTGATCGTCGCGTCTTTCGCGGTAACCGCGATGACGGACTTAGCCGACCTGGCGGGCAGCAGCGCGCCGTCGGTCTCTTCAAACGTAGCGTTTTTGGTCGCGCGGATGCGAAAGGCGTCGTGGCCCCAAGGCTCGACAACGAGCGTCTCGCAATCATAAGTCCAGATCAGGCGGTTTCCCGCGTTTTCAAAAGGCATCTCATCCCTCCCGAAAGTTTACGCTTCAGCTGCAGCGAACAGCGCGCGCACATCCAACTCGAATCCCGGAAGAACATCGCTGGAAAAAGTTCCGGACACTCCGTCCGATTCAGCGATTACCGTCTCCGCCGGACCGAAGCCGTGGCCGACGATACGCTTGAAAACGCTGATGACTTTGTTGCCCGGATCGACTATCCAGTATTCGTTAATGCCGCGTTTTTCGTACGCGTCCAGTTTGAGCTTAGTGTCGCGCGACCAGGAATAGGGGGAGAGGATTTCCACCGCGATGTCGGGAGCGCCCCGCACCGCGCGCGCGCCTAGTTTGGTTTTATCACAGATGACCAGGACGTCCGGCTGCACGACCGTATCGATATCGTCGTCGTCCGTTTCCGCTTCCTGCTCGGGAGCGAGCAGCAGCACATCCAACGGCGCGAGGAATACGCGGCAGGGTTTCCCCAATAGAAAGTTTCCGAGTTGTCTCCCCAGTTCTACACCCATCCCCTGATGTCGCCAACTCGGGGACGGCGACATTTCGTACGCGACGCCGTCGATCAGTTCCCACCGTTCGTCGTCGGGCCAGGTTTTATATTCGCGGTACGTAAAACGCTCATCAATAACGCGTGCCGGTTCACCCATCTTCGCCATACCTCCAGTATACCGTAGTTCGGTTACGAATGGTACGGACTGATTAGCCGCTTCGCTTTACTCATCGAATCCTCGCGCATTTCTATCTACACCCTTATCGGTTCCTAATGGAACGCGTTCATCCTTCCGGCATATCCCACGAGGAGGAACATTCATGTCGAAACTGAATAATCGGAACAGGACCTTTCTTGCCGTCATCGTAGGCGCCGCGCTGTTGATTCCCCAGGCGATCTTCGCCGGCGGAAC
>JBAYHM010000137.1:0-11490 GCA_041666155.1 Treponemataceae bacterium
TCTCGCCGCGATAATGATCAATGATCGTTCGGAAAAGGACTTTCTGGCCCGCGCATCGGCGGAATTAGCGCAGGTGAACAATGTTATCGACATAATGCTGGACAACGCGATTCTTAACCTAGAGACTATCGCGGCGGAAAGCGGCGTCAGTGCCGTCGACGGGACCGTCAATTCCTATGCGCTACGCAAGGAAGCCACGCCCATGAAAGGACTTGTACGATCCCCGGTGGAAGAGCGAGCTCTTTCATTTTTCAAGTTGGTTGCCGGAACGCACCCGGACTACGTTGAATTGTACGTAGGTACGAAATTCGGGGGTTTCATCACCAATTTGGACGATCCGGTAAAAGGCGGCTACGATCCCCGACAACGGCCCTGGTATAAAGAAGCTTTGGGCGGGAAAGGGAAACCCGTCATTACCAAAGCGTATCTGTCGACTTCCGGAGAATACGTTTTGGGAATAGTGAAACCCGTCGAGATCGTCGGGGGAGAAGCTCGGTATGTCGTCGGAATAGATATTTCCCTGAAACGGCTCACTGAAATCATAGACAAAATCAAGATAGGCAAGTCGGGCTACATCGTTCTTACGGAGTCGGACGGTACGGTACTCGCGCATCCGAAAATGAAAGACTTGCTATCCAAGAATATTTCGACGCTTGGAATAGAAACGCTCACCAAAGCGATAGTCGGCGGGACGGAACAATTTTCCTTTGAGATGTCGGGCGTGAGAAAGGTCGGCAAGGTTACAGTTGGAAAGCTGACCGGGTGGCGAGTCATCAGTATCATCGACGACGCCGAGATTCGGGAAAGCGCTAGTTTGATCATCATGATGACGATGGCCGCGGGGTTCGCCTTCCTGTTGATAGCCGCTTTCGTCGGCTTTCTCATGGCGAAGTGGATAGCCGATCCAATCATCAATGTCGTTTCCGTGCTCGACAGCGCGGCGGACGGTGATTTTACCCATCGAATCGATGAGAAACTGCGAAAACGCACGGATGAGATCGGTCGATTGGCGGTGTCCTATAATGAGTTTGCCGAACGGCTTTCAGGCGCTATCAGTTCTATCGCGCGGACCGCACAGGATGTATCTAACGGCGCGTCGCAGATCACCGATACCGCCGGCTCGATCAGCCAAGGCGCGAGCGAGCAAGCGGCAAGCGTGGAGCAAGTCTCCGCGTCGATGGAAGAGATGAGCTCGGCGATCCGCCTCAATTCCGATAATTCCGGCCAGACGGAAAGCATGAGCCGCAAGGCCGCTTCCGATGTGGAATCCGGCGGGCACGCGGTAGATGAAACCTTGGTCGCCATGCGCGAAATAGCCGGCAAGATTTCCATCATTGAGGAAATCGCGCGGCAGACAAACCTGTTGGCGCTCAACGCGGCGATCGAAGCCGCGCGAGCCGGCGAGTCGGGCCGCGGTTTTGCGGTTGTCGCCTCAGAAGTCCGCAAGTTGGCTGAGCGGAGTCAGAAGGCCGCGGCTGAAATATCAATACTTTCCAAAGATTCGGTCCAGGTTGCCGAACGGGCGGGGAGCTTGTTTTCGACCATCATCCCGGATATCAAGCGGACGGCCGAACTCGTTCAGGAAATTACCGCGTCAAGCCGGGAGCAGGCGATCGGCGCCGAGCAGGTGAGCAAAGCGGTCACTCAGCTCGATTCTGTCATCCAACAAAACGCGGGCGCAAGCGAGGAGCTTGCCGGAATGGCCGAGACCCTTTCGGCTCAGGCTTCGCAGTTGAGCGAAGCGGTCGCAGCGTTCAAGCTGCTTGAAACTAGGTCGCATCAGACATTGCTGCCGGCCCCCGAGTCGTCGCCCTTGGCGACGCCCTTGGCGGCTTCCCAAGAAACCTAGCTTCCGGGTATCTTTGCACCGAGGTGGCCATGATCGGAATAATCGGCGCGATGGAAGAGGAAGTCGTTCTCCTGCGTTCTTCTTTGAAAAACATGTCGGAAGTCTCCGTCGGCGGTTTTGTTTTTTATCAAGGCGAACTTGATGGCCGGTCCGTCGTTCTTCTGCGTTGCGGCATCGGGAAGGTGAACGCGGGCGTCGGATGCGCTTTACTTCTCGACCGATTCAAGCCGTCTTTTGTGATCAATACCGGATCGGCCGGCGGCCTGCATCCCGATCTCACTTTCGGAGACGTGGTAATTTCGGACGGCTTGGTACAGCACGACGTGGACGTCACCGCTTTCGGTTACGCTCCGGGACAAATCCCGGGGATGGCGGCGGTATTTCCTGTTCGTTTGGATTTGATTGAACGGGCGGAGCGCGCCGTCGACGAATTGAAAGCGCGTGGTGTTTTGGCCGCTTCCTTGAACCACATCCGCGGAACGATTGGTTCCGGTGACGTGTTCGTGCACGACCGCGCGTTGATAGAACGGCTGCGTGAGCGTTTTCCCGGTCTTTGCGCGGTGGAAATGGAAGGCGCGGCCATCGCTCAAGTGTGTGTGTTGTTCGACGTGCCGGTGCTGGTCATCCGCGCGTTGTCGGATATTGCCGGGAAAGAATCGCCGATGAAGTTCGACGAATTTCTGCCTTTGGCTTCCCGCAACTCGAGCGAAATCGTTCGGTCGATCATCAAATCAAGCGAGTAGGGAGTCGGTATGGAAAAGATAGCCAGTTTTCAAGTTGATCACTTGCGTCTGAAACGCGGAATTTTCGTCTCCCGCCGGGATCGTTTCGGCGATACGGTGGTGACGACCTTCGATATCCGGATGAAGGAACCGAACCGGGAACCGGTGATCGATGTGCCCGCGTTGCATACCCTTGAGCACCTCGGCGCCACCTTCCTGCGCTCGCATCCGATATGGAACGCACGGACTATCTATTTCGGGCCTATGGGCTGCAGGACGGGCCTCTATGCCGTCCTCGCGGGCGATTACGCGTCGGTTGGAGTGCTTCCATTGATCAAGGAAATGTTTGACTGGATAAGCGCTTTTACCGAGGACATACCCGGCGCCGCTCCCGCGGAGTGCGGGAACTGGCGGGACCAAAACCTGGACATGGCCAAATGGGAAGCGCGCCGCTTCCTTGAAGTGCTTCGCGATCCTTCGGCCGAAAATCTCAACTATCCCGCCTAGTCCCGTCTATTCGTCGCCGAGGAAGAGCACATCGTTCTTCTGTTCGGCGGCCCGGTTTACCGATCCGCTTCCGGCTCCGACCTGGGCAAGGTACGCGAAGTCGCGTACGCGCTGCGGGTCAATGGCGGTCGCCTTGTCAAAAGCATTCTTGGCTTCGGAGTAATTGGCAAGCGCGTTATGCGCCTTCGACACGTTGATCAACACTTTTTGCGCAACCAGGCCTGTGCCTTTCCCCTGCGTGAGGAGAGACGAAGCAGCCGCTTGGAAAGAAGCAAGCGCTTTCTTGAAATCCTTCTGAAGGAAGGCGACGTTGCCAAGATTGACCTGGGCGTTTGTGAACAAAGGATCGATCTTTATTGCGCGCTGGAACGCGGTTTCCGCTTCTTTGAGTTTTCCGAACATGGCGCCGGCAACGCCCAACGCGTTGTAGTCGCGTTTGTCTCCGCTTTTTTTAGCCGCTTCGGCCAGCTCTCCGAGCGAGGAATCCGCCAGCCTTGCCATCTCCGCGCGGTACACTGCTTGCAGGTCTTCCTTCGAGCCGTACTGAAGTCCAAGATCGGATTCTCGTAAGGCGACGGGCCGGTAGACCTGTTGAGCCGCGGCGGTTCGAATGAAGGATCTTTTGCTCGAATCCCTATCGTACAGAGTCCACAATTCGGCGCCTTTGCGCCACGCGTCCGCGAATCCTTGCCGGCCGATCAGCGTGATTTCCACGGGGACCCAGAGTTCACCGTCCACGACCACGCTCAGCGAGCGATTCGGATGAAGCTCTCTATACTCTCGCGGGGTGAGTTTCGTGTTGAAGGCCGGGTAAATATGGCCGGGCACGGTGATGAAGCCGGTTTCCACGCCAATCGATTCAAGGATGCTCGCGAAAAGCACGGTCAGATCGTCGCAATCGCCGGTGCCGCGCTGAAGCGTGCTGCGGGCGAGATTCACCGAGTCGATAGAGATCTGACCGGCTTGCGCTTTCACAAATGGGGTCGTCGGATCAGCCTGGTAAATCATCCCGATCTTTCCCAGCGCCGCGTAGATTTGGGCTGCCGTCTGGAGCGGTTCGTTCAGCTGGCTTAAGGCGTCGGCTTTCAGGGTCTGCCTGACGTAGGATCCGTAGTTCCGGAGCGCCGAGTCCGAGGGCGTTATGAAAGCGCCGACTTTCCGGTCGTCGTCCCAGATGATTGAAGTCCTGTCCATAAGTTCGTATGAGAGCGGGAACCGCTGTTCCGCGCTTTTCCCGCGCTCACGGTATTTGACGATCAATTCGCCGACAAGCGGGGTGATGCCTTCAGTCTTGAATACTTCCTGGTTGAACGCCGCGATCAGAGGAATGTCGATGGTTCCCCTCGCCGCGACAGAATCTATGGACGCCACCGGGGTCGGAGCATCCATGTAACCGCTTTGGAAAAAGGAAACCTCCACATTGCTCAGCTCGGCTCGATCTTCGTTGACCAGCTTCAGCGTACCGATGGCGTTGGACGCGTAATAGCTCTGCATAGCCGAGAATACCGGCGGCAATTTCCCCCCTGAAAGGCGGAAAGCTCTGACCGCGGAGGCGGGGCTGTCGGGGTCTTGCCCGAATCGGTAGGAAACCGAAAAACCGACTCCGAAAGCAACGCCGTCGAATTCGGTGAGCGGCCCTAAAGTGCGCGAGTAGCGGATGGAAGGGCGGATATCGACGGAAAAATTATATGAAGGTATCAAGCCGATGCGGGCTCCCGCGTCGACGAACCAACTAAGATCCCCGGTGACCGCGAGAGGATCCAGGTGTTCGTAATAAGATTGAGACGCGCCGCCCGAAACGTCCGCGCCGATTTCGAAATTTTTAGAAAACCGGCTGGCGAACGCCAATCCGAGTGCCCCAAACCAATCGGTATGGTCCCACGCTTCCGCGCCGGTGCTTCCCGTGCGTACGTAACTCACGTTACCGGCTCGCACGAACGGCTGCAATATCGGCAGGAAGGGAAGAGGCAAGCGCAATTCCGAGGCGATTTCCCGCACGACGAAGGAAGACGCGAAACCGGAAAACGCCTGCAGCGTCCTATATTCCGCGCCCACGGCGAAAGGGAAACGATAGTATTCGTTAAGATCCGTCTCCACCGGACGCGGCTGTGCGCCCAGACCTTCAGCGAAAAGGAGAAATGCTCCCGCAATGAGAGAACGGAGTATGTTTTTATTACTATAAGCGTTCATCGCAATCTCCTTCTTGTCAGGGGACCAGATCGACGACGTAGAGTTTGGTCGCGCCGTCTATGGCGTACAGATACTCGCCGTACAAAGCGAGCCTGGTTGGATTGAATCCGGAGGACGTGAGCGTTCCGGCTGAGGTCGGAACGCGCGGGTTGGAAATGTCCCAGATCTCAAGCCCGACCGTCGGCTTGGCCACGTACGCGTAGTTTCCGCGGACGACTACATCCGTCGCGCCGACTCCCGAGACGGATGTCGGCCACACCCTCGCTTCTCCCGCGGCGCTCCAAGAGCGCGCGTTGGCGGCGTCGTAAACTAAGAGTCCGTTCGTCGAATCCGCTATGAGGACGAACTCTCCGGCGACGGCAACCGCTGCCGCGGAACCGGAAGCCGGCATCGCCCCGTAGCCGTTCAGCGCGAAGGGGAAGGCCGGATCGGTCAGATCGACGACACATACGCCGCCGAGCTCGTTTGCCGCGAACGCGAGGTTCCCTTTCACAGCCAGGCCCCTGATCTCGTAGGTAGCCGATATAGTCCCTTGCGTCTGTACGGTACCGACGACGGTTAAGGAATCGGAACGGGAAAGGTCTACCGACACGAAGGACGAATTGGAGGTCCCTAGGAGCGCGTAGTTGCCGGTGAGCGCGATAGCCCATGCGTAGCCGCCGGGAAGACTTACGTACCACGGAGGGAGGACCGTCGGCGCGCCGGGAACAGCGGCGTTCCACATCATGACGCCGCTGCGTTCGGCGGCCAGGTACGACCGGGCTCCCGCGAAGGCGAAGTCGTAGGGCGTGTAGGAACCGATGTTCCCGTTGTAACGGTAGGTTGACGCGGGGACGGAGATGTCGTAAGAGGCGGCCGACCAGTCCGCTGAGAATTCGGATATGTAGAGGTAGCCGCGGTAAGCGGCGATGCGGGCGCCGGAAGATACGTCGGTAAGCGTCTTGATGAGTTTCGCGGCGGACGGATCGTTGGCGCCGTAGATAGGAAGACCGTAGCCTTGCCCCGCCGAAACATAGGCGTAGCCACCGCCGACCTCCACATGCAAGCCTTCGCCGGGCACTGTTTGTACACGGACAACTGAAAGGCCGGCGGGGTTCGACGCGTCCACGACGGCATAGCCGTAATTACGCAGCGCCGCGAATACGCGCGTGCCGGAGAGCACGACCGACTCAGGAGCTGCTACGGCGCCGGTGACGTCGATCGTGTCCAGTAAGGTCGGAGCGGCGGGCGTGGACGTTTGATAGGTTGCGACATCCCACCCCGACGCGGCGTACAGAATGGTGCCCGAAAAGGTAAACGATTTCGCCCAAGAGATCGCCGAAGAGACTCTCGTGACGGTCGGAACGGCCGCTGTGCCGGTTATGGTGTAGAGCGCCGAAGCGCTGTTTCCAGCCACCGCGAGGATTTTTGATGATCCGCGGTCTTGCACGGCAGTCTCATAATTTTGACCGAAGACAACCGCGTCCTGATCGGATAGCCTGACGACCGGGGCGGTTTTGTTCGTCACGTCGACGACGGCGAACCCCTCGTTGAAGCCTGCCACGAACGCGAGGTCCCCGAGTACGGATACTCCTTGCGCCTGGAACCCGCTTCCGGCCGAAAGCTCTACGCTGCCGACTATGCGGGGCGTGGAGGGCGCGGTAATATCAACGATATACAGGCTCTTCCAGCCGGTGACGTACGCGTAATCGCCTTGCAGGAAGATGTCTCTCGCGGAGGAAATCGCGACTTTGCCGGCTTCCCGAGGATAGGAAGGATTGCTCACATCAAGGACGCGCAGGCCGTAATAGTAGTCTGCGACATACAGATAGCCGTTGTTCCAGACGGAGGAATTCGCGGAGTCGACCCCGTCGTACGCGGCGACCGACGCATCCGAGCGTGAGGCTGTCGGGTCGGCTTGCGCTTCGACCCATTCGCTGACGACCGCGCTGTAAGAAGCCGGTTTGACGGCGTAGTAATAGGTCGTGCCTTGGGACACGCTGGAATCTCTGAACGGCGGACTCGCTACGGGACCCGACACGCTTTCCCACGGACCCGCGGGCGACACGGCTCGGAGAACTTCATAGTTCTGGATTGCGGGGAAGGTTCTCCAGGTCAGTTCTATGCCGTTGAAATATGAGGTCGCGCGGGGAAACAGGTGCAAGCTTGAAAGCGGAACCGACCGGACGACCGCGGAATAGTTTTTCTTCCCGTCCGAAGTCGTCCCCTCAAGCAGGAAACTGTACAAAGTACCGTTTTTCAACTGGTTTAAGGTATATGGGGACGATATCCCGTTTATCGCGATGGATGTGGCTGGATCCGGCGTTTTCGCGGAGGATTCAAAGTACAGACGATAGGATTGCACGCCGGGGACCGCGTTCCATTTCAGGACTACTTCGCGGTTGCTTTCGATCGACGAAAAACTCGGTATCTCGTTGCCGGGGAAAGTGAGCGGCAGGCGATATTCGGTGGCGTTGCCGTTCCAGTCGGTCGCTTTGAGGAGTATGACGATATTTTCACGGAGATCGTTCGTTTCATCGATATGAAACGAGCCGTTTGCGCCTATCGTCGCCGCCTTTGCGGACGTGTGCGAAAGTATTTCATAGGTGAGGGTGTCCACCCGGCCGGATCTGCCGGATGCCGCCAGATCTGAAACCGTTCCGTCGATGACGATGTTCCGAGAAAAACTTGCGTATTCGACGGGACTCGACACCGTGACGACAGGCGGAGTCGCATCGCGCGCGCTGTCCGCATGGGCCTGAGTGATCGGCTGTGGGCAGGAAAGTAAGGTCAGGCTCAGAATTGCGACGCCGACGGCGACTGCGAGGCGGAAAAACGGTTTTATCATACCTTACCTCATTAGTCAGGAATGCTACGAATAATATAATACAAAATTTCGAATATACAACATTCTTGATATGAATGTTCAACTTGACCGCAAAACATTCGGCGGGCATACTGGCAATACGTTGTTTTATGGAGGATATAGGATGAAAACAGTGATCGCTCTGCTTCATGAGGGAGCGCGAAAATACGGTTCCATGCCCTACCTGGGCCAAAAGTATTCGGATGTCTATTCGACTACCAGTTTTGCGGAAACCGATGAGTTATCGTCCGCCTTCGCGGTTTCGCTGGTTCGCGGGGGTTTCAAGAAAGGCGAGAATGTCGCCATTTTGGCGGAGGGCCGCGCATCTTGGGTCATCGGCGAATTCGGCCTTCTCAAAGCCGGATGCTCGTCCGTGCCCCTTTCAACCAAGCTTTCTCCGGAGGAAATTCTTTTCCGCCTCAACCATTCGGAAGCTAAAGGTATCCTCGTTTCCGAAAATAATTTTTCCAAGGTAGTCGAGGTTCTCGGCTCCGCCCAAAAGAAGCCGCTGGTCATCTGCATTTCCGAACGGACTAGTACCTTTGATCAGGCAATCGCGAAATCAGGCCTTAAAGAAACTACCGATCTGTTTTTCTTCGACGACATGGTTGCGGAGGGGAAAGCCGCCCTTCGCGGGAAGGACGGGAAATCTATTTCCGCCGAAATGGGGGCGATAGAAGCGGCAATCGATACCGACGATACGGTTACGATCAGTTACACCTCGGGGACGACGGGCAACCCGAAGGGAATCATGCTCACCCACCGCAATTATCTGCACAACGCGATCGAATCGGCGAAGGTCGTAGCGATTGATAAGGGTTGGAAAAGCCTTATCATGCTGCCGCTGGATCATTCCTTCGCGCATACGGTCGGCATTTATATTTTCCTCCTGAACGGAGTGTGCATGTACTTCGTGGATGGGCGCGGGGGGCCGCTCGCTTCGCTCAGAAATCTTCCGAAGAATTTGGTTGAAACAAACCCCGATTTTCTCCTCACTGTTCCCGCCCTTTCGGGAAACTTCATGAAAAAAATGATCCAGGGTGTCGCCGCTAAAGGTCCCTTCATCAACGGCATTTTCGAGCGCGGCGTAAAGGCCGGTATCGCGCGTGCGGGGAACGGCTTCAATAAGCCTTCTCTTTGGATTCGCGCCAAGAACTTCTTCCCCTGGGCTTTGGCTGACGCGCTCGTTTTCCCCAAGCTGCGTCCGATCTTCGGCAAAGACATCAAATTCTGCGTCGGCGGCGGGGCGCTTTTGGAAATCAAGCAGCAGGAGTTTTTCAACGCGATAGGCGTGCCGGTGTACCAGGGGTACGGCCTGACCGAAAACGCGCCCATCATCTGTTCCAACTCCGCGCTCAGGCATAAGTTCGGGACCTCTGGGGTCATCATTCCGAACCTTGAAGTGAAGATCATGAAGGACGAGAACACCGAGTGCAAGGTCGGGGAGATTGGCCAGATCGTCACCAAGGGCGGCTCGGTGATGAAGGGCTACTACAAGAATCCGCAGGCGACGGCGGACACGATCAAGGGCGATAGGCTCTGGTCGGGCGATCTTGGTTATATCGACGCGGATGGCTTCCTTGTGGTGACAGGCCGTGAGAAGGCTCTGCTTATCGCCGCCGACGGCGAAAAATACAGTCCTGAGACGATTGAGGAAGCGGTAGTCAACACCTCAGTCTTCGTCAACCAGATCATGGCCTACAACGAACAGCGTAAGTTCACCAGCGCCTTGGTGACTCTAAACGCGGAAGCGGTCAAAGCCGCGCTCAAAGGCCGGGAAGTCGGCGCCGACGAAGTGATCGCCATGATCCGCGACGACTTGAACGCGTTCGTCGTTCACCCTGATTATTCGGCGATCCCCGTTCAGTGGCGTCCCGCGTCTTTCGCGATAATCAGTGAGGCTTTCGACGAGAAGGACGGCCTCATCAATTCCACGATGAAACTGGTGCGGCATAAGGTGCGTGATTTTCACAAAGAACGCATAGAGGAACTCTACGCGAGCGGTTCCGCGGATCCGCTCACGGCAGGTAACCTCGCGGCGGTCAAGGCGTTGGGACTGGCGGCGAAGTAGCCGTCTTGAACGAATCTTCCAGCGAGCGAGCGAGGGCGATTACGTCCTCCCGCGCGCTGAAACGGCCCAGGCCGATTCTGAGCGACCTTTTTGCGCGCTCCTTTGTCCTTCCCATCGCGAGGAGCGTTTTTGACGGGCCGTCCGCTCGGTCCGAGCAAGCGGAAAACCGGCTTACGCAGACGCCTTTGCGGGCAAGGCCGGTCATGAACTCTTCCATATCGGATATCCACGGGAATGACAGGCAGAAAACGCCGGGGGCGTGATCCCCGGCCGATTCCTTCTCAACGGGAACGCCGCGCTGTTCGCAGGCCGTGAAGAAATCCCGCTCAAGCGCGTTCATCATCATCCGTTCGTTTTTGAGGTTTTCCGCAAGTATCTTTGCCGCTTCAGCGAAGGCGGCGATTCCCGGCACGTTCTCCGTTCCGGGGAAAAGACCGTTTTCCTGACCGCCGCCGTACCTGAACGGCCTGAGTTTAAGTTCCGGCGCCTTCCACAAACAGGCGCTTCCCTTAGGCGCGTACAACTTATGCGCGGATACGGCGAACAGGTGCGCGTAAGGTGCCCAGTCGGCAGCTTGAAGCCGGGGAGCGGTTTGCACGGCATCGATGAACGCCAGCGCGTCCGCTTCAATCAAAGTGTTCCAAATCACGCGCACGTTTTGGACTGTCCCCGTCTCGTGATTCACCGGAGAGTAGATCAACACGGTACGGGGAATATTCTTCGTCTCGGAATCGATGTCGGGAGCGCGTATGAGGCCGCGCAGATGGTCCGGATCGATTCTGCCGTCGCCGTCGACACGGCATTCGCGCACATCCCGTCCGAGCGAGCGCAGGAGCCGCAGCGGCGCGCGCACGCTGGAATGTTCGGTCGCGGTGGTAACGAAACGGAGCTTCGGGTAGCGCGCGGCCAAACCCCAAATACCCGCGTGAAGCGCCTCGGAACCGGAAGCGCAGAAGGAGAGACCGTCGGCGGAAGATGCGAACGCTTTGGCAACGATGAGCCGGTATTCATCAAGCCGTTCCGCGGCGGCGATGCCGCACGCGTGCGCGCTGGAAGGGTTCGCCCAATTCGCGCGGCAGGCGCGCTCGAAGGCGCCGAGGGTGCGCGGGTCGCTCGGGGTTGTGGCGCAATAATCAAGGTAATGCGTCTTTATCGCGCGGCGGACATCCCGGTCCTCCCGCAGTCGTTTTCTGTAACCGCATCCGCAGGCCATGAAACAGAGTGTATACAAATCCCGGCGCGGCGTCTCGGTTTTTTTGGAATTTGCGGTTTAATAAGGGAAGTGCGATACTTGTCGATATCCGCA
>JBAYHM010000138.1:0-11486 GCA_041666155.1 Treponemataceae bacterium
CAAGGCCGGCTGGTCGGAAGCCAAGATGCGCAAGATCTTGGGAGAAAACTGGCTTAGCTACCTCAAATTGATCTGGGGCGCCTAAAATGAACAAACGGCAACGCCTTGAGGCGACGGTCGCGGGTAAAGCCCCCGACCGCGTCCCCGTCAGCGCCTGGGGCCATTTTTACCAGGCAGAAATCGCCCCCGCCACCTTCGCCGAAACGATGCTGGATTTCTTCACGACCTACGATTGGGACTTCATGAAGGTTCATTCCCGCGCCAGCTACCACGTGGAAGGCTGGGGCTTCACCTACGAGCCGTCCAAGGACCCGAATAAGCTCCACGTCTGTACCGGCCACCCCATCAAGACCACTGCCGACTGGCGTACGCTGCGGCCACTACCGCTCTCCACGCCGGCGTTTCAAGAACAAATCGACGCGCTGCGCCTCATCAAAAAGCGTCTTCCCAAAGACGTTCCCGTCATCATGACCGTATTCTCCCCGCTCGATGTCGCGGAGAAGCTCATCGACCGTAATGCCGAGATGCTGAAAGACCACATCGCCCGGGACCCCGAAAGCTTGGAAGTCGCGCTGGACGCGATAGCCGACACCTTTGCCCGTTTCGTGAAGACGCTGGTCGCCGAAGGCGTGGACGGACTTTACTTCGCCACCAAGTGGGCCAACGACGTGAAGCTCACCGCCGAACAGTACGGCCGCCTGGTGCGCCCCTTCGACCTCCGCGTGCTCGCGGAAGCGAAGAGCCTCTGGTGCAACTTTCTCCACCTCTGCGAGGACCGCGTTCAGTTGGGCGCTTTGGCTGAGTATCCCGTGCAGGTCATGCACTGGGATGTTGAGGCCGGACACAACCCCACCTACGCGGAAGGCCAAAAACTCTGCGGCCGGGCAGTCGGCGGCGGAGTCGGCGCCAAGACGCTGGCAACCGGGTCTCCCCAGGACGTGATCGACACCGCGCGGCGTTCCATCGCCCTGACCCAGGGAAAAGGTTTCGCGCTTGGACCGGGATGTTCCGTCCAGATAGGTAAAACCTCCGCCGAAAACCTGCGCGCCTTACGAAAGGCCGTTGAACTGTGATCGAAGGAGAAGGGCGGTGAAGGTTCGCAATCGTCCCGACTTTGTTTCGGGGCTGCTGTTTATGCTCGTCGGTATCGGCTTCGCGTCGATATCGAGGAGTTACGACCTCGGAACGGCCAAAGAAATCGGCCCTGGATACTTCCCCTTTATGATCGGATCGATACTGGCGGTTCTCGGACTCGTCGTCGCGCTCAAATCCGTTTCCGGCAGGACCGAGGCGGTTCCTCTCAAGACCTGGTCCTGGCGGTCCGTTTCCTGGATCAGCGTCTCGATACTAGTGTTCGCCTTGGCGCTCCCGAAGCTCGGCCTCCTGGCGGCGATCGCGCTCATGTCGGGAGCGGCTCTCTTCGCGTCCGATGAAAAAAGGTCGCGGGCGGAAACGGGGATCCTAATCGTCGTAATGATGGCGTTCGCCTACATCGTTTTCGTTAAGGGCTTGCGGCTGCAATTCCCCGTACTGCCGGTTTTCCCCAAACTCGGGTAAGGCGATAAATATGGACATATTTTCCAACCTGGCCCTCGGCTTCGCGACCGCGTTCACCCCGATCAACCTGCTTTACGCCTTCATCGGCTGTTTTCTGGGAACGCTCATCGGCGTTCTGCCGGGAATCGGGCCGGTCGCCACGATCTCCATGCTGCTGCCGGCGACCTTCGGATTAGACCCGACGACCGCGCTCATCATGCTTGCCGGCATCTATTACGGCGCCGCGTACGGCGGTTCCACGACGGCGATCCTGGTAAACATTCCCGGCGAATCCTCGTCCGTAGTCACCGCCATCGACGGGTACAAGATGGCGCTCCAGGGCAGGGCGGGAGTCGCCCTGGTCACGGCGGCTCTGGGATCCTTTTTTGCCGGCTGCGTCGCCACGCTCATCCTGGCCGCTTTTTCGGTGCCCCTGTCCAAGCTCGCGCTGAAATTCGGTCCGGCCGATTATTTCTCCCTCATGGTACTCGGCCTTGTCGGGGCCGTCGTCCTATCCTCCGGATCCGTCGTCAAAGCGGTTTCCATGGTACTGATCGGCCTTCTTCTCGGGCTTGTCGGCGCGGACGTGAATTCGGGAGTCTCCCGTTTTACCTTCGGCATCGCGCCGCTGTACGACGGCATAGATTTCGTGTGCGTCGCCATGGGTCTGTTCGGGTTCGCGGAAGTCATTTCCAACCTCGGTCATTCCGGGCAGTTGCGCGCTTCGGCGCGAAGCATCAAGAACATGTGGCCCTCGCGCGAGGATTTCAAGCGGATGGTCGCGCCCATTTTGCGGGGAACAGCACTCGGAAGCCTTCTGGGCGTGCTCCCCGGCGGCGGCGCGACGATTGCGTCGTTCGCCTCGTACACGCTTGAAAAGAAGGTGTCCAAGCATTCGACTGAGTTCGGGCATGGGGCTATTGAAGGCGTAGCGGGGCCGGAAGCGGCCAACAACGCGGCTTCGCAGACATCGTTCATTCCGCTTTTGACACTCGGCATTCCGCCGAACGCGGTCATGGCGCTTATGGTCGGGGCTATGACCATTCACAACATCCAGCCCGGTCCTCTCGTCATGAGCTCCAATCCGCAATTGTTCTGGGGCCTCATCGCTTCCATGTGGATCGGGAATCTCATGCTTGTCGTGCTCAACCTGCCGCTCATCGGCATCTGGGTAAAGCTCCTCACAATCCCCTACCGGTTTCTGTATCCAGCCATCCTCATGTTCTGCTGCATCGGCGTCTATTCGCTCGCGAACAGCTCCTTTAACCTGTACGTGACCATCGTCTTCACCTTGCTCGGCGTCCTCTTCCGATGGCTGGACTGCGAAGTCGCGCCACTCCTGCTCGGTTTCGTGCTTGGCCCGATGATGGAAGAGAATTTTGGCCGGGCCCTTCTCCTGGCCAAGGGCGATTACACCGTATTCGTAGCTCGTCCGATTTCCGCCGTGCTGCTGGCGGCGACCGTCCTGCTCATAATCGTGATTGTCGTCCCCGCCGTTAGGAAGACGCGAGAAGTCGCGTTTGACGAGCCCGAATAAGTCTAGCCAGCCGGCCATTATCTCGTATCGGGTGTACTTTCTTGAGTTGATTAAAAAACGCTTGGGATGATCAAGCTCTGAAGTCAGCCGGTTTTCGCGAACACTTCCTTTGCGCGGTTCATCGCGATCGTGGACAATTCCCGACTTTTTAAATCGATTCCTTTTCGGGCGATTACATCTCCGTACGCGAACTTGACGATGAATCTACCTATACGCCTCATCGCCCAGTTTTAATTTAAAAAGCGACCACAATGCGACGCAATCGGAACTCTTGACCTTTCCGTCCCGGATCCATTGCTCAAACTCGGTTTCGCTGGTCTCTATGATTTCGATTTCTTCCGTGTCGTCGAAAGTCTGCTTTTCCGAAAATGCGCAATTCCGTGCGACAAAGCCGTGCACCCTGGTCGAATCTTTGGTCGGAGAAGGCAGCAATTCCCCGATATAGTCCATCGATTTTGCCCGCACTCCCGTTTCTTGTTTCAATTCGGCTTCAGCCGCGGATACGGGCGTTTGGTCGCTTTCGATTCTACCGGCGGGGAATTCTATCGTAATTTCCCCGACGCCGTGCTTGTATTGTCTTACGAGTATCAAGCGACCATCCTCTGTGAAGGGAATGACCATAGAGACGTTTCCCAATTTCGATACGAAATAATCTTCGACGATTTTGCCGTTGCCCAGCCGGATTTTGTGACGAAAAAGCGGAAACCACTTGCTCGGTGAAATGTCCTTTTCATCGAGCAAATCCCATTTTTTTATTACCATACTTCGATCCTTACTAACGTTTGCCGCATACGTGCCGCTATTCTAATCCGTAACAAAAAAAGTATTGCTCCCCCGCCGCGCGAAAGTTCCCACCAAAGGGTGGGACGGCTCTCGAATTCATTTTACGGCAAGACATTACCCGCGGCGCGGTAGATTTCGTACCATTCGGGTCGGGTTAGTGCGAATTCTTGGCTGCGGGCGGCGTCGCGCACTCGTTGGGGAGTGGTGGTGCCCAATATAGTCTGGATGCGGGCGGGGTGCCGCGCGATCCATGCCACGGCCACCGCGGTGTTTGTTGCTCCGCGTTCGGCGGCGATACGGTCTATGACTTTGTTCAGCTCCGGGTACTTCGGACTATCAAGGAATACTCCTTCAAAAAAGCCGAATTGGAAAGGGGACCAGGCTTGTACCGTCATCCCTTTTAAACGGCAGTAATCCAGGACGCCGCCGTCGTGAACCACGGACGCGTCGTCCTTCATGTTCACATGTATGCCGGCGTTGATTATTCCCGTAAAGGCGATGCTCAGCTGAAGTTGGTTGAACAGTAGTTTTTGGGGAAGGGTCCGCTGGAGGAGTTCGATCTGGTTCGGATTCTGGTTGCTGACGCCGAAAGCCCTGACCTTGCCGGAAGCTTGGAGGATGCCGAAAGCTTCGGCGACCTCTTCCGGTTCGACCAGCGCGTCGGGGCGGTGAAGAAGCAGGATATCCAGGTAATCGGTTTCCAATCGCCTCAGAATTCCATCGACGGAAGAGAGGATATAGTCTCGGCTGAAATCGAAGCAGCCCTTGCGTATACCGCACTTGCTCTGCAGGATCAGATCTGACCGCTTGAGGCCGAGGCGCTTTATCGAAGCGGCGAACACTTCTTCGCATTTTCCCGCGCCGTAAATATCCGCGTGGTCGAAGAAGGTGATCCCTTCATTGAGCGCCGTCGTTATCAGCTCATCAAGAGCGGCCGATTCGAGTTTGCTGATGCGCATGCACCCTAGCGCGATTTCGCTGACGGTCAATGCGCCGTGACCTATGTCGATGGTTCTCATAATATCGATATGCTACACGTCCTTGCCCGTCATGGAAAGCCTATGGGCGATATGCTGAAAACAGCGTCGCGCTGGATAAGTGAAATAAATTTTGACAAAACCGGATTCCGGGAATATAATGCATGTAATCGATTACATGGTGGTTGAGCAGATGGTTGTCACGGTTAAGGATGTAGCAAAAGACGCAGGCGTCTCAACCGCGACCGTTTCGCGCGTCCTCAACGACGATCCTCGAATTTTGGTAGAGACCAAAATGAAGGTCAAAGCCAGTCTGGAAAAACTCGGTTATCGGATGAATTATATTGCCCGAGGCTTGCGGACCAGAAAGACTTTTACCATCGCTTTTATCGCCACCAACTTGATCAACGAATTCGATATGCAGGTAGCGAAAGGCATCGACGAGGCGCTTAAGAAAAGCGGATACACCTTAGTCATCACTTGTTCCGAACGGAATATCGGCGAAGAAGAAAAATGCATCCGAACGCTCATCGAAAAAGGCGTCGACGGCTTCATCATTTTGCCGGTCTCCGAAGAAGGCAAGCATTTCAATTGCATCTCCGAGCAAAAAATCCCGGTAGTGATCGCGGACCGCGTCGTAAGGAATTTTCAGTCCGACGCGGTGCTCCCGGACAATATCGGCGGCTGCAAGGACGCGATGGAATTCCTTATCCGCAAGGGTTACCGGCGTATCGGTTTCATCAATGGTGATTTCCACACTTCCGCGGAAGAACGCTTGTCGGCGTACAAATCAACCCTCGCCGCGCACGGCATTCCGTTGGACGAATCGATAATCAAAAACGGCGTCTATTCCCGTGAACATGGGTTCAACGCGATGAGGCTCCTCTACGCCCATCGAGAGTCCATTGATGTCGTGCTGATCACCAATTACAGCATGTACCTCGGCGCTTCGAAATTCTTTTCGGCGCTTCCGCCCGAAGAGCGGGGTTTTCCGATCGCCTGCTTCGGCGATCCGGACGAATTCGGGGCTGTATATGAAAATATCGTCGTCCGGATAGCGCAGCCGATGAAAGAAATCGGCGAGAAAGCTGTTGAAATTCTGTTAGCGCGAATCAACAAGGAAAAAATGGCGTTTCCGCGAATAGTGCGGCTTGGAACCGAACTGAGAGCTGAATAAAATATTTTGCGCATCATGTAATCGATTACATGGAGGAGAAGCGTATGCAGGACAACTGGTTTTGGGACTACTACAGAGCGATCCACATCGACTACCACATGCCGGAGTTTCCCAAAAACGTATTAGCGAATTTCGACGCGAAGACCTTTATTGAAGAAATCGAGGGCGCGCATGTGAACCTTATCGCGGTCTTCACGAAGTGTCATTTCGGAAACTCGTTCTACCCGACTAAAGTCGGGCATCGCCATTCCGCGCTCAAGGGCGACTTTTTCGGAGAAGTCCTCGATGAAGCGAAAAAAAAGAAAATCAGGGTCCTCGCCTATTATTCCTTGGGAACCGATGAATGGGCGGTCAAGCAGAATCCCGATTGGTATCAGATAGACCGCGACGGAAAGGAGCGGAACGGCAACGGTACGGTATGGCATATGCCCTGCCTCAATTCTCCGTATCGGGAAGAACTGGCGCTTCCGCAGATACGCGAGATCGCGCAAATGTACGAACCGGACGGCTTCTTCATGGATATTCCGTACATCGTCCATCACCACTGTTTCTGCCGCTACTGCAAGTCGAAGTTCAAGAACGAACATAACCGCGAGCTGACGCCGGAACTTTTGGACGCGGAGCCTGACTTGGTGAAAACCTTTTTTCAGGAATCCGCCGCGCGCTGCCACGAGGAGATCCGCGCCGTCGTCAAGGCTATCAGGCCCGAGGCGGTCATCATCACCAACGGCGCGTGGAAGATGGGTGAACCTGAGCGCTTCAACCGGACCGCCGACGTCGGCGTGTGGGAATCCCAGCCGGCCGCCGGAAGCTACCTCTACAACATCATAAAAAGCCGATACGTCGGCGGGCTCGATGTGCCGGTCCAGGTCCAAACCGTGCGGTTCACCGAAGGGTGGGGCCTTATGTCCTCTAAGACCGCCGAGCAGCTGAAGTACGAATCGGCCTCCATCATGGCCAACGGCAGCATGCTCTCCATCGGCGACCAAGTCATGCCCGACGGAACCCTGCAGCATGGAGCGTACGAAATACTCAAGGAAGTTTTCGCGTTCGTGAAGGAGCGCGAGCCCTGGACCGCCCGATCGCGGATCGTGCCCCACGGGGCCTTGATCGCTAATTACACGACCTGGCGATACTGGGACAACGGGGACTACGCGACCCTCGGCGCCGCGAAGATGCTGATAGAGGGGCACCAGCAGTTCAATATCTTTTTCAACGACGATTTCCCCGACCTTGCCGCCTTCAAGCTCATCGTCCTGCCGGAGACGGTCAAGCTTTCAAGCGCGTCGCTGGACAGGCTGCGGAGCTGGGTCGCCGCCGGAGGTTTCCTCGTCGCGGCGGGAAGAGCCGCTTTTCCCGAGGGGGATTCGAATTTTCCTCTCGCCGATTTGTACGGGCTCGATTACCTTGAATATTCGCCCTACCGTTTCGCGTATCTTATGCAAAATCCGAATCTCTGGAAGGGAATCGCCGATATTCCCCAATTACTCGATAAGCCCTTCATCAAAGCTGTGCCGCGCTCCGGCCAAGCCGGTTCCGCCGTCGAAATCCTCTCGCGAATCCAGTGGCCCTGCGGCGAGTCCGTTCCCCCTCGGGCGTTCAGGCACCCGCTGCCTCCGCCCGGTGACGAGAGCGTTTTTCCCGGCGTCTCCTTGAACCGGTACGGCAAGGGATTGTGCGCGTGGATAGCCGCTGACGTTTTCAGCTCGTACTGGAATACCGGGCATTTCTGGCTGAAAAACATCGTCAACAATCTAATCGATCGGTACGATGAGTCGAAGCCCTTCGTCTTTGAGGGATTCCCGGCGGTGGAAGCTCACCTCATGACCCGCGGCGGGAAAGAGTACCTCCACCTGGTCAACTTCCAGTGCAGCCATACGGGAAATCGCTCCACTTCCTTGTATGACCCGATAGAGCAGATCAATCCGATCCATAACCTGAAAATCCGGATACGGCTGCCGGGTATTCGCGAAGCGACGCAGCGGCCTGAAAACCGAAAACTCGACATCAGACGAATCTCCGTCGGAGAGATCGAGGTAACGGTTCCCGAAGTCCATATTCACTCGATCATCGAGATCACCCGAAACGAGGGCTCTTTGTAATTCTTGTAGAGGTAAAAAAGCGCGTCAGCGTTTTTGAATATTCGGTTGAAAGGAGAAGCGTATGAAAAAAGAACATCGTTCTTTAGGTTTGGCGGCTGTCATGCTGCTGGTCTCGGTCGGCTTTATCAACGCCGGCGGCCAGAGCGAACCGGCCAAGGCAACGGCTCCGGCTCCGTCCGCGAAACCCGTCGTTCTTCGGTGGTTCACCAACGTGCAAAGCCAGATCGAAATCGATCAATGGAAAGAACTCGCGGCCGATGTGACTAAGCAATATCCGAACATCACCGTCGAGATTGAAAGCACGGATTGGAACAACTACTGGACGAAGCTTCCGGCGGCCATAGCTTCCGGCAGCACTCAAGACTTATTGACCATGCAGGGCCAACGGTCCGCCGGGTTCGCGACACAGGGCTGCATCCCGCTTAACGACTTCATCGCGAAGGACAAGAATCTCAATTTCGACGATTTCGAAAAAGGCATCCTGGGCAGTCTTTCCGTCGATGGAAAGGTATACGGCCTTCCCTACGATGTCGGTCCTTTCCTGCTTTTCTACAACATCGATCTTTTTGATAAATACGGCGTTCCTTATCCCGACGACAAAATGGACCTCAGCGGTTTTCTGGACCGGGCGAGGAAGCTCACTCAAGACGGAAATTACGGCTACGCGCCTTCCATCCATTGGGAACGCATCATGCCGTTCGTGCTGGGTAACGACGTCACGTTCTACGATGCTAAGGGAAAGTACAACTTGAACCGGCCGGAAATAATTCAGGCCGCAAAATTCTACTCCGAACTCATCACCAAGGAGAAAGTCGCCCCCGCGATCATCAATACCGGAAATCAATACCAAGACCGCGAATCGTTCTACGCGGGAAAATGCGGTATGTACATCGACGGGCCGTGGAACATTACGAACATAAAAAAGAATTCGAAATTCAAGTTAGGCGCCGCTCCGATGATGATCGGCATGAAGAAACGCGCGACGATGACCGCCGGTTCGGGGTTCATGGTCAGCAAAACTTCCAAGTATCCGCTAGAGGCCTATCAGGCTCTTACGGTTCTAACCGGCAAAGCGTCGCTTGAAAAACTCGCCGGCTGGGGCCGCGCGCTTCCCGCCCGTAAATCGGGCCAGCATGTGTTCTTTGAAAAGAACACCGACGTAAAAGGATTGGTGGAAGCGATGGCGGTATCCGGTCAGCCGGGAGTGAGTTTCCCCTACCAGCCGCCGGCCAATTATCAGCAGGCGTACCTCATCATCATCAATAATTTTACCCAGCCGATCCTTTTGGGGCTGGAGACGGTGGAAAACGCCGCCGCTAAAACGCAAAAGCTGCTCGACGAACTGTAATAAGCGATAACGAGACGTCGGGGCCGTAGAATAATTCACGCAGTTATTTTACGGCCCGTTGGGGAAACCGCATGCAACAATCCTTTTTTGAAAAACGGAACATCAGGAACACGGTCACGGCTATATTGTTCCTGCTCCCGAATACCATCGGTTTTTTAATTTTCACATCGATTCCGGTGGCGGCGTCGCTGGTGATCAGTTTTTTCAATTGGCCGGTATTGGGTGAAATAAAATTCGTCGGCCTTCGTAATTTTCAGAGACTCCTTTTAGAGGATTCCACCTTCCGGCAAGTGCTTTTCAATACCATCTATTACACGTTCGCGTACGTGGTCATCAATATTATCGTCGCAATGAGTCTGGCGTTATGGCTCACCTCGAAACGCGCGATATTCAAGGGAATGTTCAAAGCGGTTTTCTTCATCCCCGTCGTCACTCCGATCGTAGCGACGGCGATGATATGGCGTTGGCTCTATTTGCCGGATTACGGCCTCATCAACCAGTTCCTTTCGATTTTTAAAATATCGAGCATCAACTGGCTCGCCAGCCCGCAGTGGGCTATGCCCGCGGTCATCATCATGAGCGTCTGGCAGGGCTTCGGATATAATCTGATCATCTTCATCGCCGGAATCGAAGGCATACCGAAAACGCTGTTGGAGGCTTCGATTATCGACGGCGCGGGCGGCTGGAAAAGATTCTGGAAAATCGTTCTGCCCATGCTGTCGCCGTCCCTTTTCTTCGCCACGGTGATGACGATCATCAGTTCTTTCCAGGTCTTCGATCAAACCTTCGTATTGACGGGCGGCGGACCTTACAACGCGACGAGCACGCTCGTTCTGTACATTTACAACAACGCCTTTGCTTTTTATAAGATGGGATACGCCTCCGCGATAGCCTGGATTCTGTTCGCCATAGTGTTCCTCACAACCTTGGTTCAAATGAAATTCCAGAAGGAATGGGTGCACTATGAATAAACTAATTACCGGCGTTTCGCGCACTCTCCTTTTCGCAATCGCCGCGGCGTTCGCGGTACCGTTCGTATGGATGTGCTTGACCTCCCTCAAACCCGCCGACGAAATATTCCTGATGCCGCCTTCCGCCTTTGGATCCCGCCTTGAGTGGAAGAACTATATCGATGCATGGAATTTTCTTCCGTTCGGCCGGTTCCTCTTCAATTCGTTCTTCGTCGCGGCTTGCGTTACCGTTCTTGCGGTATTCACCTCCAGCTTAGCCGCGTACGCGTTCGCTCGAATCAAATTTAAGGGAAGGGACGGCTTTTTCGTGATGTACCTCGCGACGCTCATGATCCCGCAGCAAGTGACCGTCATTCCGCTTTATCTGCTGATGAATAAGTTCGGCTGGGGCAATTCCTACCTGCCGCTCATTCTACCGGTAGCCTTCACCGCTTTCGGCACCTTTCTGCTCCGTCAGTTTTTTTTAACCATCCCCTACGAAATGGAGGAGTCCGGACGTATCGACGGCTGCAACGCCTTCCATCTCTATTCACTGATCATCATGCCGATGGCCAAGCCGGCTCTCGCGTCTCTCGCCATCTTCACCTTCATCGGACAATGGAAGAGTTTCCTGTGGCCGCTCATCATCGTCAATAAAGATTCCTTCAAGACCATGCCTCTTGGGCTCCAAATGTTCATCGGACAGTACGGGACTGAGTGGAACGTTCTCATGGCTGCCGCGTCGATCGCTATAATTCCCAGTATTCTTATATTTGTATTCTTCCAGCGTTACCTCGTCGAGGGTATTTCACTCACCGGCATGGGGGGCAGATGAGAGGGGGTAGTGATGATGAAGGACAGACTTGCCGGTTATGCAAATGTCGACACTGAAGAAAAAGCGGGTTCCCCGCACGTGAGAGTGATTTCATGATAGAATTATTCATGGACTTGTATGGCAAGGTACAAGGACTACTCATACGATCAAAAGTTGATGATTCCGATAACGCTATCGGAACAGATTCTCCCTGGAACCTTTGAATATACCCTGAATAAACTGATAGATGAAAAAATTGATC
>JBAYHM010000139.1:0-11357 GCA_041666155.1 Treponemataceae bacterium
CATCTGCCGGGTTGACGGCTTCGACGACATTACGGTTCTCGGGACGACAATCGATGACGCGGTGGGTGAAGCTTTCGACAAGGTTTCCAAACATTATGGTTTCGGTTATCCCGGCGGCGCGTATATCGACACGCTTGCGAAATCCGGCGATCCGAAAGCGTTTCGCTTCCCTTTGGCAAATCTGACTAAAGGCGAGCACCGCTGCGACATGTCCTATTCCGGTCTGAAAACCGCCGTTATCAACCAATTGGAACAATTTCGCGTCAAGGACGCGCCGATCACAAATGAAAATATCGCCGCATCGTTTCAGAAAGCGGCGGTGGAAATCCTGTTACGCAGCCTGTTTCGCGCGATCGAGGATACCGGTCTCTCGACCGTAGTTGCCGGAGGCGGCGTCGCTGCCAATTCATACCTCCGAGCCCGCCTTGCCGAGCGTAAGGATTTGCGCTGTCTGTTTCCTCCGCTGGCTCTTTGCGGCGACAACGGCGCGATGATCGCGGGCGTAGGGTATCAGTACCTCAAACGCGGCGATCGGTCGGGATTGGACGCGACTGTTTCGCCCAGGGTGCCGGAATTCAAGAGACGCTACCCATAAAC
This sequence comes from Treponemataceae bacterium, assembly GCA_041666155.1. Lineage (GTDB taxonomy): Bacteria > Spirochaetota > Spirochaetia > Treponematales > Breznakiellaceae > SZUA-426. The sequence continues at coordinate 598 of JBAYHM010000139.1, forward strand.
TGTAGACACCGAGGGAGAACGCGATGGATGTGAAAGGTAAATCCGTTTTGATAAGCGGCGGCGGCACCGGAATCGGGAGGAGTTGCGCTCTCCGTTTGGCTGCCTTAGGCGCGAAAATAGCGGTCAACTATTCCCGCTCCGCCGAAGAAGCTGCCGCGACGGTTGCGGAAATACTAGCCTCAGGAGGCAAGGCCGTCGCCATCCAGGCCGATATCGCCAAGGACGCGGAGGCGCGCGCGATGGCGGAGCGGGTTATCGCCGAGTTCGGCCGCATTGACGTGCTTATCAATAACGCGGGGCGAACTCACTATATCGAAATGGCGGACCTTGACGGTGTAAAAGAAGAACAGTGGGATGAGATCTTCAATACGAACGTTAAGGGGACTTTTCTGGTAACCCGCGCGTGTGCTTCGGCGTTAAAAGAGGCAGGCGGCTGCGTCGTCAATGTCGCGTCGATCGCCGGCATTCGCGGCACGGGGAGTTCGCTGCCGTACGCGGTGTCAAAAGGGGCGATCATAACCCTCACGAAGGGTTTGGCCCGGTCTCTGGCGCCGCGTGTGCGTGTGAACGCCGTGGCGCCCGGGATCGTCAATACGCGCTGGGTCGCGGGGAAAAGCGACCATATCGCCAGGCTTTCCGAAGGTACGCTGCTCGGTCGGGTCGCGGAAGCCGACGACGTGGCGGAAGCCATACTTGGATTAATCCTTCACGGAGATTTTATAACCGGGCAGACGATCGTCGTCGATGGCGGATATTGCCTGTAGCCTCGGTCTTACGGACCTGTCTGTTTCCGACGTTTATTCCGCCGCGTCCTCCACCACGATTTGCGCGGCAGACAAGCCTTCCTCAGCCACGGCTACCAGGTCCTCGTTGTCTTGGTAGAGACGGGGGGCGGCGGGTATCGGCGTTTCGACGATGCGCCGGGCGATCGCCCTGACGGTTGCCGCGTACGGCGCGTTGGGGTGGGCGAGAAGGGTTGGGCGTCGCTCGACAACCGAATGAGGAATCGATTCATCCTTGGGCGTAAAGCCGACATATTCGATATTTATGCCGAGATTCCGCGCCACGATGTCTCGCAGCCGCGCGCCGATGGCGAGGTCTCTGCTTGAGCGTCCCATATTGAGGACGACGCGGGGGTAAAGTTGCGCGATTTGGGCTACCGCCGACGGAGCGGTGGCCGGAAATTCCGCCACCAACCGTTCGGCGAGGGTTTTGAAGGATTCGTCGGTGCCCTCAATTTTTTTTGATACGAAATCGACGATCATTTTTCGTTCGGGACCCTTCGGCGGGAATGATCGGAACAGAGCGCGGAAAAGCGCGGTCTTGAGGAAGGAATACGCGTTGAGAACCGCGGTGATTTCAGGGACGGTTACGATGAGGCCGGACGAAGAGCTGAGGAAAAAATCGACGACATTGTATGATGACCCCGCGCCGAGGTCCATGAGTACGTAATCCGCGGGTAGGGCGGCAAGTCCACGTAGAATTTTGCGCTTCGTGAAGAACTCGAGATTGGCCGTACCGGGAAGAAGAGTATCTCCAGGTATGAAGAAAAGCCGGGGAATACCTGTTTCGACAATGAGGGATTCGACGCTCGCTTCGGTATGGTAGACAAGACCGCCGAGTCCCGCATGCCGGTTCTTGATGCCCAGGAGCGTGTGAAGGTTCGCGCCGCCGAGATCCAGGTCGACGAGAACCACTGTCTTGCCGAGTTCGGCGAGCGCGACGCCGAGATTCGTCGCGAAAACGCTTTTGCCGACGCCCCCTTTTCCAGAGGCGACGGGTAACATGATTCCCATATTTTGATAATAAGCGGGGACAAGTGTGCGTCGCAAGCGTCCTTTTCGAAATTTATCTTATCCTTAACCCTTGATTCGTGGGCGGAAGTAGGGTAAGTGCTGGTTCTCTCAAAGACTCTATGCCGCCCCCTCGACTTGATTCTTAACGTTTAGTCCCCTATGGTTTGATGAACGAGGACAAATGTATGTCGTTTGACCGTAATACCCGAATAATTTGCACGATGGGCCCGGCCGTCGAGAATCTCGATGCTGTTCGTTCGTTAATACGGCGTGGTATGAACGTGGCCCGGTTCAATTTTTCCCACGGCGACCACGCGTATCACGGAGCTATGATCGATCGTGTCCGTGAAGCTTCGCGCATAGAGGGGATACCGATTGCCTTGCTTTTGGACACCAAAGGGCCCGAAATCAGGACGGGACTCGTGAAGGGAGATGGGAAAATAGCTCTTGGCAAAGGTGAGCGCATACAAATTGTTTCGGTGGCGGATGCCGTTCAGTCGGGTGGAGAAGATGCGGCTTTCGCGACGGCAAAAGTCGTTACCGTTTCCTACCAAGGTCTTGCGGATGACGTAAAAACAGGCGCGAAAATTCTTATCGCCGATGGCCTCCTCGCTTTGGAAGTGCTTTCGGTTGACGGTAGAATGATCGAATGCGTCGTGCTCGACGGCGGAGAGATCGGCGGTCGGAAAAACGTCAATATTGTCGGCGTCAAAACGCGTTTGCCCGCTCTTACCGATCAGGACCGAAAGGACCTTTCTTTTGGTTCAATGATGGGTATGGATTTTATCGCCGCTTCTTTTATCCGCAAGCCGTCGGATGTGACGAGCATTCTTCGGTATCTTGCTGAGATAAAATCGGATATTCCGGTTATTTCCAAAATTGAGGACGAAGAAGGCCTTGATAATGTCCGTGAAATCATCCGCGTTTCGGCGGGAATCATGATTGCCCGTGGCGATCTGGGTGTTCAAATCCCGGTTGAACGTGTTCCGTTGGAGCAAAAGCGAATCATCGCGTTATGCAACGCCGCGGGGAAACCGGTGATCACGGCCACGCAGATGCTCGATTCCATGATCAAGAATCCGCGTCCGACTCGCGCGGAGGCCTGCGATGTCGCGAATGCCATCCTCGATGGGACCGACTGTGTCATGCTTTCCGGCGAAACGGCGAGCGGTTCGTACCCGGAAGAGGCGGTCGTCATGATGGATCGCATCGCGCTGGAAGTGGAGTCCTCCGAAGCCTATCGAAAATCGATGGATCGTCGTCGAACGGGGGCGCCTCTTTCGCCGGAACAAGCGGCGGAAGACGCCGATATCGCGCGTGCGATCGCGGAAGCCGCGTCCTGGACTGCCGACCGCATCGGCGCAACCGCAATCGTTGTCCCTACTATGAGCGGAAATACCGCGCGGATGATAAGCCGGTTCCGTCCGCGTCGAAAAATAATCGCGGCGACCCCGGATGAGGCGGTGCGTCGTCGTTTGTTATTGTATTGGGGTGTCGTTCCTATTCTGGTTGAACGCGAGCTGGATTCAGAAGCGATGATCCAGGGCGCCATCGCCGCGACTATCCGGGCGGGGTTCGCCAAAAGTTTGGAGAAAGTTGTTGTCGCCGCCGGTTTGCCGTTGGGGACACCGCTGCAGACGAACAGCGTTCGCGTTCATGTTATCGGACATGTGCTCGGCCGGGGCGGACGCGGTTTCGGCTCCCGCTGTACGGGGCGAGTCGTTAAAGCGCGGACGTTGCAGGAGGCCGTTCAGACGCTCCGGAAGAGCGGTGGTGAAATATTGGTGACGCATACATTGGACGAAACCTTTATCCCGATTATTCGCCTTGTCGATGGCGTCATTCTGGAAGGCGTTTCGGAAATGTCTTGGGAGATAGTACGGGCGACCAACCCCTCTCTTGTGTACGTGTCGCAAGTTTCACGGGCTATGGAACTCTTTGAGGATAATCTGACAATAACTTTGGACGGCAAGGAAAAATTAGTGTACGAGGGAGCGTTTTAGTTCTGATGGAAACGGAATTAACATTTCGATTATTTCAGATTGCCTTGTACGGCTTCTCCGCCTTTGCCGCCCTATGGGTAGCGGCGTTCGCTTTTTATGGACTTCGTAGAGCGCGCGGTTTACCGTTTTCGTATCTGAGCGGAATGGTCGTTTTATGGAATCTTTCTAACTTTTTCCAAACCGCGCTTAACCCGGCGTTAACACCTGAAAATTCTTTTTTAGTTCGCTTATTTTTTAATGGGTCGCATATTTCATACTCTTTGCTCTTGCCTCTACTCTATGTATTTTCCCGCGGGGATGGATTTCGCGGCATCCGGCGAGAACGGAAATTCGTACTGTTGGGGATACCGATAGCGGCCAATTTGTTTCTCTGGTTGTTTCCGCCCACTCCGTTCGGCCCCCATCAAGTGAATCGCGTCGTGTTCGTCGTTCAAGCCGTGTACAGCGTTCTTCTGGTTGTGCTGTGCGCCGTTACTCTCTATCGCCGTTCGCGCGATCCGTCTGATTACGAGCGGACATCAATCGCTCGGGTTCTGGTGGCCGCGGTCGTGTTTTCCGTAGTATTCGGTTTATACCGAGCCGGCATATTTCGGGGACCGAGTTTTGACCCCTCTCCTATCGCCGTCACCATTGCCGTTATCATCGTCGCTGCCGGTTATCGTCGTCTGGACCCGTTTACGGCCGCCGCCGAAAACGAGAACCGTTTGAAACGTTACGAGTTTATGGCGGACGCGTCGCGCGAGTACATGAGCATCATCAATCGGGACTTTCGGTACGAAGCGGTTAACGCCGCCTTCTGCGCGTCCATGAAGCGGACACGGGAAGAAGTGATCGGCCGAGGCGTGGAAGATCTCTGGGGATCGACTATTTTCAAGGAATACATAGAGAAGCCGTTATGCGATTGTTTGTCCGGAACGACGCTCGTGTTTCGTAGTAATTTTGCTTTTGGTGATGGGCAACCTCGTTCTCAGGAGGTATCCTACTATCCATTTATTCCACAGGGATCGTCCTTGCCGACGCACGCGGTTGTCGTGACCAAGGATATCACCGACTACGCGCGTAAAGAGGAGGAGCTGGAGGCCGCCCGCCGTCAAGCGGACGCCGCGAATACCGCAAAGAGCGATTTCTTGGCGGCCATGAGCCACGAGATCAGGACGCCCATCAACGCGGTTATGGGCTTAACCGAACTATCCCTTAAGAAAGAAATCGATCCTGAGTTACGCGATGATCTTGAAACGGTGAAAGCCGCCTCCATCAATCTTTTGGCCCTAGTGAATGACATTCTTGATCTCTCCAAGATCGAAGCGGGCGGTATGCGCCTTGAGAGCATTCCGTTTTCGCCCCGAGAATCAATAATCCGAACGATAAAATCATTCAAACCAGCCGTTGACCGTAAGGGGATAGTCCTTGAAAAGTCCTTGGATGAACGGGTTCCCGATCTGGTCATTGGCGATCCGCTCCGATTCAGCCAAGTCCTTTTCAACTTGATCGGGAACGCGGTGAAATTCACCGAGCGGGGGGGTGTGTATGTCTCGCTATTACCGATTCCTCGTAAAGAAAGCCAAGAAAAAATAGGGCTGCGAATTGAAGTCCGCGATACCGGTATTGGTATTTCCGCGGATCGTTTGGAAGCTATTTTTGAAAGCTTTTCGCAAGCGACTGAAGGTACAAGCCGAAAATACGGTGGCTCAGGGCTCGGCTTGACTATTTCTCGTCGTCTTGCGCGTCTATTGGGTGGCGACGTTAGTGCGGAATCGGTCGGTGGAAGCGGTAGTACGTTCACTTTTCACGCATACTTTAGTATCGCTCCGGCGGGCTCCGTCTCTGAAAATGTGATTGCGGTTGCTGTCCCGCATCAGTCGAAGTACCCTAAAACGGATATCGCCGCGGTAATGTCCTCGCCTCCGGGATCGATTCTTCTGGTTGAGGATAATCCAATAAATGCCCGGGTTGCGATGCGTTTTCTGCAGTCGTTCGGCAAATCCGCCGACCACGCCCGCGACGGAGCCGAAGCTTTGGGTTTTCTCCGTTCAAAGCGCTACGGCCTTGTCTTCATGGATGTGGAACTCCCTGAATTGGACGGCCTTGAACTGACTCGTCGCATTCGTCAGGGAGAAGCGGGGGAGTCATCCCGGGTTGTTCCTATTGTGGCCATGACCGCGTATTCTGGCCCGGAGGCTCGTTCTAAGTGTGCGGAAGCGGGTATGGACGACTTTCTTACGAAGCCGCTGGATTTTCCCGCACTCGAATCGATTCTGTCGCGTTTTGATCTATCTTTCCCGTACCCCGTTTCCCAGCCCGTCGTCGTTGACGAACCGTCTCCTCCCGTACCCGGCGCGGGAATTGTTCTTCCAGTTCTCGATCGGAAGAATACTTTGGTTCGCCTCGGCGGGGACGAAGAACTGATAAACGAACTATATGGCATCCTGCGGTCACAAGCCGCCGAACGCACGTCTCAAGCGCTGCGTTATGTTGAAGAAAACGATTATGTGGCTTTGGCCGGATTAGCCCATCAGGTCAAAGGTTCGGCGGCGTCACTTGGCGCGCTCCGTTTGGCGGCAGCAGCAAACACGCTCCAGAAAGCCGCGGAAGCAAAAAATGGGGATCTGATTTCCCTCGCTCTGTCGGCTTTCTTGGAGGCTTTTGCACTGACGTATAAAGAAGTGGAACCTTAAAGCAGCCTGAATTGTTCAAGTGCCGCACGGAGCAGCGTCTGACTGATCGGTTTAACCAAATACGCATTCGCTCCGCAGCGGTAACAGGCGTTGATATAGTTTTCCGGATCATCAAGGGAACTGGTCATGATGATAACAGTGTCACGGCGTTCGTAATAATTTTTTTTGGACTTTAGGAGTAAGGCCCCTTCCTGCTTTAGGGTACGGACTGCCGCGATCATTTCCGCGGAACGCAAGTGTCTGACCGCTTCAAAGCCATCCATGCGGGGCATCATGATATCCATGCATACTAAATCGTAGGGATGTTCGGTCAAGCCGTGTGTGAAGGCTTCCACCGCTTCCTGGCCGTTAACGGCAACATCGCAGGTCCCGTATGGTTTGAGCATAGCCACAAGTGTTTTCCGTGAAAGGTAATCGTCTTCAACGACTAATATATTCAGTGAACGGGAGTTCTTTTTGTTTACTGAGGGCGTCGGTTGGTCGGCGGCTATCTGCGCTTTCACCTTGATCTGCGCATTTTGCGGCGATTCAGCGCCCTTGGCTACAGCCTCAAGTGCAGTCATAAGTCCTTCAATGTGCAAAGGTTCCAGCGTTCCCCCTTCGGCTTCCTCGGCGATTAATAGTCCGATTGCATCGAGGGCGGAAAGTAACAGATCGATGACTTGCTTGGTCGGGGTGAGGGTGCCGTTACGCAGTCGCGCCATAACGTTTTCCGCTGAGTGAGCAACACTGCCGATCTTGTTAAATTCAAGCATTCGCGCGTTGCCTTTGATGGTGTGGAAGGCCCTAAATAGACCGTTGATCGCTTCTTCATCTTTTTTTTCTTCAATCAACAAAATGCAATCGGTTGCTTTTTGAATATGTTCCGCGCATTCGGTAACAAAGGTATCGACGATATCTTTCATTTCGCTGTCCATTCAGTACCTCATTGATTAGACAACTATATCGACGGATGGATACGAAAAACAAGTCAAATGGGAATTAAAGAGTTCGCTTGCTTCTCAAGCCGTCGTCAGGCTACTATCGAACCATGTTCAACAGCATCCGCGGCATTGTGACCGAACGCAGAAGCGATCTTCTCCGCATTGAAACCGGCGGGGTGGAATGGGAATTTTCCGTTCCCGCAATAGACGCGGAGCGTTTCCCCGCTCCGGGCAATACAGCGCGCGTTCTGGTGTGGCTCTACCACCGGGAAGATCAAATGCGGCTCTATGGTTTTTTCGATGAACGACGACGGGAAATGTTTCTTGAACTCCAGAAGGTTGAAGGTATCGGCCCCAAAGCCGCCATTAAAATTTTGTCGGGTATTTCTCAGGCTGATTTGGAAAAGGCTCTTGAGGCCGGAGATATCGGGCGTTTGGAAGCTGTGCCGGGCTTAGGCAAGAAAACAGCCCAGAAAATGGTACTTGCACTGAAAGGCCGGATTGTCACCGAAAGTGAAAGTTCCGGCATTCCCGCTGCCCACGCGGAACTCGTGGAGGCCCTTGTTGGTATGGGATTTGATAGAAAAGCGGCCGCGGATGCCATCGCGCGAGCAGAGCTGGAATATTCCGGAGACGCCGATAGCGCCGCCCGAGAGAAGGTTTTTTTTAAGCGCGCGATCATGTTGCTTTCGACGGGCATGTAGGAATCGGAAGTGGCTGTTTTGCACGCTGAAGAAAATTTGGAAGACGATGTCAAAGACCTGTCCCTAAGGCCCAAGCGTCTGGACGAATTTCTCGGCCAGGATACCCTTAAAGAAAACCTTTCAGTGTTCATTGAGGCCGCGAAAGCGCGAAATGAAAGCCTTGATCACCTTTTTCTCATCGGGCCGCCGGGACTCGGTAAGACTACGCTAGCGCAAGTGGTCGCCAACGAACTTGGCGTTGAGTTTAAAGTAACTTCCGCCCCCGCCTTGGATAAGCCCAAGGATCTGGCGGGGATTCTCACGACGGTCAGCGAACGCACCGTCTTTTTCATCGATGAAATTCACCGGCTAAAGCCTACGATTGAGGAAATGCTCTACATTGCTATGGAAGACTATGAGTTGGATTGGATCATCGGGCAGGGACCAAGCGCCCGCACACTTCGGATCCCAATTCCGCCCTTTACGCTTGTCGGCGCCACGACGAAAGCCGGCATGGTTTCCAGTCCCCTCATCAGCCGCTTCGGCATTACTTGTCGTTTTTCGTTCTACGAGCTTGCCGACATGCAAGCCATTGTTCGCCGAACCGCGGGCATTCTGGGCGTGCACGTAGATGAGGACGCTACGGAACTCTTGGCTTCAGGCGCTAGAGGGACTCCTCGTGTCGTCAATCGCTTGGTCCGGCGGATGCGGGACTTCGCTCAGGTTTTGGGAGAAGGGAAAATCACCAAGAGCGTCGTCAGAGAAGGCTTTAAGAAACTTGAGATAGACGCGCTCGGGCTGGAAAAGTACGACCGTGAAATACTACGCACGATAGCCGAAAAATACGGCGGCGGTCCGGTTGGCGCGGAAACTTTGGCGATATCGGTGGGTGAGGCGGTGGACACTCTTGAAGACTATTACGAGCCCTTCCTTATTCAGACGGGGTTTATTCAACGTACGCCGCGCGGCCGCATGCTCACTCAAGCTGCTTATGATCACTTAGGACTCAAGCGAAACGTACATGGAAACGACGGACTTCTCTTTTAAGCTTCCCGAAGAACAGATCGCGCAGTTCCCCACCGAAAAGCGCGGCGCTTCCCGGCTTCTCGTATTGGACCGGACGACCAAAACGCGTGGACACCGTATGGTTGCCGATATCGCTGATCTTGTGGAGCCGGGTACGTTAATGGTGTTCAACGACTCACGTGTGCGCAAGGCGCGTTTGTACGGTCGTTCGCTGGATACCGACGGGGAGGCGGAATTCCTGCTGCTGGATCGGCTTTCCGAAGGCCTTTGGCGTGTGATGGCAAAAAAAGCTAAACGGCAACGTCCCGGACGTCGTTACACCTTCGCCGAAGACGTCTGCGCCGAGATCGCGGCTGAGGAAGGTGAATTTCGCCTTTTGCGCTTTGATAGGGACATAGACGACGCTTGGCTGGATCGCAATGGTCACATACCGCTCCCTCCATACATCAAGCGTTCCGACGAGCTTGAGGACAGCGAACGCTATCAGACGATTTACTCTCGAGCCATAGGTTCCTCGGCGGCACCGACAGCTGGACTGCATTTTACACCGGTGATTATGGAGAAACTGAGAGAGAAGGGCGTTAAAATCGCTTTTGTGACACTCCATGTCGGTTTGGGAACCTTTTTGCCGGTTCGCGTGGCTCAGATTGAAGATCATAAGATGCACGAGGAAAGTTATTCGATAAGTGAGGACACTGCCGCCGCCGTCGAATTCGCCAAAGCCGAAGGTCGGCAGGTGCTGGCTGTTGGGACTACAAGCGTTCGCACTCTGGAATCAGCGTGGAAAGACGGGCGCCTCTCCCGTGGGACCGGCCGAACATCGATTTTCATCTACCCGGGGTATCAATTCAAGATTGTCGATCGGTTGTTCACCAACTTCCACACCCCCGAATCGACTTTGTTGATGCTGGTGAGCGCGTTTGCCGGGAAAGAGTTCATTTTACAAAGCTACGCGGAGGCGGTGCGGGAAAAATATCGCTTCTTCAGCTACGGTGACGCGATGTTGATAAAGTAAGTGTAGTACTTACTAAGAATAACTAACCGCGGAGGGTGCAGAGGTACGCAGAGGGAAGAGGAATAAAGCTCTCGAAGTTTGCTTTCTCTTCTCTGGTCTTTCTTCCTCTGCGCCCTCTGCGTACCTCTGCGGTTAAATTTTCCCCAGTCTTCTCTTACCTAGTAGGTCTTCTCATCCATCGCCAAAAACTTATCTCTGACTTTCTGCAGTCGCGACAACTCCCGGTTCACGATGCGTTCATAGTCGAGCGCTCCTTCCCCGATGCGCGACGCCTCATCCTCCCAGAACTGCACCCGTTCCAGGAAGATAAAACGGAAGCGCTTATCTCCCGCTTTTTCCGCCCAGTCTTTCGCTGTTTCCCAATAGGAGAGGGCGGCGTTATAGCAGGTTTCTGCCGTCTTGAGGCTCTCCAGGTTTTGTTCCTTCCATGGCGCGTTATAGAAATACGCGACACGCTTGTCCCACTTGCTACCCAACAAAAGGTACTGTTCGATGAGCTTCAGGTTCATGTGCATCATGAACAGACTTCGGTACTTTTCCCATTGAGTCTCGTTTTCTATCAAAGCGAGCGCGTACAGGGGATTTGCGAAATCAGCTTGTATCGCCTTTTCCAACCAATAGATATTTTCCATCGTGTCG
>JBAYHM010000140.1:0-11220 GCA_041666155.1 Treponemataceae bacterium
AGAGGCAAAGTCTTCAGGTTTTGGTTGGTCAGGTAGATAAGAGGCCCGAAGAAATCGTTCCAGAAGAAACGGAAGCTGAAGATGATCTGCGTCGCGATGACGGGCTTGGCCAGGGGCAGCATGATGTTGAAGAAGATGTTGAACTCCCCCGCCCCGTCGATATGCGCGGCTTCCACGTAGCTGTCCGGAATCGTCATGAAGAATTGTTTCACCAGGAAGGTCCCGAAAGCCGTGAAGGCGCCGGTAAGAATCAGGGAAAAATGCGTATCGTACAAGCCGAGGTTCCTGATGATGATGAACTGCGGGATGATGACGGCCTGAATGGGTATCATTATCGAGACGACGTATAAGAGAAACAAAGTGTCGCGGCCTTTCCAGTGCAGCTTTGAAAAAGCGTAGGCGCCGGTCGTCGCGGTAATGAGCTGCACGATGACGATGATGGTCGTCAATTTTATGGAGTTCCACGTGTACATCGGAAAATGGTCCATGAGTTTGACGAAGTTCTCAAGCGTAGGAGTTTTCGGGATGATGCGCATCGGGAAATCGTAAATTTGGCCATCCGGTTTGAAGGCGGTGGAAACCATGACGACGATGGGCATCAGGACTATCAACACCGTCGCGATGAGCAACGCGCCCCGAATTACACGGAACGCGATAGCGGAGCTTTTCCGACTAAACGACGTCATAGTTCACCCACCTTTTCTGTCCCCGCTGCTGCACCAGGGTGACGATGAGGACGATCAAGAGCAGCGTGACCGACTCCGCGGCCGCGTAGCCGAAGCGGAACTGCGAGAAGCCGTTCTTGTAGATGTCGAAGACGAGTACGGACGTGGAACCCGCCGGTCCCCCGCCCAGCTGTCCGCCGGTCATGATGAAGACTTGGTCGAATACTTGGAAGGCGCGAATTATGGCGATGGTGATCGAATAGAACATGATGGGGGAGAGGCCCGGCAGCGTCACGGAGAGAAAACGCCTGACCGGTCCCGCGCCGTCTATCGCCGCGGCCTCGTAGAGGGAGCGGCTGATCGTTTGCAGGCCGCCGAGAAAGAGCACCATGTAGTAGCCGAAGCTTTGCCAGACGGTGACCATCACGATCGTCGCGAGCGATGATTTTTCGCTGCCCAGCCATAGCGGTGCCTGTAGCCCGAACGAACGGATCAATTGGTTTAGCGGTCCGCGCTTTGGATCGAGGATCAGCATGAAGGCGAGGCCTATCGCGATGGACGAAAGGACGTTCGGCAGAAAAATGACGCCCCGGTAGAAGTTGCGGCCGAGCATCTTATCGTTCAGGAAAAGCGCGAAGATAAGACCGAGCACCAGCTGAAGCAACACCGTCCAGAACGTGAATACGATAGTCACCGACAACGAGTTGAGGAACTTGTCGTTGGTGAACGCGAGAGCGAAATTATAAAAACCTACGAACCGGAACCGAGGACCGCCGGAAAAATTCGTGAGCGATATGCCGAACGCCATGACGATCGGAGCGGCGACGAACAGAATGAAGCCGAGCAGGCTCGGCAAGACGAAGGCCGCGACTACCAGCCACGGCGTACGATTGATCTTATGCATGGATGCTCCGGAAAGGTCGATTCGGAAAAGACTGGGCGATCCCGGAACTTGTCGCTCCCGGGATCACCCGCTTCCTTAAAGGGAAGGGACCGATCAGTTCGTCGTCGCGACGATTTCCTTGAGGCCGGCTTTGAACTTAGCGTCAAAATCAGCGTCGGTGAGCTTACCGAGGAGGTATTCCTCAACCATGGTGTTCACCTGAGCTTCAATCCTTGAACCGTATTTCGTCAAAAGCAGCGGGTAGGCTTTTTTGGGTTCGGTGAAGGCTTCAAGCGACTGCGCGTCGGGGAAGGCTTTCGCGAGAACCGCTTTGACGCCCGCGTCTACAGTCGCGGGAAGAACACCCGCCTCCGCCGCTATTTTGGCGCCATCGGGACCGCCCATCCAGGCAATGAAGCGGAACGCGGCTTCCTTGTTTTTGGCGTAGGACGTCACCACGCTGAACGTCGGGGTTCCGAGAGTGACATAGTTCTTGTCGTCGCAGGGCAGCCGGGTGACGCCCCAATCGTTCCAGGTGTAACCCTGGAGAAGGTTCTTGTCGCGGCCTGAGATCATGAAGCCGGGGAACCATTCTCCGATGAGAAGCATGCCGACTTTTCCATCGTAGAACTGTTTGGAATAGTGGGTCTTGGTGACCTTCATGTCGATGAGCGGCCACATCGCTTTTGCTTCCTCAAGGTTCTTGCGCATGGAGAAAGCGCGCTGAATGGCGCCGTCGTAATCGATTTTTCCTTTCGCGTCGATGATCGGTTTCTCGTGCTGCGCTTCCATATACAGCTGGTTGGAACCCCAGACGTAGACGGTGGAACCGAATACCGCGCCGTCTCCGGAAGAAAGTTTTTTGGAGATTTCAGCGAACTTATCCCAGGTCCAAGACCCGTTCTTCACATAGGTGTCGGGAGTGGGAACGCCCGCCTTCTCAAATATTTTCTTATTGTAGTAAGTGTAATACGCGGCTCCGCGCCAGGGGAAAGCGACGACTTTTCCGTCGATGGACACCGCTTCTTTATAGGCGTCTACCGCGGTACGATTGACGCCGGTCTTGGCGAGCAAGCTGTCCAACGGCTCGATAAAGCCGTTGTCGTAGTGGGCAAAGGTGTCCGACTGGCGTTTCTGCATATAGCAGTCCATCTCGGCCTTGGCGGTCAGGAGCGTGGTGATCTTCGTTTCATAGTCGGGAGAAGGGATGTAGCGGGCGTCGACGATGATGTCTTTCTGCGCGGCGTTGAACGCGTCGACCAGGGGCTTCAGCGACGGGTCGTCCCACAGATAATAGATGATCGTGACCGGGCCGGACTTCTTGGCGGGAGCGGTCTCGGTCTTGCCCGCGGCGAACAGCGGAGCGGCGGCGAGACAGAGTAGAGCCGCGACGATACGAGTAATCTTCATTCGAACCTCCTTGGCGATGGACGGTAAAAAACGGAAAACATCCTTGCGATATTCCGTTTACCGTCACCTCAATTGAAGCCCCGATTGCGCAGCTTGAGGTACTCGGAAAAGCGCGAAAAACTTGGAAAAGGACCGCTGGAGTCCTTTGAAATTGGGCAAAGACTTCGATCAACCCGATTCAGTCCTGCCGCCTTTCACCATCGCGGTATTCGGAAGGAGTACAGCCGGTCATTTTCTTGAAATACGTGAAAAAATAAGAATAATTGATGAAGCCCGCCTGGTCGCACACGGAGCGCACCGGATCGGACGAATCGGTAAGCAGGCGCTTGGCCAAGGCGAGCCGGGCCTTGCCTACGTATTCGAGCAGTGCGATTCCCTCGCTTTTCTTGAACAGATCACGCAGATAGCTGGCTGAAAGCCCCACCTCCGAAGCGATCGCGGCCGTCCCCAAAGCGCGATCGGAAAGGCGCGAGTCGACAAGCTCCTTCACCTTGTCGATCAGTTCCCGCTGTCGTCGTTCGGCGTGAAGGAACCCACGTTCACCAAGGCGTTCGGCGACGGCGCGCAGGGTCCGCCCGGCGTCTTCGAGCCGATCCGTAGAAGACATAGCCTCCCTAAAACCTTCGATACCGCCGGGAAGAAACACTTCCGCGTCGGCACCCAGGAGCGCGGGAATCCGGGAGCCGAGGGTTGAAACCGCGTAGCGAAACAGGTCGGGATCAGCGGCGGCGCGCAAATAGGCAATGAGGGTATCGACCTGGCGCGCCGCTTCCGAGGCATCATCCAAGCGGAAGGCCTTTTCCAGGCGGGAAAAATCAAAATCGGCAGCCGACGCGATGGCGGCGGCGGTAACTTTCGGCTCCACCACGATCATTTCTCCCCGAGAGCGGAGAAACTCCGCACGCCCCGCGGCGCGGAGTTCCCGGAACGCGGCGGGAAGCGCGTCTATTCCGCGCGTGCCGTACGCGACGTAGCCGCCGATGCTCGCGCTGATGCGTTTCCCAGCCTCAGCGGAGGCGGCGCGCAGCGATTCGAGGGCGCGCTTGAAATCACCTTCCACCAGCAGCAGAAAGGTATCCTCGGTAAGGCGCATCGCGTCGCAGGCGCCGACAAGCGGGGCCAGCACGGAGAGCAGCTCTTCCCGGAAATCGTGTAGAGCCGCGGCGCCGTGCTCGGCGACGAGCGACCGGTAATCGTCGACCCGAAGGATGGCGATTGTGACCGGAAAACGGAGTGACGGAAACAAGCGAGCGACGGGAAGCTCATCGGCGTCGGCCTCTCCCCGCAGGTACGCAAGAGCCTGCTCGACCCGCGTGTCCCTGCCGCTCATGCGGGAGGAGAGCGCGAAAGCGGCGGCGATTGAAGTGAGCAGCACGAGGGCCGATAAAAGGACGACCGTATCGCGAACGCGCATGACCGGCGCGAATACCGCGTCTTCGGACGCCGCGGACACGAAGCGCCAACGCAGCTCGGGATGGTCCGCCCACCAGACGATCCGGCGTTTTCCATCAGCTCCGCGGATTATGTGAGTGCCGGAGCTTTCCGGCCGGGCCCTGATCGCGTCAAAGAGAGCGTCGCCCTTGGAAGACGCGGTGAAACGCGTCGGGTCAGGATGGGAAAGAAAACGTCCGTCGGTATCCAGGATGTACAGAACGGAAACCGAGGATTCGTCCCCCGACAGCGCGGAACGGACCGCGCGCTCGGAAAGGTTCGCGATGAAGGCATATCGTATCGCCGCGCCCTTGGACGGCATGTTCCCAAGGACCAAGGTGAACAGATTCCTCGGAGACGATTCTCCCGCGAACGTCACTCTACGGGGAATGTAACGGGACAAGCCGTACTCACGGACCCGGGATAGGAAAACGCTCAGATCGGGGTCGCTCGCTTCCTTGCGGCGTTCCCAGCCGGAACGGGTTGAAAGAAAACCCGCGTCCGCGTTGTAGAGATAGAGTGAATCTATGAATTCATTGCCGATTATCGCCCGGTCGATGCGCTCAAGGCCCCGCAGCGGCTTTTCTATGGACCAATCCCGCCCGTACAGATAATTCCTGATCGGATCCTCTTCCATCGCGGATAGAAAGGCGGGAACGCTGCCCAGATGGATGCGGGCGAACAGGCGGATCGAATAACGCAGGCGCTCGGCCTCGTTTTCTTCAAGAATCCGCATCGATTGGCGCATGAACAGGGCGGAAAGAAGGATGGCCGCACTCATTATCGCCGCAGCTACGGTCGCCGCGATCGGAAGAAACGTCTTCAAAAACTCGCGGCGCGTAAAACCGCGTCTGCCGCCGGAAACAATTCGCCCCATGCCGGTCATCATAGCATGGGAAATAGTGATCAGCTTCAATACAGACACTACAGTGTCACTTATATGAATTACTAATTTCAGCAAGTGACACATTGGAATACCGAGGGTACAATAACCCAATGACAACGATCGACGACCTTGTTCGCGTCTCGGGCTATTCGCGCAGCACTGTATTCCGTTTTCTCGCGGGGAAAAATGTCCGCAAAGAGGCGCGGGAAGCCATCCGGGTCGCGGCGCGGGAAATCGGCTTCACCAAGGGCGTCAAACAGGACAGGGATGATGTCGCGATTCTGCTCTCGGTACCCTCGGACTTTGAGGGATTCCGCGGTTTCGCCGACGCGGTAGAGGGAATCATGCGGCGCGCCGGAGAACTGGGGCTGCCGCTGGTTTTCGATGAAAGCCACGCGGCGGGAAAACGCCTTGCGGTTGTATGCCTAGGGAAAAACAAATCGGACGAGGATGCGGAGTTCAGTCGGCGGAAAGAACTCGGACAGGCGATGGTCTTCGTTAACCGAATGCCGGATGACCAAGACGCTAGCTGGGTTTCGGTCGATTTCCGCATCGCCGCCGCGGAAGCGGGCGCGCGGCTGGTCGCGGCCGGATGCGGAAAGATCGCGGTCTGGGCCGACGCGGAAGACCGGCGGGTTGAAACGGAGAAGCTTCGCGGTCTGCGGGAATGCCTCCGCACCGGGAATGGTCGGATCGAGCTGATAGAGCTGTCACCCGAACAAGGAACTATAGAAGAAGCGGCCCGGGCGGTGCTATCGGAGGCGAACCGACCCGACGGCTGGTTCGGGGTATCCGACGAAATCGCTATGCGCGTTATCCGAATAGCCTCTTCCCTGGGCCTTCGCGTCCCGCGGGACCTTTCAGTGATCGGGATGAACGACGTGGAAGGTGCGGCATATTTCACCCCCGCCCTGACGAGCGTCCACGTACCCTTCCGCGAATGCGGAATCGCGGCGGTCGACATCGCCCTGCGGCTCTTGGACAACCCCTCCGAACATTCCGTAAAGCTCTTGATGCGCCACCGCCTGATCGAACGTGAATCCTGCGCCGCGGCAAATGACTTATCCTTATAGATCGATGAAAAAGAACGACACGAAAAAGGAGACCTCCATGATCGATGCGATACCGAACCGAAAACCGATGGAGAAACTCGCGCGGGCGGACTTGTTCGCATCCGCGCCTAACGCGGACGCCGGGTATTGGGGAAAGGCTCTGGACTACGCCCTCTCGAAAATCCGCGCGAACATCCCCGCGTTCGGAAACTCCTACCCCGCCCCCGCGAGCGTCAAGAACGTCTACCCGGCCATCGCGAACACCGAGTGGACCAGCTCCTTCTGGACGGGAATGCTGTGGCTGGCGTACGAAGCGACCGACGACCGCGCTTTCCGCGACACCGCCGCGGGACAGCTGGCAGACTACCGTGCGCGGCTGGATACGCGCACGGCTACGGACACCCACGATATGGGCTTTCTTTACACACTCTCCTGCGTCGCCGCCTGGAAACTTGAAGGAAACGAGGCGGCGCGCGCGACGGCGCTTAAGGCCGCCGACCTCCTGATGACCCGCTACTACGAGAAGGCCGGCGTCGTGCAGGCCTGGGGAGACCTCAATGATCCGGCCCAAAAGGGTCGCATTATCATCGACTGCGCGATGAACCTGCCCCTTCTCCACTGGGCGACCGATGAAACCCGCAATCCCTACTATAGAGAAGCCGCGACCAAACACCTCTCTCGCGCGAACGAGAAGCTCGTACGCGACGATTGGTCGAGCTACCACACCTACTACTTCGATCCGACGAGCGGCGAAGGACTGCGCGGCACGACGGCCCAGGGTTACGCCGACGACTCCTGCTGGGCGCGCGGCCAAGCCTGGGCGATTCTCGGAAACACGCTCTCCTTCCGTTACGTCCGCGATCCTTCCTATTTGGAGATCGCGCGGGGACTCGCGCACTACTACCTGAACCGGCTTCCGGAGGATCTGGTCGCGTACTGGGACCTCTGTTTCACATCCGGGAACCAGGAGCGAGACAGTTCGTCGGCGCCCATCGCGGCCTGCGGCCTCATGGAGCTTGCCGCGTTCCTGCCGCTTTCCGATCCTCTCAGGCGGACCTACGAAAACGCGGCGCTACGTATCCTGGCCGCGCTCGCGGACAAATACACAAGCGCGGCGGAGCCGAAATCCAACGGCATCCTCCTCCACGCCGTATACGGCAAGCCCATGGGTAACGGTGTTGACGAGTGCAACATCTGGGGCGATTACTTCTACGTCGAGGCGCTTGTGCGCGTCCTTCGCGGCTGGAAGCCGTACTGGTGAGGCGGTCATGAAACGCTTTGATTCGCCGACAGCGCAGGCGCTCGCGGCCAACCCGCTTGAAACAAAAGCCGACTTGGTCCGTTCCCTGTTCGATCTTCTGGCGCCGCTAGAGTCCCGTTATTCCGACGGCTGCGCGGGCTACTCCCTCGGCGCGGCGTCGGCGCATTACGCCTCCCGCGTCGCGCTCATGGAAGGCTGGAGCCGCGTGCTCTGGGGCGTTGCTCCGCTTATCGCCGGGGGTGGAGTTTTCCTGGCCATGGAAAAACACATTGAGGGACTTAGGCGCGGAACCGACCCGATGGACGACGCCTACTGGGGCGAGCCGCCCGATACCGACCAACGCCTGGTGGAGATGGCCGCGATCGCGCTGTCCCTCCTCATCGCCCGCGAGCGTTTCTGGGATCCGTTGAGCGCGAGAGAAAAAGAAAACCTCCACGTCTGGCTTTCATCGATAGAAACCCGCGTCTTGCCGGACAACAACTGGCACTTCTTCCGCATCCTCGTCTGTTCGGCTTTCCGACGCCTCGGTCTTCCGGTGAACGAAGCCTCTGAAACCGAGTCCTTCGACCTGGTGGAAACCCTGTACCAAAGCGATGGTTGGTACATCGACGGGTGCAACGGCAACTACGACTTTTACAATCCCTTCGGCTTCCACTTTTATGGGCTCGTTTACGCCAAGCTCATGGGTGACCTTTTTCCCGACAGGGCGGCGCGCTACATCGAGCGGGCGCGGCTGTTCGCGCCGCAATTCCTCGCTTTTTTCAGGGAAGATGGCTCGATCGTTCCGTACGGCCGGAGCCTCACCTACCGTTTCGCGGCCGTCTCCTTCTTTTCCGCCTGCGCGTTCGCGGGCGTGGAAGCGGTCCCCTGGCCGGTGATGAAAGGCGTACTACTCAGAAATTTCCGTTGGTGGTTCTCAAAGCCGATCCTCGACGCCTCGGGCGTCCTCACCGTCGGCTACGGGTATCCGAACCTGGTCATGGCGGAGCAGTACAACTCACCGACCTCGCCCTACTGGGCGCTTAAGGCCTATCTGCCGCTCGCGCTCGACGAAAACCATCCCTTCTGGGAAGCGGAAGAAGCGCCGTTGCCTGAAATGCCCGCGGCCGCGAAGCTACCGGTCGTTCACTTCGTCATGAATCGATCTACTGAAGACGTCCAGCTCCTCAATCCCGGCCGCTACCCAAGTTGGGAGGCGGTCCAATCCGCGGCCAAGTACTGCAAGTTCGCCTATTCGGCGCGCTTCGGCTTCTGCGTTTCCCGCGGTTCCTACGCGCTGGAGCAGACCGGCTGCGATTCGATGCTCGTCCTCTCCGAAGGTTCCCCCTTCGGGGGGGACGGTTATTGGAGAGAACGGCGAGCGACGACCGACCAGCGGTCGGGAACCAATTGGACGGCGGGAAGGTGGAAGCCTTGGAACGACGTGGAGATCACGACCGTCCTGGTCGCGCTGGGAGAGTCCCACCTGCGCTTCCACCGGATACGGAGCGAGCGGCTGCTGGAAACAGCGGAGGGAGGCTTCTCCATTCCCCGCTTCAACGGCGTCGAAAAAACCGTTAAGCCGGTCATCCGCTTGGACAGCGCCGCGGCCGCGATCGCTCTGCCTTGGGCCGCCTCCCGCATCGACGCCTTGCCGATATCGCCGTCGGCAGTCCGAGCCTCCGGCGGCACGCCGGGACCTGAAACCGCGCCGAGGACCGGCGAGATTCTCCTTCTCTCACCTAACCTCAACATCGTCGAACCGAGCGCCGTCGTGCCTATTCTCCGCGGAGTCATACGACCCGGAGAGACGCTGTTGGCCTGTTTCGTACGGGCCGGAGACAGCGAGACGACGATGGCGGCTACCCCGCCGGAGATTGAATTCGACGGTGAAAAGGGCTTCACGGCGCTCGGCAAAGCCCGACGAATCCTTGCGGAATTCGAGGTGTAATGAAATGAACGAGCAGGTGAAATGGCTGTATCGGCGTACCGTTGAGGACATGACCGCGACGATGACCCGCATCGGCTATATCTGTCATCCGGCGGACGACGCGGCGGAAGCCGCGCGCATCGTCTATTCGCTCATACCGGAAGGCTCCACCGTAGGGCTCGGCGGTTCGACGACTTTATCCGACATGGGCGTCCCCGACACCTTGCGCGCGGGACCGTGGAAACTCATCGATCGGTACCGGACCGATTCCTGGGACGAAACGATGGCGCGCTACCGTGAAGCCTTGGACGCGGACGTCTTCCTCACCGGGACCAACGCGATCACCCGCGCCGGGCAGCTGGTGGACATGGACAGTTCGGGAAACCGCGTTGCCGCCACCATCTTCGGCCCTCGGCGCGTCATCGTCGTGGCGGGAGCCAACAAGGTCGTCGAAAACCTGGACGCGGCCTTCGCACGCATACGGAGGATCGCCCCGATGAACTGCCGCCGCCTTGGCCACAAAACGCCCTGCGCCGAAAGCGGCCGCTGCGAAGACTGCATGATTCCCGAGCGCATGTGCAACTACGTCGGCATCGTCAACCACGGCATGAAAGAGAGCGGACGCTTCCACATCGTCCTTGTCGCCGAGGAACTGGGGTTCTGATCCTCGCCTACGCCCCACGATCCGGTGGGGGACGAGGGCTCCTCCATGAAGGCCTCGTCAGGGCCGCGGACGGACGGGAAGTCCGGTCCGGCTCGATTCGACGATGGCGAGGGAGACCGACAGGGCGGCGGCGCCGTCCTGCCCCGTCGGGGCCCGGGGGACTCCGTCTTTCAGGGAGGCGAGGAAATCGACACCGGCTGCCCGGTAGGATTCCACCCCGAGCGTATCCGTGAACAATTCGGCTTTCTCGTGGTCCATGCCCTTCGTCCTCCAGCGGATGCCGGATACAGTCCACACATCGGGACCTTCCATGGCGACGGCCCCGTTACTCCCGACTACGCCCCGGCTCCCGCTCCCCAGAGAGGAAGACCAGCTGGCGTGGATGGTCGCCGCCGTTCCACCGGCCGTTTTCATGAGCACGCAGGCGTTGTCGTCGTAGCCGGGCAGGTCCGCCCGGGACTCTTTCAGGATAGCGTGGACTTCCTCGATCTCGCCGAAAAGCCAGCGCACGGCGTCAATGTCGTGCGACAGCGATTCTACCGTCATTCCGCACAGGAGGACCGGATCGGTCCTCCAATTGTAGCCATCATCGCCGAGGCTGCCGATCCGATGGCACCAGTACCCGACAGGAGTTCCGACCGTGCCGTCCCGTATCAGCTCGCGCAGGCGCCGGAAGCCCCGCCGGTAACGCATATTGAAGCCGACGGCGAGCAGCTTCCCCGTCTCTTCGGCGGCGGCCAATATGGCTCTCGCGTCTTCCATTCCGGATGCGAGGGGTTTTTCACAGTAGACGTGCTTGCCCGCCTCTAGGGCCGAAACCGCGAGCGAGCGGTGAGTGGAAGGCGGCGTGCATATCCACACCGCGTCCACGAGCGGCAGACTTTCGGCTAGATCCGTGAAAACGGGAATATCCGAACCCGCCGCGCGTTGCGCGGCGGCCGGGTCCGTATCGACCACGGCGGTTATTGCCGCCCCGTCGAGTCCCGAAAGCGCCTCTATATGCTTCCGGCCTATACCTCCGGCCCCGATAATTCCAATACGCGTCATGTTGTTCTCCCC
>JBAYHM010000141.1:0-11193 GCA_041666155.1 Treponemataceae bacterium
TCAAAATACGACTGAGCGCGGGTACGCAACTGCAACAACATGGTCAATTGCCTTTCCGCTTGATCGGCCAGATTACGAGCGGAGAACAAAATGTCGGAAGAAAATAAGTCGAATTTCTTTGCGGAGCGCTTCAAAGCTGCAATATCGTCGTTGACGAAGGCCAAAAGGGAATCCAAATCAGAAAGCACGTCGTACTTCCCGTGGGTACTGGAAGCCCCCACCAAACGAGCCAGGTCGATATTTGAATCATTGGAATGCTGCGTGCCTTTGGAAAATTCTTCCAGGGTTTTCAGCATCCCGAACATTCGGGCAATTACCGAAACACCAAAGAGAACCGCAAGAATCGAGCATATTGTTGCCGCTATTGCTAACAACCGAGCGGTGCCTGCCGACGCGAACACGCCCGTTAACGACAAAAACATGCTGAGGATGAGGAAACTAAGTGCTGCGACAGCGCGCATCTTCCTGCGTTGAGTACTTTTCACGATACTACATCATAAAGCGGACAAAGCGATAAGGCAAACTCGAATCAGTAAATAACCGGTTCGGCGTCCAAATCCCGCCAAAGGTACCATACGGCCACCGTTCGCCATGGACGCCAGGTTTCAGCGAGCTCGGTCAAACGCCGACGCGTCTCATCAAGAGATTCGCCCTCAGGCCACAAGTACAAACGACGGGCGGCACGGTGCAGCCCGATATCACCCAGCGGAAGAATATCCGGACGACGCAAATGGAAGATAAGGAACATTTCCGCGGTCCAGGGACCGACACCCCTCAGAGCGCAAAGCCGGTCGCGGACCTCATCGTCGGACCAATGATCGAATTCGGCATCCGTCAGCTCCCCTCCGGCAAATGAACGCGCGATGCCCAGAAGGTATTCGGCCTTCCGCATCGATAAACCGCACGAACGAAGGTCATCAAGATTGGAATTGATGATGTCGGTAGGGAAAATACCGGGAAACCGCTGGGAAAATCGCTTCCAAATGCCGGACGCCGCCGCCACTGATATCTGCTGGCCGACAATCGCGTTGGCGAGAGTACTGAACGCGTCACCGCTCCCGGATAACCGTTCACCCGCATGCCGTTCAATCAGGCGGCGAAGGGTTTCGTCTTGTTTACTTAGAAACGTTGCCGCCTCATCCCAATATTCCATAAGCCCCTCTACTGAGGAGAGTACAAAGGATGAAGTAGCAAAACAAGCGGATACTGATTATTTACTACGTCCGGAAAGTTCCATCTCTGCCCGATACCAATCCGTTTCCGGCGTACCGGACTCATTCTTACGAACCCGATCCAAGTAAATTTCATGAGCGCGTTTTTCTATTTCCGCCGGCGTCGGTTTCTTGTCGGCAGAGGCGGCTTTTTGCTTCGTTGCCATTTGGTCCTCCTATATATCAGTATATTTCTCCTGAGTCCGAACGCAAGAGCGTATAGGATAATTAGTGGCGTGTCCGCGTGTTATCGTGCATTTCCGCGCTTGCTTTCCGAGCCATTTCATAGGCGTTCGCCGCTGTTCGTACATCCGCGGCGGAAGAAACACCGGGCGCGTACGCCGCGGCGATGATCGACCTGGCCTTACGCAGAGTCGCCGCGGGGTCTCCAGGCACCTCCGCCATGTCCACCGCGATCCGCCCTCCAACCGCCACGGATTCACCGCCGGGTCCCGTTTGCGTATCGTATTGGATACCGGAAGCCGCCGCCCCGCCAAGCACCGCCAGGTGCGCCTGTTCATGGGCTTTGACCTCCCGATCACGCGCGAGCGCCTCATCGGAAATGCGAACCTCGTAATCGGTCCCCGAAATGGTCAGTCCGCCCCGCGAATCTACCGCCTGCTTACGTTCCTTGGAAATAACAATCACCGTCTCAGACCTACCATGAACACGCGGAGAAATGTGCGGCATGTTATGAGGGGTGTTTCCGTAATCGTAGACAATGCGCATAGCCGGCTTCTTGCGTTAAATATACGATACGGGAGGGCATTTGGCAAAAGGGGGAAGCACGTTATCCGTCTGATACGAAAATCGCCGGGCGTAAAGGGGGATCTCATGGGGGCCCGCCTTTGAAAAAGCGCGAACTCGCTAGTCCTCGGCCGGTAGGCCTGCGGATCCGCTCGTCCGCGCTTTTTCAGGGCGCCCCATGTGATGCCGGAGTAGGCCCGGCGATTTCCGCCTGTACGGGGAAGGTGCTACCGGGGGGTCCCTCTCCGTTAGCGGCTTATACCGACTCGCCATAGTTGCGGCTCGTGGGTTAGTTTTCGCAGTTTGGAATACCTAACCATATATAGAAACCTGCATGGGTGCTCGCCTGCTGTGTCAGATGGATCTATGCGTTAGGCAAGGTTCCATCTTATGGTGCATCACTACGCTCTCTCCAATAATGGATACCAATAACCTTGCCTGCTCTAGTCTCAAAATAGATATAGTCAAATTGGGGATATTTCTGGTTTGCTGTTTTAGGATAAGAATAGAGTCGGTAGATCAATCCACTATCGCCATTCAGAAAACCATCTTTTTCTTCATTTCGATAATAGCTTGAGCCATATTTCCCTAGGACCGCCTGTGCAGAATCACCTATGCCGATACCTCTAATCGTCAAACTACTTGCAAAAAGGCCTGCATATTCATTGACTACCCCTTCAATATAAACAAATCGGATTGTCTTCGTTATAAACTCGACGTTTTCCAGTGACATAGGTCCAGAGTCATCAAGTACCGACCACTGCCATGTATCGCTCTCTTTCTTGACTGCATCGGGGAAAAGCGTTATCAGTTGGTCCTTTGGATAAAATGTATTTATGATCTTGTTGCCAACTATGATAGTAAAATCATCCACCGTCAGCGGCTTGCTCGTGAGATCATTCCTCACAAGGGACTTCGAAGGAGATGCCGAGCATCCCACCAAGACTAAAACAAAAATCAGGCATAGAGATATTATACGTCGCATCATTTCTTCCTCGTTACGATATAAAGCTGGGACAATTGGTAGTAATTAGGCTTATTACTATTGCTGTACACTCCAAAGTTTCTATCCCAATCAGATTTACTTGTTCCCTGCTTATCAAAACTAATCTTTCCAGCGGCATCTATTTTAACATTCTTGAGATTAATCGTATGCGTTCCTTCCCCAAAGGGCACCGTCGCATATAACCACCCTTGGTTGCCGTCGGCAACGAATGTCTTTAGTCGCTCCTCGATATTAGTGATTGGTCCTTCAAGACTCAAGTTATATTTCTGAAAGAAAACAGTGTCATTTAAGTCGCCGTTACTGTTGATGAAATTCGTCTTGTCGGTCGCAATTACCAGCGGATCGATATATGTCCCTGAAGCGGTAACGATTCTTCCTGTCGCAGTTATTCGACACCCTTGATCATGAACTGTGTACTTCGATCCCCCGAGACTTATTACATTATCAGGATCAAAGTCCTGCATCCTCTTTGAACCATCAACAACAGGATATTCCTTTTCCCCGGAGAAGGCTTCATACCCCGCCAACTCAAATTCACCGGCATACGGAATACTTTGCTCTAATCCCGCACGCAATAAGCCGATACCGCCACTGTAATAGACCGACTGTGTATTCGAATACAACGTCTTTGCAATTTCATTTGAAATCGTTCCAGCGGCAATTAACGATTGAATACTCCCCGCACTGATCGTCTTTCCCGCAGCAATCCAGCCCTTTCCCTTACCCCCGTAAACAAAACCAGCATCATCAAGCGTCTTGTTCAAAGAACGTGGATTCACGCCTAGATACTCTTCAAGAGAACCTTGCTTAGTCTTGTTCTTTGTATAAACAGTCTGACGGCCATCCTCAAACCCGATTTCTCCGTCGCGGCCGTCATCCATGATATCGCCGTTTTTCATAACTTTCCAATAATCCGTATCTCCTGTATTTTCTTGCCAGCTTTCCGCCTGGCTCAGGGCGTATTCCATCCCCTGAGTAAAGTCACTGTCTCCACTCATGCCGAATATCGAGTTTAATGTTTCATAAGTCTGATATCCCTGCACATGCGCAAATCCCTCAACTCGATTCCCCGCCACATGCGTTCCTTCGTGCGCCAATACAGCGGCAAGCTTGGCCGCTTTCTCCTTTCCGGGTCCAAGCAGTTCCGCCGAAAGGGCTATCTCATTCGGCGCGAGCGTTCCGTTGTAGTGTCCGTATTCGTCCAAAGTATTTCCGTACCTCGCGCGCAGCTGCCCTCCCCAAAGTCCTCTGCCTATCGCCGTATTAAGCCCATTTCCGCTATACCCCATCATATTCACCGCGTTCAGCGTCGATATCCCTTCGTAGCTTCCCGCCATCGCCGCCAGTTTCGCGCCCCCGATCTTGAGCGTGTCCATCATTCCCGACATGCTCGACGCGATCGTTCCCAAGCTCACGTCTGCTCCTCCGGTTCCGAGGTTCATACTGATACCGTTCTTGCCCATGTGAAGTTCCAGCAGTCCGCTGCCCCACCCTTTGGCGACGTTGAGCGCGAAATCTCCTGTGAGCGCGAAGTTTACGCCCTGACCGGCAAGGCTCCCCATCATTCCGTTGAAACTTTCTATGCTCTTCTTATCAAAAACGCTCTCTACAAGACCCAGTCTATTCCCATCGAACAGGTTCATCTGGCCCAGCATCCCGCTCGTGAGCGAACTGGTCATCCCCGTAGCCGCGCCGATCAAGCCGCCGCGTACGCCTTCGCTGAACGCGTCGCCGCTCCAACTCAGCCCGTTCCCGTTCCATTGTATCGCGCTAATCGCGCTTGACACCGTGCTGGTCGTGAAACTTTGCATGCCGCTCAACATCGTCCGGCCGATCACGCCGTTCACTCCGGCGACGCCCTGAAGACCGGATCCGAGTCCGCCGAAACCGAAGCTGATCGCGCTTGTCGCGGCGCTTGTCAGCGCTTTCTTTCCGAACTCCAATCCCGCCTCTTCCCAGTTCTTGTAGCCACCGGCTATGTCCAGCGCGGTGAAAACGGCGTCGTCGGCCATGTTGATGGCGGTGTTGATCGCGACTGCGGCGGCTAAACTGGCACCTCCGGTAAATGGTGTGCCGATGACGCCGACCGCGGTGGTGACAACTTGCATCCCGATATCCACCGTTCCCCTGATCGTCGGCGCCTTGAACCACTGGCCGCGGTCATCCCAGAAGCGTTTCTCGTATGTGGGTTTGTTGAGCTCCGAGAAACCGCGGTTCTCTTTGAGGGACCAGTAGATATAGCTGCGCAACAAGCGGCCGAGTTCGCCCTTACCTCCGTCCTGCCAGATGTTGTCCAGGCCGTCGTCGGGATTGGGGTTCTCCTTCAGCGTGGGATCAAAGCCGACGTGGCTGCCGAACTTCCCGGCTCCCCAGGTTTTCTCTTTGGTCTTCTCGTCGTCGACGACTTGGTATTCCTCGTACACGGGGACTTCGACTTCGTAGGGGACTCCGTAATCATCGGTTCCTTTTTCGGTTCGGGTGCCTATTTGTCTTTTGAGCGTTTTATAGAAATAGACGAGTTGCTTACGGGTATCTTTGTCATCATTCTCCGCTTTTGTCCCGAACACCTCTTCAGATTTCTTCGTTACCTCGCCTTGGGCTTTCTCGATGAGGGCTTGGATGACCATGGCGTCGACATTGGCCAAAGCTCCATCGCTGAGATCGGTCCGCAAAGTCCACGGGCTCATGACGTAGGCGATGTAGCCTTCAACTGAAGCGTTCTCGGTGATCATTGGGTCGAACAGGGTTGAATGCACGACGACTTTCTTGGTGTAGTTGCTTCCGGCGCGCTGCCACTTGCCGTCCATGACGAAGGTCTCATCCATGCTTTCTTTGAAGCCGCGGTTGGCGGCGTCAAGGTTTTCTTGGAGGCCGGTGACGGCTTTTTGAGCGGCGTCTCGGACTTGGGCGGCGAGGAGGCGCGCTTGGCGGGCGGCGAGTTCCTCGTTGGTTTTGCGGGCAAAGTCGGCGGCGGCTACTTGGAGCTTCGCGCTGTCCCAAGCGGAGGGGCCGCCGAGTCCGGTGCGGACGGCGACAGCGCTTGTGCCGGCGGAGGCCGCGCTTCCGGAGAGGGCGTCGCTCATCTTGGTAATACCGGCCATGCCGAGGGCGTGGCGGAGGGTTGCGTCCGCTTCTTCGGCATCGGCGCGGGTGATGAGATAGGAACCGAGGCCATCCATTTTTCTTCCCGCGGCTTCGGCGTCACTGCCGATAAGGGCGAGTATGGCTCCTTCCGCGGCGGTGTCGGCTGCTTTGGAAGCGCGCGCTACCCATGTCTCTTTTTCTTTCATGGACGCGAGCCAGGAGGCGTTCCACAAGGCATCGGACTGGGTGTATTGGCTTTTGAAGCGGCTGAGCCAGGCGTTATGTGTTTCGTTCATGGTTTCTTGGGCGGTTTTCCAATCCTCTCGGCCGCGTTCCAGGATGAGGTCAGCGGCGGTGCGCCAGGCGGCGCGTTTTTCCGAAAGGTCGGCGCGGAGGACGTCCCATTCCGCTTCGCGGGCGGAGAGTTCCGCGACGTAGCGGGCGGTGGAGGCACGTTCGATGAGCGCGGCGAATTCCGAGGCGGCTTGACTGTATTCCTGGGCGAAGGCGCCGTCGGAACCGATGATGGAGAAGGCCGCGTTTTGGGCGACTTCTTCCAATCTGTTCAAATGGGTTTTGATTGCCGCGCTGCCGTTGCCGTAGGCGTTTTGGACGGCGGCGTTGAGTTCGGTTTGACCGGCACTTCCTTCTACAAATTGATCGAATACGGTTCGATACGCGGCCTGCGCGGCGGATCGATCGGTTTCATCATTTTGATAACTATCTTCCAGGTCGCGTTTGAGATCGTCGCGTTTGTTGCGTGCCCAGAGGGCGATATCGGCGAGCGCGGCGGAAGATGACGAACCGACGCGACCTCCGTCGCCGGTGAATTGTTGGTAATAAAGGCGCAACCGCGAAATTTCAGCTTCACTTATTTTTTGGGTGGGACGTATCGAGTTTTCAATGGTGAGCCAATCGACTTCGGCGCCGCCGGTGTCACCGTCGAGAGCGCGCAGGCGCTCACAGGATGCGCGGTAGGCGGTGTAAGAGGCTGAAACGGTCGCGGCTTTATTCAGCAAGGCGTAACCGGCCGAACCGATGGAGCTTTTCAGAGTGTTATACCCGGCGATGTATTGGTTTCGCGCGTTGTTCAGTTCATTGTATCGCGAGTTCAAAAACCAAATATCCTTGCACCAGGCGTCATCATTGATCTCACGTACGAACCATTCATCGGTATCGCGGTATTGCTCCAATTCGGACGCGCGTTGGAAGGCGGAATTGGCGACGGATGTTTCACCGCCGTGTCCGGTTAAAGAAAGGATCATATAGAATTCAAGGTCCTCCCGCTCGGAGGAGCCGAGAGACTCCCATGCGTTACGGCGGATTGAATCGAGTCCAATGCGGTCTAGAACCGACGTACTGGTTTCGTTACCTTCTGTGTCTGTTCCCGAAACGTAATAATAAACGTCGCCTTCCAGAAAGTCGTCCATTCTACCGTTTACGGTTTCCCAGTTAAGGATTCCTCCTATATGAGCGCCGCCGGCGGCACCGCGAAGGTCGTTCGCCTCCTCCACCAGCGCGGATTTGAGTCCTTCATACGCGCCGTTCTTTTCGGTAATTTGGCTTATGAGATAATCGCGAGCGAGGGCCCAAACGCGGAAGCGGTCGCCTCCGAGACCGTAATTGGCGACACGGGCGCACCAGTCGCGAGCGCGGAGTTCAAAGGCGGTGGATGTTTCCGTATCGATGCCGCTCTTGTTCTTCGTCTTGAAATATTCGCTGAGGCGGGCGGCCGCGGCGGCGTCTGTTTTAGTGAGGGTGTAATCGTTTCCGTAGGCGATGCGGAGCTTGCCGGAGGGGTCGACGGTGAGGACATCTTTCCACGCGGCGTTTTTGTCTTCGGCTACGGCGGTATATCCGTCGTAGTTGAGGGGGGAAACAAACGATGCTGAACCAGCGATGGTATTTTTTATGTACGTCTCGTACAGTTTCTGATTGTTAGCGGTTTCTTTGACTCTGGCCGCGGACAGGGCGTCACGGGCTTTGACGGTGAGCATCATGCGGGAAAAGCTTTCTCGATACTCGTTTAAGAGGATATTATACGCGATGTCGGCGTAGGGGCGTGTTTCGGCTTCTCCGTCGTAGAGGGTTTCAAGGGCGCGGAGGGCGATGCCGGCGCGGTCGCGACGGTCCCGGCTGTACGCGAGTTCGGCTTCCGGTCCGCGGTAGGTCGCGGCGGCGACATCCTGGGCGGAAAGGTAGGAGGTGCTGGCCCAGCGGCGAACGGCGTCCTCTTTTTCGTACGCGTACCGAGCGGCTTCAAGGGCCTGGTAGGCGATTTTGGCGCTTGAGTAAGACGCGTCGTACGCGGCGCCCGCGGCGGCAAAGGAGCTTGCCCGCTCGGAGTACGCGGCCATGGCGCCGGCGCACGCGAGGCGCGCGGCGGCGATGCGGGATGCGATGGTTTTTAGCTCCGTTTCCATGGCGGCTAAGTCCGAGGTATCGCGCAAAACAGCGCCGACGCGGACTATTTCGCTTTCATCGGTAAGGGCTCTGTATTCGGCGGATTGTAGTTCACGATACGAGGACGAATACGCGTCGGCCACGGCGGCGGCAACTCTTGGGGCGTCGTTTTCGGTCCACGCCCGCGACGGGTTGGCGGCATACGCGAGAGCGGCGGCTCTGAATCGATCCAAGCCTGAGTTTTCCCCGTCCTCGGTTGCCCACGCGTTGAAGGTCGCTTCAACCAACGCAGAGGCGCGGCCGGCTTTTTCATACGCGTCCGCCAGAACGCCTTCACGCCACGTTTGCGCGGCTCGGACGTTGTTCGCGACGGCCCCTCCTTCCGCGTTTCCGGCCGAGGTCGCGTCGAGTCCTGAAGCGAGAGTCGGATCGAGGTATGTGCGCCAGTGACCGACTCCGTCTTGTATTGCTTTTTGTTCAGCGGCGGCCGCGACGGCGTAAGCGCGGGAAAGCGTCGAACGGGAATTCAAGATCGATATGGATTCATTCGATTGGACGTAGAGTGTACCGGCGGCGGAATAGAGCGCCTGGTTGAGGACGGAACCGATCGCCGTGGGATCGAACGCGTCGCTCAAGCGGCCGGTGGTAATGAAGCTTGCCAGTTCAAGGGCATCCTCGTCGTTCAAGCCCTTTTTCGTTTTTGCCCATTGGAAGGGATCGCCGGATACGGCGCTTCCGGCATAGTCGTCGGCGAGAGCGGCGAAAGCGCTCCGCACGGCGAGACTTGTATAATACGCGGCGGCTTCCGTGGCGTAGGGGGAAGCGCCTAGCCCGAGGAAAGCCGCTTGGCTCAAATCAAAACCGGGTACGGACACTTCCGCAAAAAGAGCGAGCGCCGATGGTGAAGTTCTCAGCGAAAGACGCGA
Source organism: Treponemataceae bacterium (assembly GCA_041666155.1). Taxonomy (GTDB): domain Bacteria; phylum Spirochaetota; class Spirochaetia; order Treponematales; family Breznakiellaceae; genus SZUA-426. Next base: position 9,378 of record JBAYHM010000141.1, read on the forward strand.
AAGTACGGCGGCTAGATAGGAAGCGTCGCTTCCATAATAAGCGATACTGAGAGCCAAAGCGCGTTCGCCGACGACGCTTGCCCCGCCCTGCTCGGCGCGAAGGGTTTCGACGTAAGCGGCTGTCTGATCGAGTGACGCATTGAAATACGCGTCCAAACGAGCGATTGCCGCGGACCGGGAAAAACCAGCGCCGCCCGCGTACGCTTCCTCTATCGCGGCGTCAATGGCGGCTCCGAATTCCTCGCCATCGGTTTCGGTGACTTGCGCGAGCCAGGACGGCGTTCCGCCGCTTCCCGGTCCGGTCAAAGCGGCGATGAAATCAGCGGCGCTTACCGATTCGGCGAGGTTACCGAGTATATGCGCACGCAGATAGCGGGATGCGCGGGAAGAGGCGCCGAAAGCGGTCAGGGCCGCCTCGGCGCTTTGGGACTCATCGAGAGAAGAAAACACGACGTTCAGGCGCGACTGTCGCGCCAAGCCGGTCAGCGTATCGGGATCGCTTGCGGCGTCGAGTGCTTGCCGGGCGCGTACTAATTCAAAAGCGCGATTCACAGCGGTGGATCGGAGGGCGGCGGTAGCGTAGTCATGGGCGCTGAGCGCATCGTAGGTGAGTGCGGCCCGGAGGGTTGCGTCGTCGCCCAGCGCCGCTCCATACGCGGCGGAGAGGGACCGCGCGATGCGCTCGACGGCTTCACGTTCAATGAGCGTTCTACTTAAAGCGCCGATGTTACCCCCGGTACACGCAAGCACGGCGCAGAGAGGACGGGCATCGTTTTGGGAAGCGGAAGGAAGAGACGACAAAATCGCTTGCAGCGCATCGCGCTGAGAGGTCTTCACCTCTTGTGCGCTTTCAAGGTCTGAAACGGTGGCGGGAGAGGCGGACCGGTCATATAAGAGGCGCGCGGCGACATAGCCGGTCAAAGCGTTTTGCCACTCTTCGATTTCCCGGTGAACGCCTTCAAGAGCGCCGCTTGTCGCGGCGGCGATGTTTGACGAAAGATGAGCGAACGCGGTCTCGATACCGAGGGAATCGGCGCGAAGCGCCTCTCCTATCGCGCCGATCGAAGGCAGACCGGTTTGGGGTAACGCGACGCCCGCGCGGGTCAACGCGGTTTTCACGGCGTTCCAAGTTTCCGTCCGTCGTCGCTCGTCGTCCGCGGACGCATACGAGGAAAGGGTTTGATACGCGTTTTGCCGCGACTCCGCCCGCTCAACGGCGACGCGAGAATCGGAAAGGAAGAGAGCGGACGCGTCATTCCCATCGGATAGCGCGAATAGAACCTCGCCGCGCAAGAGGGAACGCGCGATGGGATCTGAAGCGGCAAGCGTTTCCAAAGCTGTCTGGTAGTCGGCGCTAGATAAGTCGGCGCATGAGGCGAGTGCGGTGGACAATGACTCAAGTGAAGCGAGCACACGGGCCGCCGCGGCGGCGTCCAAGTCGGTAAACGCGGAAAGTTTTTTTGCCTCGGTCGATACCGTCGCGGCGGGATTCACAAAGAATCGGAGCGCGTCGCGTTCCAGCTCAAAACGAGCAAGCAGCGCGGCTCGCTCGGCACGGACAATATCGTCCTGAAGTTTCGCGGCAACTTTCGCGCCGCACTCCAGCCCGCCCGTCCGTTCGCGGTACCACGCTGAAACGTCCGAAGCGCCCAGGAGCGAGACCGAATCGACGCGGGAGGCAAGCGCGGCCTCAGCCTCGGCGCGGGCGTTGGAGACGGCGAGCGCGAGCAGATCCACGTTGCTCGCGACTTCGGGAGTCAGCGTCGAGGATACGGAGTCCGCGGTGATTTCGTGTATCGCCCGATTCAGGTCGGAA
>JBAYHM010000142.1:0-11104 GCA_041666155.1 Treponemataceae bacterium
CCGATAATCCGAAAGCTCTTGCCGATTTATCTCAGGCGGCGGTCAAATACGGAATAAAGGTCGACGTACTGCTTGAGATCGATCCGGGATTGCATCGAACGGGCGTTGAGTGCGGGGCGGCGGCGGCGGAACTGTACGGGAAAATCAATGCGTCACCGGGACTCCGAGCCGCGGGTCTTCACTGCTACGATGGACACAATCACCAAGCTGATCCCCGCGAACGGGGCGAAGCCGCCCGGAAATGTTATGCCGAAGTCGTCGACTTTAAAAAGGCGCTTGAAAGCCGAGGATGGTCCGTACCCACGGTTGTCATGGGTGGAACCCCAACGTTCCCATTCTACGCCGCGATGCCGGAAGTCGAAGTGTCTCCGGGTACCTTCTTTTTGCATGATTGGGGGTATTCGTCGCATTTCCCCGACCTGCCCTTCACTCCCGCGGCCTTGATTCTCACCCGCGTAGTGAGCGTACATCCGAATGAATCTAGTTTTACTCTCGATCTCGGATACAAGGGGCTGGCATCGGACCCGGCCGGGCAGCGCGGAATCCTCTTCAATCCGGAATCGATGCATGCGGTCCCTCTTTTTCAGAACGAGGAACATTGGGTGTGGAAAGTGGGAAAAGGCAAACTGCCGGAAATCGGACGGGAATATTACATCCTCCCCACCCACATCTGCCCGACGGTCGCGCTCTACGCGGAGGCATCAATTATTAACGGTGACGGAGAGATCATCTCAAAGTGGTCCATCATTTCAAGAGACCGACGTCTTTCAATATAGATAAGGAGGATAAAACATGGACGCGTATGAAAACCTACGGAAACTAGGGCTGGAATTGCCTACTCCTCCGCCGCCCGGCGGCTTATACGTACCGGTTAAGCAAGTTGGGAATTTTTTGTATACCTCCGGACAAGGGGCGACAAGAAACGGAAAACCGCTTTTTACGGGTAAAGTTGGAGCGGAACTTACCGTTGAGGAAGGCCAACAAGCCGCGCGACTGTGCGTGCTCAATCTTCTCAGCGTCCTTCACGCGTTCACCGGGGATCTCAACCGGATAAAAAATGTGGTGAAGGTCCTCGCGCTCGTGGCAAGCGCTCCCGGGTTCGGGCAACAGCCCTTGGTCGTGAACGGCGGTTCTCAGCTACTGATCGATGTCTTCGGTGAAAGGGGAAAACATTGCCGCTCGGCGATGGGAACCAATGAACTACCGGGAAACATCCCGGTGGAAATTGAGGCGATCTTCGAAATATAACCGCATTCGCCGCCGAGTAGCCCGATCGGTCAGCCGCGCGGGTTTCCGTCGCCGGTATTCCGCCACGCTGCCAGGAACGCCAGCGCGTAGTGCTGGATGCCGCCGAAACGTCTATCAATGAGGGCAGCGGCTGCCTCTCCCACGTACCGGTAATGCCAGCTTTCCCAGCGGTAACCGGTGACTTCTTCGTAGCCCTTCGGAAAAGAGAGCGACCAGCCGAAGCGGCTTGCGTTTTTTTCGAGCCAGCGCGAGGGAGAAGTCTGGGCAAACCCGTCGGTAACCGAACCGAAGTCGACGGCCAGACCTAATTGGTGCTGGCTGTATCCCGGGCGCGCCGATTCGCGGTCGGCCGCTTCCTTCCCCATCTCCGCGACTGTACGTTCATACACCTTTTTCTGGTACGCGGCCGAGCGATAGCCGGATGACACGACGAGAGTAACGCGCTCGGCGCGCGAAGCTGCCGCCATGCGCTCAAGCGCGGAAACGGCGAGCGAACGGAGCGTGTGACCTGATCGGTTGGTTTTGAAAGAAGGACGAGCGAGCGTATCCAAGGCGACAATGTCGGCGGGTTCGTAGGTTTCGGGAAGGGGATGATTTTTATCGACCACGAACGTGAGGTACGGATCGGGGGCAAGCGCCGCGGCAAGGTCGGCTTCAAAAGCGGGGCGATCGTCGCGCGCGGCGGCGGCCAATTTGGTTGTCAGGTCCGCGGGAAGACCGGCGGCGGACGCGGCGCGTTCAACTTTTGAAACGAAGGCGGCGCTTTCGGCGGCGGCCGCGGCAAAAGCGGAGGCTCCCTGATCCAGGACCGCGCGGCGTCCTTCGCAAGAAGCTCCCCCCGCAAACGCGAGGACGGAAATCCCGAAAAAGGCTATCGATCGTGCTGCGTTCATGACCCTCATAATACGCCGGAGAAGCGCCGACGCGCTAGTCCGCTTCGTTTTCGGACGATACGATGGTGAACAGGTGGGCAAAACCGCTCGATTCGATGGCTAATCGCACGATGACGCTTGGCGACAGTAAAAAGAAGCGCGAACCGAATTCCTCTCCGTCCTCCACGGCGGAAATGAGGGCGCCGACGCCGGAGGAGGAGAGGCAGGAAATGCGGCTCAGATCAAGAACCACATCGCCGGCGCGGATGAGAGTATGCAATTTCTGCTGGAACCGCGCATAGGAATACGCGTTGATGGAACCCGAGACTTCAACAAGCACCCGATCTTTTAAACATCGCTCGGAAACTATGAGATGGTCCATGAAGGCCTTCCCTCGATCCGGTTTTTAAACTTACGGGGAGTATATCGCTCTTTGGATTTGAAATCAGGGAAAAAGTCGGCTCTTGGCCTTTAGGATTCAGTCCTGACGGTTTCCCTGATGAAGGAAAGCAGAACCGACAAGGCGTTTTCGTTATGTCCACCCTCGGGAATAATGATGTCGGCGTAGGCTTTGGTAGGTTCGATAAACTCGAAGTGGCCGGGCCGTACCACGTTAAGATACTGTTCAATGACGGAATCCAGCGTGCGCCCGCGTTCCTTGATATCGCGCGTGAGACGCCTGATGAAACGGATATCGTCGGGCGTATCGACGAAGATTTTCAGATCGATGAGGTCGCGCACCCGCTTGTCGGTGTAGATCATGATGCCTTCAAAAATGATGAGTTTCTTGGGCTCCACCCGGATCGTCTCGTCCTCGCGGCGGTGGTGCACGAAATCATAACGAGGCATTTCGATCGCTTCTCCGCGCTTGAGACGGGTGAGATGCTCGATCAGAAGCTCATTGTCGAAAGCTTGGGGGTGGTCCCAATTAAACGCGGTGATATTCGTGTTGGAGATATACGTGGCGGACTTATAGTAGCTGTCCTGCGGCAGAAACACGAAATCGGATATGAGTTCGGAGATCTTGCGGACGATGGTTGTCTTGCCGGACCCCGATCCTCCGCAGATGCCGATTATTTTGGCGTCGCCCAAAGCTAGTCCCTGGAAAGTTCGGAAAGCGAAATAGGTTTAGGCGAACTCTCTTCACCCTCGGTCTTGGAAAGCTCTTCCAAGAGTTCCTTTCCGCGTTTGGAAAGCTTGGCGGGAATTTTGATGATGAGCTTGATGTACAAATCTCCGCGACGGCCGCCGGAGGGGATGCCTTCATCGCGGACGCGAAGCATTTTCCCGTTCTGCATACCCGCGGGGATCTTCACTTTGATCTTTTTCTCGTCAAGGGTCGACACCAGAAGTTCCGCGCCGAGGGCAGCCTGAGTCATCGATATGGGTACGGCGCAATACAAGTCCAAACCGTCGCGTTCGAAATGGTCGTGCGCGGTTACGTGGATGAACACGTATAAATCGCCTGCTGGACCGCCGTTGGCCCCAACGTCTCCCTGGCCGGGAATAACGACGCGTTTGCCGTCTTCCATGCCCGACGGAATGGTGACCGCGATTTTACGCCGTTTCTTCAAAACGCCGGAACCGCTGCATTCCTTGCACGGATTCTCGATGATGAAACCCTCGCCGCCGCAGCTCGGACAGGGGGAAGCGATGGAGAAGAAGCCTTGGCTGCGTCTGATCTGGCCGGAGCCGGCACAGGATGGGCACACTTTACGCCCTGAACCGCCGGTTGCCCCGGAACCGTGACAGGTACCGCAAGCCTCATTGTGCGCAAAATGAATTTCTTCCTTGATGCCGAATACGGCATCCTTGAAAGAGATTTCCAGGTCATAGCGAAGATTGGCGCCCGGAGGCGGACCGCTTCTGCTCTGCCGGCGCTGACCGCCGCCGAAAAAGGAATCGAAGATGCCGGAGAAATCCCCGAACAAATCCTCGAAGTCGTGGAACGCGTGGGAATAATTCTGCGCCCCGCCGCCCATGCCTTCAACCCCGGCGAAGCCGAACTGGTCGTACGCGGCCTTTTTTTGCTCATCGGAAAGCACCTCGTACGCCTCGGTGGCTTCCTTGAACTTTTCCTCGGCTTCCTTATTCCCCGGATTCTTGTCAGGGTGGTACTGGATCGCGAGCTTGCGGTAGGCCTTTTTGATGTCGTCCTTCACGGCGCCTTTTTGAACGCCGAGGACCTCATAATAATCGCGCTTCGCCACGGGTCATCCTTTCTAAGAACAATTTGGGGGAGCTTTCAGCGCTCCCCCACCGGATTTATTTTTTATCGGTCTTGTCGTCGTCGACAACTTCATAGTCCACGTCCTGGGCGCTCTTCATATCGTCGCCGCCGGGAGTTCCTGAACCGGGGGCGGCTCCGCCCATACCGGGACCACCCTGAGCGCCTTGGGCCCCCTGGGAACCTTGCGCGTTTTTGTACATTTCCTCCGCGATCTTGTAAGACGCCTGCTTGAGGGCTTCGGTCTTGTCCTTGATCGTTTGCATATCGCCGCTTTCCAAGGCTTGCTTCACTTCAGCTACGGCGGCTTCGACTTTTGCCTTCTCGGCCGCGTCCACCTTGTCGCCGAGCTCCTTGATTGACTTTTCAGTCGCGTAGATCGTGGAATCGGCATCATTGCGAGCTTCGGCGCGTTCGTGCTCTTTTTTGTCTTCCTCGGCGTGAGCCTCTGCTTCTTTAACCATCTTGTCAATGTCGCCTTCGTTGAGGCCCGAGGAGCTTTCGATGCGGATCTTCTGTTCCTTGCCGGTTCCGAGGTCCTTCGCGGATACGTGGACTATGCCGTTCGCGTCGATGTCGAAGGTGACCTCAACCTGCGGAACGCCGCGCGGAGCGGGCGGTATGCCGACTAGGTCGAAGCGGCCGAGCGTGCGGTTATGGCTTGCCATTTCACGCTCGCCCTGGAGGACGTGGATGGAAACGGCGGTCTGGCCGTCGGCGGCCGTGGAGAAAATCTGGCTCTTGCGGGTCGGGATGGTCGTGTTTCGCGGAATCAGGCGCGTCATGACCGAGCCGAGGGTTTCAATACCGAGGGACAACGGGGTAACGTCCAAAAGCAGCACGTCTTTGACGTCGCCGCCGAGAATACCACCCTGGATGGCGGCGCCTACCGCGACCGCTTCGTCGGGATTAACACCCCGGTTGGGCTCTTTTCCGAAGAGATCTTTGACGATTTTCTGCACCGCGGGAATACGCGTGGAACCGCCGACAAGAATAACCTCGTCGATCTGATCGGGAGTGAGTCCGGCGTCGGCCAAGGCCTTTTTGCACGGGTCTTTGGAACGTTCAAAGAGGTCGGCAACCATCTGTTCAAACTTGGCGCGGGTCAGGTTCTTCTGCAAATGCTTCGGACCGGACGCGTCGGCGGTGATGAACGGAAGGTTGATGTCGGTCGTCTGCACGGCGGAAAGCTCGATCTTGGCTTTTTCGGAAGCTTCGCGGAGGCGCTGCAAGGCCATGCGGTCCTTGGAAAGATCGATGCCCGAATCTTTCTTGAACTCGTCCACGAGCCATTCCATAATGCGGCGATCGAAGTCGTCGCCGCCCAAGTGCGTGTCGCCGTTGGTCGATTTTACTTCAAACACGCCTTCGCCGAGTTCCAGGATGGAAACGTCGAAGGTGCCGCCGCCGAGATCGTACACGGCGATGGTTTTCTCTTTCTTCTGGTCTTTATTAAAACCGAAAGCCAGAGAGGCGGCTGTCGGTTCGTTGATGATGCGTTTGACTTCAAGACCGGCGATCTTTCCGGCATCTTTGGTCGCCTGTCGCTGCGCGTCGTTGAAGTAGGCCGGAACGGTGATGACCGCTTCGGTGACCGGTTCACCGAGGTAGTCCTCCGCGGTCTTCTTCATCTTCTGAAGGATGAACGCGGAAATTTCCTGCGGCGAGTAGAACTTGCCGGAGATATCTACGCGAACATCGTCCCCCTGCTCCATCACCTTGTACGGAACGAGTTTCATCTCGCTTGTGACCTCGGTGAAGCGGCGTCCCATGAAACGCTTGATTGAATAGACGGTATTCTCGGGGTTGGTGATCATCTGATTCTTGGCGGGCTGTCCGACGACGCGTTCGCCTTTTCCGGTGAAACCGACGATGGACGGCGTGGTACGACCGCCCTCCGAGTTCTGTATAACTATAGGCTCTCCGCCTTCAAGTACGGCTACGCACGAGTTGGTGGTGCCGAGGTCAATTCCGATGATCTTACCCATGGTTGGACTCCTTATCCCTTAGAAATATACTAATTTTGAGCGTCGTTCGTCACCGAAGACGAATCGTTGTTACCGGCGGGGGCATCGTTTTGCGGCGCCTCATCCGCGGGCATCATTACTTTGACTTTGGCGGAACGTATGACCCGGTCCTTCAAGGTGTAACCTCGAACGAAATCTTCCGAGACGATCGCCTCCGTCACATCGGAAGACTTTTCCATCATGATCCCTTCGTGGCGGTTCGGGTCAAAGACGCAGCCCTTCGATTCGAAGCGGACAAGACCCCACTTCGCTTCCAGTTGAGAAACCAGACGCTTTTCGATGATCGCGATGCCTTCGTGGAGAGTATTGAAGTCCCGAGAAGCCTCGGAAGACTTGATCGCCCGTTCAAAATCATCGATGACGGGAACAAGGTCGAGCAGCAGGCTTTGGTTCGCGAAATCGATCGCGTCCTGCTTGTCCTTGGTCATACGTTTACGGAAATTTTCGAATTCCGCCGCTTTACGCAAGTATTGATCTTTAAGGTTCGAATTTTCCGCTTCAAGAGAGGCGATGCGCGCCTTCAGCTCAATAGTCGCGTCGGACGGCTCCGCCGCTTTCGGTTGTTCTTTGGAGGCTTCCGCGCTACCGTCGTTCACGCCTGCCGCGTTCGCCTCATCCGGGAAAGGAATCACTTTTTCAGCGCTTTCCGAATGGTGCTTCTTATCATGTTGCTTGGACATCGATACATCCTGAGGATTGTTTGTTATGAAATTACTTATCCGAGAGACGAACGTCAAGTTTTTTGGCACGGATAACGGCTCAGAAGATACTGAACGATTTTGTTCTCGATAGTCTTGACAAACCGTTATTGAAGTATGAATATCAAGGTGATATCATTATGATATCACCCAATTCCACATAACGGAGGTTTTTATGAACCAGGAATATATTAGCGACGAGCGGGAGGCCGGCAAAATCGGCGGGATCCCGGTATTGATTCTCAATATCGCCTTAATGGCTTTGGCCCTTGCCGGATCGATCATCGGCCTGACGCGGGTCGAAAGCCCAAATTTCGCGGTATCCGATATCGTGCTCGCCTCCGCGGCTATGCTGTATCTCTGCCTTGTCGGTCCGGCGCTTTTTAACGGACTCAAGATTCTACGGCCGAACGAAGCGCTGGTACTTACCCTCTTCGGCGCCTATTACGGCACCCTGCGGGGGCCGGGGTTTTTCTTCGTGAATCCCTTCACCAGCGCCGCGAACTCGAACCGCTCGAAACCGACCTCGGGAGCGACGGGAGAGGAAGCGCCGATCAAAGGCTTGCCGCGCGCGCAGAACAAGAAGCTGTCACTTAAAACGATGACCCTCAATAACGACAAGCAAAAGGTCAACGACGCGCTCGGAACGCCGATCGTCGTCGGGATCATCGTGGTATGGAAGGTGGTGAATACCGCGAAAGCCATCTTCAATGTCGAGAACTACGCTGAGTTCCTTTCAATTCAATCCGATGCGGCGCTCCGCAACATCATCCGGCTCTATCCCTACGACGCGGATGACGCCGAAGGCGAGAAATCGCTTCGGGGCTCCAGCCAGGAGATCGCGGAAAACCTGAAGGCGGAGATACAGCGGAAGGTGGACGTCGCCGGTCTGGAAATCCTCGAGGCGCGCATTACGCATCTTTCTTACGCCCCGGAAATAGCCGCGGCCATGCTGCAGAGGCAACAGGCTTCCGCCATCATCGCGGCCCGCCAGATGATCGTTGAAGGCGCGGTCGGCATGGTAGAGATGGCGCTCGCTAAATTGAGCGACAAGAAGATCGTGGAGCTTGATGAGGAACGAAAGGCCGCGATGGTGAGCAATCTGCTTGTAGTGCTCTGCGGCAACAAGGACGCGCAGCCGATCGTAAACAGCGGCTCGATCTACTGATGGAAGAGACGGAAAAAGACGGCGCAAAGAAACAGTTGCTGCTCAGGCTTTCCCCCACGCTCTGGCGTGAACTGGCGGCCTGGGCGGAAGATGACTTCCGCTCGATCAACGGGCAGATCGAGTTTCTCCTGACGGATTGCGTACGGCAACGCAAGAAAAAGGGAGAAAAGGACGTCCCCACCGGAGCGCGGCAAAATCCGGAGGATGTGGATTCTTAAGAAACGCGTAAGGATTTTTTAAGGAATCGGAAAAGAACGGTACGTACAGTAAAAGCGGAGGATCGAAAGTTGCTCGATACCGCATACTTTTTGGAATTTTTTTTAGTATATTCTAAAAATATGCCTAAAAACCGGCGCCGGAAGGGCCGTGAAGGCGAACTACACGGAGGGAAAACGTGACCATCATCGAACTCTCGGACGTGCGAAAGACCTATCCGCTGGGCAAAGTCCAAGTGGAAGCCGTAAAAGGCGTGAGTTTTCGCATCGAGAAGGGTGACTTCATTTCGATCGCCGGACCGTCGGGATCGGGGAAGTCGACCATCCTCAACATGATCGGACTTATCGACACGCCTACGGCGGGAGAGGTTCAGATCGAAGGCAGACCGGTTTCCGGCCTGAAGGACAAGGAGCTGACCAAGCTCCGGCACGACACGATCGGCTTCATTTTCCAGTCGTTCAACCTGGTGCCGGTCCTCAACGTCTATGAAAACATCGAATTTCCGCTGCTTCTGGGTAAACAGAAGATGAGCAAGGCGGAGAAGAAGGAATGGATCGATTTCCTTATAAAAGAAGTCGGTTTGGAGCAGTGGCGAAACCATCGTTCCAATGAGCTTTCGGGCGGGCAACGGCAACGCGTTGCGATCGCGCGGGCGCTGGTGTGCAAGCCGGCGATAGTGCTGGCCGACGAGCCTACGGCGAACCTGGATTCTGCCACCGGCGAGCAGATCATCGAACTGATGAAGAAGATCAACCGCGAAATGCAGACCACCTTCGTATTCTCCACCCACGACATGAAAATCGTGGAAATAGCCGACCACGTCATCCGCCTGAAGGACGGCCTGGTCTCGGAGAATTATCGCAAGGACGCGAAGCCGGCGGAGGCCTGACATGAAAGGCATCACGCTGCGAAGCTTGTCGATGCCGGTGCTCGTACGAATAGCCTTCCGCAACATGATAGAGCACAAGGCAAAGAGCGCCATCATCGGGATTCTCATCGCCCTGGGAGTCGTCGTAATCGTTCTGGGCAACGCCCTGATGGATTCGGCGGCGGAAGGGGTGAGAAGCTCCTTTATTGAAAGTTTCACCGGGGATCTCATGATCCACGGCCCGTCGGATAAAGCCATTACCGTCTTCGGCGTCGAGTCGATGTCCATGGACGCGGACACGGAAACGCCGACGGTGCCCGAATACGAAAAGATTCTGGCGAAAGTACGATCCGATCCCCGCGTGGCCACCGCGACGAGTATGGCCGTGGCCTACGGCCTGCTGGCCATCGACGCGGACGAGACCATAGAAGACTCAGCCGGCGACGGGCGGGAAAACGTCTCCTTCGCCATCGTTTTCGGCGTGGAAGCGGACAGCTACTTCAAGATGTTCCCCGCGGTGAAGATAGTGAAAGGGCGCGCGGTGAAAACCGGGGAAAGCGCCGTCATGCTGACCCAAAAACAGATTGAGAAGCTTGAGAAGAAATACAAACGGACCTTCGCGCTCGGGGACAAGGTGCTTATCACCGGTTTCGGCACGGCGGGTATGCGGATCCGGGAAACGGAAATCGTCGGCGTGTACCAGAGGGCGGACGACTCCGGAAGCCCCGCCCCGTTCATTTTTACCGATATCGATACGGCGCGCGTGTTGGGCGGCTTGGTGCTCGGCACGGATGAGGACGTCAAACTAGACGCGAGCCAGACGGCTCTTTTGTCGGCGAGCGGCGAGGACGCGCTTTTCGGCGACGGAGCGGACGATATGGTCGGCGCCGCGCCGGTGAAGGGCGCGAAGACTACGTTCGACAGCGCCGCGAAACTGCTGGGAGACACGAGCAAACGCGACTTACTGAACAAGACGGACAGCGGCGCCTGGCACTTCATCCTGGCCCGACTCAAGGATTCCAATGCGGCCCCCGGCGCCATAGTCGATTATACGCGGTGGTTCAAGGATTCAGGCATAGACGCGAAAATTACCGACTGGAAAGGCGCGGCGGGCTCATTCGGCAAATTCGCCGACATTGTCCGCGTAGTCTTCAACGTCGCGCTCATCGTCATCTCTATCGTGTCGGTCATCATCATGATGAACACGCTGGTGATTTCGGTGATCGAACGCACTTCGGAAATCGGCACCATGCGGGCGCTCGGGGCGCAGTCCAACTTTGTCAGTTCGATGTTCCTGACCGAAACGCTCACGCTTACCGTGGTTTTCGGCTTCATCGGGTCGATCGTCGCCATCCTGGCGACGCTGATACTGAACGCGCTGAAGATCCCCGCGACGAACGATCTGCTCAAGCTGCTGTTCGGCGGAGAGGTGCTGCACTTGGTGCCGCGCTTCAGTTCGTTCGTCACCACGATAGTTATGGTCTTCGCCGTCGGCTGGCTGGCGCATCTGTACCCGGTACGGGTCGCGCTCAAGATCCAGCCGGTCAAAGCCATGCAGACCGAGTAGGAGAACGTCGTGAATACACTCGTAAAGATCGCGTTCAGGAACCTGAACCGACAAAAGAAACGCACGTTCCTCCTCGGGGGAGCGATCGCGTTCGGCATACTTATCGTCACGGTCATCAACGGGTTCGCGGGAGCTTTCCAGGCGAACGTCGCGGGCAATATGGCCCAACTCTTCGCGGGCCACGTCTTCGTGGAGGGCGTGGAAAAAACGCCC
>JBAYHM010000143.1:0-10972 GCA_041666155.1 Treponemataceae bacterium
ACGTTGATTCCCGCTGCCGCGGCGGCTTGCGGATGTTCCCCGCAGGCGCGAAGGCGCAAACCAAGAGGCCGTTTATAGAGGACATACCAGACAACGACGAGTACGGCCAACGCGATCCATGCCGTCGGGTACACGCCGAAAACGCCGGGCATCATCCCTAGTTGAAACGGTTCGGTTCTTTCCTGCCGGAAAATGATCTGGCTGAGAAAGACCGTTCCTCCGGTAGAAAGAAGGTTGATGCCGGTACCTGATACGACTTGGTCGGCGCGGAGCGTCACCGACGCGAACGCGTGAATAAGAGAAAAAAGCGCCCCGGCAAGCGTCGCGACCAGGAGCGCGAGCGTGATCGAATACGGAACCGATGATTCAAGAAGAACATGCCTGGCAGCGGCGGAAAAGGCGCCGATTCCCATAAGACCTTCAAGCGCGATATTAACAACGCCCGATCGTTCGCAGACCATCCCCCCCGCGGCGGCAATAAGGATGGGCGCGACGATCATGAGGATGGAAGGCAGCATCCTGAGAATTTCGTTTACAACGTCGCTCATTCGTCGGTCCTTCCTTTGCGCGCGTTTTCCTTCATGCGCCACTCCACCAAAAGCCGTACGCCCGCGCGTAGCGATATAAAGACGACCACGAGACCTGAAATAATGGCCGTGATTTCCTTCGGTATCTGGCGGGACTGCATAAGCGGCTGGGCCGACTTCAGCATGCCGAACAAGAGCCCCGCGATCGCGGTCCCGAGGGCGGTGCTGTTGCCGACCAACGCGACGGCGATACCGTCAAAGCCGTACCCGTCCTGACCGCCCAATACCCGACCGTAGGAGAAGGATCCGAGAGCGACTACGGCTCCCGCCAACCCCGCGAAAGCGCCGGAAATCGCCATTGCCGCCGTGAGACTCCCGGAGACGTTGATGCCGCCGTAACGAGCCGCTTCCTTATTGAGCCCCGTCGCGCGGAGCGCATAGCCGAAACGGGTTTTTTCCATTATTACCCAAAAGAACAGGACCGAAAAAACGGCGATGTACAGGCCGTAGTTGAGCCGTGAACCGTTGGTGATCGTTTGCAGAAACCCTCCGTCCAGCCGCCCGCTTGCGGGAAAGGCCGGCGTGCGATAGGTGTTCGCCCCGGGGATCAACTGGGTAAGGTAGCGGGAAACAAAAAAAGCGATGTAGTTCATCATGATCGTCGCCACCACTTCCGAAACGCCGTACTTGGCTTTAAGGAAGCCGACGATTGCGCCCCAGAGCGCTCCCGCGGCTAAACCGGCCGCGACGGCCAGCATCCAATGGAAGCCGGGAAGGCGAGGACCGAACAGGGCGACGAACTGCGCGGCGGTAAGCCCGACGATGTATTGACCTTCGGCGCCTATGTTGAAGAGTCCCGCGCGCGCGGCGAAGGCCATGGACAGGCCGCAGAGGATGAGCGGCACCGACATCACCAGCCACTCACCGATGTAACGCGCGTTCCACACGCCGCGGGTGAGGTTCCAGCCGGTGGTCACCTGGATAATGGCCGTATACATGTCGGCGGGGTTCCTCCCGACAAGCGCGACTAGCGCGGTCCCCACCAGGAACCCGAGAATGACGACAAATACCGATACCAGGGCATCAGAAGAGGTGACGGCGTCCAATAGGCGATCGCGAAGCTTAATCTGCACGATGTTCACCTTCCCGCATACCGGCCATCATCGCGCCGACGCGCCGCTCATCAGCTTCCGCCGCGTCCAAAACGCCGACCACGATGCCCTTGGAAACGGCCGCGACGCGGTCGCAAAGATTGAGAATCTCGTCCAGCTCGTAGGAAACCAACAGCACCGCCCTCCCCTTGTCCCGCTCTTCGATGATGCGCTTATGGATGTACTCGATGGCACCGACGTCGAGTCCTCGTGTCGGCTGGGCGACAACGAGCAACTCCGAGGACAGGTCGATCTCCCGGGCGATGACCGCCTTCTGCTGATTGCCGCCCGACATCGATTTGGCTAACGTCGCCGCGCCCGAACCGGCGCGGATATCGAACTGTTCGATTAGATACTCGGCATGGGAAGCGATTGCCTTGAAATCCAGAAAACTGTTCGGCGCGCAATACGGCTTGTCCCGGAAGCTCTTGAGCACGAGGTTTTCATCCAGACGAAAATCAAGCACGAGGCCGTGCGTTTGTCTATCTTCCGGCACAAGGCCGAGCCCCGCGCGGATACGGTCGCGTATCTTTATTCGGGAGATATCTTTGCCTTTTATCAAAATGCGGCCGGACTTGACCGGAAGGAGCCCCGCGATAGCGCCGACAAGCTCGGACTGGCCGTTGCCGTCCACGCCGGCCACTCCAACCACTTCTCCCGCGCGGACTTCCAGGGACAGACCTCGGACCGCCGGTTGCCCCTTGGAGCCGAGTACCGTCAGATCCTCTATCTTGAGCACGACCTCGCCGATTTTTGCGGGCGCCTTTTCCAAGCGGAAAGACACCGAACGCCCGACCATCATTTCGGCCATCTCCGCTTCACCGGTTGAGGAGACATCCACGACTCCAACCAGTTTCCCGCGCCGAAGAACCGTACAGCGGGAGGCCGCTTCCTTAATTTCTTTCAGCTTGTGGGTGATGAGGACGATGGTCTTCCCTTCATCGCGCAGCAAGCGCAGGATATCCATGAGTTCGTCGATTTCCTGCGGAGTGAGGACGGCGGTCGGCTCGTCGAAAATGAGAATATCCGCGTCCCGGTAAAGGATCTTAAGGATTTCCACACGCTGCTGCATGCCTACGCCGATTGTTTCAATACGCGCGCGCGGATCGACCGAGAGGCCGTAACGCTCGGACAGCTCCGCGACGCGCTTTTCAGCCCGGCCGAGGTCCACATTTCCCGTTTTCGTGCGGGGTTCAAGACCGAGAACGATGTTTTCGGTTACGGTGAAATTGCGGACCAGTTTGAAATGCTGGTGGACCATGCCGATTCCCAGAGCGGTGGCATGGTTCGGGTCGCGGATACGGACTTCTTTGCCGCGAATCCGGATAAGTCCCTCATCCGGATCGTACAGGCCGAACAAAATCGACATAAGTGTGGACTTTCCGGCGCCGTTTTCGCCTAGAAGCGCATGGATCTCACCCTCCGAGACCGAAAAATCAACGCGATCGTTGGCAGCCACGCCGGGGAAGTACTTGGAGATGCCGACCATTTCGATCGCGTTCATCGATGCCTCCACTCGTATCGTACCCTGTAGTATAACCGAAGGTTGCCCGATCCGTCTTGTCCATAATAAGAATAAGTCGTAAGATAGCCGCACTCGGACGGTGAGAGCATTTTCGACTATCGGTGTCGGAACCGGAGCCGCCCGAAACGGAGAAGTTCAGTAATGAGCGAAATCGCGAAAGAAAAGACCGTAAACGCTGTAGGCATCTGCCTCGGCGCGTCCACTTTTTCCCTTGTAGAGATCGAAAAGAACGGACACGGACCGGTAGTCAAAAACATCGTGGTGCGTGACCACGAGGGCGACCCTAAAGGCGCCTTGACAAAGGTTTTGGACGAATACGAACTGAGCGGAAAATATATAGCCGTAACCGGCCGAAAATTCCGTGAAATCACCCGTTTTTCTTCCATAATAGAACCCGAAGCCACTGAGCTTGCCTATCGTTTCACCCAAGATGGCGCGGCGGGCAAACACGACGCGGTCGTATCCGCGGGCGGCGAATCCTTCATCGTCTACGAATTGGACAAAAAAGGAAAAGTATCCCGTATTTCGTCCGGCAACAAATGCGCGTCCGGCACAGGCGAGTTTTTCATGCAGCAGATCCGCCGCATGAACGTCGATGTGGAAGAAGCGGTGAGCCTGGCCAAGAGTTCCACCAACCCGCATAAGCTTTCCGGCCGCTGCTCGGTCTTCTGCAAGTCCGACTGTACCCACGCCCTCAACAAGGGCGAGCCGATAGCGGACGTCGCGGCGGGGCTTGCGCGCATGATCGCCAAGAAAATTGAAGAACTCCTGGTGAAAATCAGCGCAAAGAAAGTCCTGGTTGTCGGCGGCACGGCGCGAAACGGGGCCGTCATTAAATTTCTGAAGGAAGGGGTCGATCTGGTCGATGTCCCGACCGAAGCCCCCTATTTCGAAGCGCTCGGCGCGGCTCTCTGGGCGCTGGATTCCAAGCCGGAGATGGTCGACCACGCGAAGGGCGCCTATTTCAAAGACATGACGTCGTCCTTCGATTTCCTTAAACCCCTTTCCGACTACACCGACCGCGTCGAGTTCAAATCGATGCCGTACGGTAAAGTCGCCGCGGGCGACGAATGCGTCTTGGGATTGGACGTCGGTTCCACGACAACCAAGGCTGTTCTCTTCCGCGTCGCCGACGAAAAGATCCTCTGCGCCAAATATCTGCGCACCAACGGCAGCCCGATCGAGGCGTCCCGCAACTGCTACCGTTCCCTGCTGGAACAGGTCGGTGATACGCCGATCAAGATCGTCGGGTTGGGCGTCACCGGTTCGGGCCGATACATCGCGGGCCTGCACGCCGACACCGAG
This sequence comes from Treponemataceae bacterium, assembly GCA_041666155.1. Lineage (GTDB taxonomy): Bacteria > Spirochaetota > Spirochaetia > Treponematales > Breznakiellaceae > SZUA-426. The sequence continues at coordinate 4,509 of JBAYHM010000143.1, forward strand.
GGCATCATCAACGAGATCATCGCGCACGCGCGCGCGGCGGCCCACTTCGATAGCGAAGTCGACACGATTTTCGAGATCGGCGGCCAGGACGCGAAATACACCTTCCTGACCAATTCCGTCGCCTCCGACTACGCGATGAACGAGGCCTGTTCCGCGGGCACCGGCAGCTTCCTTGAGGAATCGGCTTTAGAGTCCTTGGGCATCAAGATGGAAGACATCGCGGGAGTCGCGCTGGCAGCCAAAGCGCCGCCGAACTTCTCCGACCAGTGCGCGGCGTTCATTTCTTCCGACATCAACACCGCCCTCCAGGAAGGCATTGCCCGCGAGGACATCGTCGCGGGCCTGGTGTATTCCATCTGCATCAACTACGTAAACCGCGTAAAAGGCAGCCGCCAAGTCGGCAACAAGGTCTTCATGCAGGGCGGCGTCTGCTACAACAAAGCCGTCCCGCTGGCCATGGCCGCCATCTCCGGCAAGAAGATCATCGTTCCGCCGGAGCCGGGACTCATGGGTTCCTACGGCGTGGCCCTGGAAATCAAGAACATGCTTTCCGCGGGGCTTTTGCAGCCGAGCGCTTTCGACCTTGCGGAACTTGCCGGCCGCGAAGTGAGCTATGGCAAGAATTTCATCTGCCCGGGCACCAGCGAAAACTGCGATCGGAAGTGCGAAATCTCCCTGATCGAAGTCAACGGGAAGAAATTCCCCTTCGGCGGAGCCTGCAACAAATACTACAACCAGGTTCACAAGATCAGCTACGACGTGACCAAACTCAATCACCCGGAAACGCGCAAGGAACTCCTCTTCAAGAAATACGCGCAGGTGCGACCCGACCTGAAGCCGAACGCGCTCGCCGTGGGCATCAACAAGAGTTTTCACACACATATGCTCTATCCGCTCTACTTCAACTTCTTCAACGAACTCGGCTGCAAGGTGATACTCCCCGAAGAAGTCAGGCAGACGGGCATCGACAAGGGCATGACCAGCTACTGTCTGGCCGGCCAGATCGCCCTAGGCATGTTCGAAGACTTGATCCTGCGCAAGCCGGATTTCATCTTCTCCCCCCAGCTCAAGGAAGTCCACGTCTCCGAGCAGGAAGAATACCGCATCGAGTACCAGTCCACCTGCATGTTCGTGCAGGGAGAACCCTGGTACCAGAAAGCGACGCACATGCTTGACCTGCCCAATCCGCCCAAGCTGCTCACGCCGATCCTTGATCTGCGCACCGGTTACGGAGCCGAAAAAGACAAGTTCGTCGCGGTTGCCAAGGAACTCGGCTTCACCGAGGAAGAGGGCGCCAAAGCCCACGACAAGGCAGTTGAGAAGCAGCTGGCGTACTTTGCCGACTGCAAGGAAGAAGGCAGGCGGATCCTGGCCGATCTTGAAGCGCACCCGGAGCGAATCGCCGTCGTCTACTTCGGCCACCCCTACTCCGCATTCGCCGACGAAGCCAACAAGGGCGTGCCCTCCAAGTTCGCCAGCCGCGGCATCGAACTGATCCCCTTCGATTTCCTCATGTACGAGCAGGAAGAGAACTACCGCGACACGTACTGGGAAATGGGCCAGCGCATCATCAAGGCCGCGCGCATAGTGAAACGGCATCCGCAGCTCTTCGGCTGCTACCTGACCAACTTCCTGTGCGCCATCGATTCCGTGATGGTCACCCATTTCCGCGACCTCATGGGCGTTAAGCCTTCCCTCACGATAGAAGTGGACAGCCATACGGCGGACGCGGGCGTCAACACCCGCATTGAAGCCTTCATGGACGTCGTCCGCAACTATATGAAGGTCAAGGACAAGGTTCAGGACAAAAAAATCGATTTCACTCCGGCCAAGATCAAAATCAACGAGCTGGGAAAAGCGGTTTATATCGATGGCGAAGGCGTCGAATTCCAGATGACCGACCCGCGCGTGAAGCTGGTTATCCCGTCGATGGGAGACCTGTTCGCGATCAGCGGCGCCGCGGTGCTGCGCTCCCTCGGCTGGAACGCCGAGCCGCTCCCCGTCTGCGACCGCGAGGCGCTCGACCTGGGGCGCGCGGTGACGACGAGCAAGGAATGCCTGCCGATCATCAATATCCTGGGTGAAATCCGCAAGTACTTGAAGTACCGGAAAAACCCGGACGAAAAACTCGTCATTCTCATGGTCGGTGCCGGCGGCTGCTGCCGCGTAGGCCAGTACGAGATCCTCATTGAAGCGATGATTGAGAAAAGCGGCCTCCGCGACGTGGCGCAGCTGGTGCTCACCAACGACGACGGCTACGCGGGACTCGGCCTCAAGTTCCGTCTGGGCATGCTCAAGTCGATGTACGCGTTCGACGTCATGGACGACATCCGTTCCGCGATCAAGGCGCACGCGGCCGACCGCGAAGCGGGTCTCAAGGTCTTTGAAAGGGAAGTCGCCGCGATCACCGCGACGATTGATGAGTCGAGCAAAACGCCCTTCTTCAAACAATTGCGGATGAGCGCCCAGGCGCTGAAGGCCATCCCGCTCAAAACCCCGATGTCCGAGGCCAAGTACGTCGCGATTGTCGGCGAGATCTTCGTTCGCCGCGACCACTTCGCGCTCATGGGCATCCCGGACCTCCTGGCCGACCACGGCTTCACGATGCTGGACGCGCCGGTTTCCGAATGGGTGCGCTACACCGACTTCCTGCGCGAGATCGGCATGTACGAAGCGAAGTTGAGCCTCATGGGAAAAATCGAAATGGGCATCACGAATATCGTGCAGTCCCGTTTTGAGCGCAAGATCAAGAAGATCATGGAGAAATCCGGCCTCTACGAGTTCGAAATGATCGACATCAAGCGCTACATGAAGCACTCCACCCACTTCTTCCCCGTCCAGCTCACCGGTGAACCCGGACTTTCCTCCGGCGCGGCCTTGGCGCGCTACGTGGAGAAGTACTGCGGCGTAATTTCCGTCGGACCGTTCGGCTGCATGAACAGCCGTATGACGGAAGCCGTCGCCGAGCAGGAAATGACGATTGTCGGTAAAGAGAAAGCCGCCGCCAACGCGGGAGAGCCGGTAGACCTGTCGGATTTGAAAGAATCAATGGACGTTCTGCCCTTCCTTTCGATCGAGTGCGACGGCAACCCCTTCAGCCAGATCATCCGCGCCCGGCTTGAGACCTTCATGCTCCAGGCAGAACGACTGGCGACCGCGTTGAAGAATCGGAAGAAATAAGACGAAGAATCAACCACGGTTGAACAAAGAGGAAAAGGAATAGGAAAAGGGGGAGGCCATCGGGCTTCCCTCTTTTTTTATATTCGCGTTCATCCCTCGTTCAAAATTCTTAAATCCTTCCATGTGGCGCATCTGACGATCGTGTCTTATACTTATTTACAGTATCATCTTATTCCGGGAGGACGAACATTTCGACTCCGAAAAAAATTCTATTGGTTGAAGACGAATCGATCGTCGCCAAAGCGCTTGAGGAAATGCTCCAACGCTTGGGCTATGAAACTATCGCGACCACCGAAGGCCAAAAAGCAGTAAACTTCGTCTCAGCTGATCCAAAAATCGATTTAGCATTGATTGATATCGATTTGGGAGCGGGTATCGACGGGGCGGAAGCGGCGCGGAAGATGCAGACGGAACGAAAGATTCCCGTCGTATTCCTCATTCCGGATGTGCATGGCGAACTGGTCAAGAAAATCCGCGATATCGCGCGTTACGGCTTCATCATAAAAGATTCAGCGCCTTTTCTGTTTCAATCTTCCATCGAAATGGCTTTCGAACTCTTCGATTCCCAAAAGCAGGTACGGAAGGAAGCCGGCAACGGATCACCTGAATTGAAGGACGTCATCAACGCGCCGCTTCTCCAAAGCCTTATGAACGACTTCTACGCGCTCACCGGCATGAATATTGGAATTATCGATCTTAGCGGCAGAAACCTTGTCGCGACGGGATGGCAGGACATCTGCGCCCGCTTCCATCGCGCGAATCCCTTGAGCTGCGCGCATTGCACCGAGAGCAACGCGGAATTATCCAAAATCCTGGAAGACGGGAAAATCAAGGAATACCGCTGCAAAAACAATATGTGGGACGTAACCACGCCGCTCTTCATCGGCGGCAAGCATCTGGGAAACATAAAAACCGGTCAGTTTTTTTACGACGACGAGACGGTCGATTATGAACTTTTCCGCGCGCAGGCCAAAAAATTCGGTTACGACGAGGCCGACTATCTAGATGCGTTGGACAAGGTCCCCCGTTGGAGCAGGGAGCGTGTGCGACAGACAATGCGCTTCTATAGGGGTTTCGCCTACATCCTGGGCAATTTGAGTTATGCGAATATTGAGCTGGCCAGGGCACTCTCCGACCGAGAACGATTGCTCCAGACCGTTACCGAAAGCGATGACAAGCTGAGAATCATCGCCGACTATACGATGGATTGGGAGTCTTGGTTCGCGCCCGACGGGAAATACTTGTGGGTCAATCCCGGAGTTGAATCGGTAACCGGCTATTCCGCCGAGGAAGTCCTCGCGATGAAGGATTTTGTATCCGTCATGATCGCCGAGGAAGATCGGGAAGGCGCGATGAAACAAATGGCCGAGACGGCGCGTGGAACCCGGGGCAAGAATTACGAGTTCCGCTTTATCCACAAGAACGGGGATATAGGATGGCTAACCGTCTCTTGGATGCCGGTGTACGACAGTAAAGGCCGCTACCTCGGGATTCGGGCCAGTGGACGGGATATCACCGATCGAAAAACAAATGAAGAAAAATTGGCGCGCTCAGTGGAAGAAAAGGAAATACTGCTGCGGGAATTGAAGCATCGGGTCAAAAACAGTCTATCCATCGTATCCAGCCTTTTGTCCCTGAATAAAGACTTGATCACGGATGAGCAGGCCTCGCGTGTTTTCCTTGAAGCCATAGGCCGAGTAAAATCAGTATCGGCAATCTACGAACAGCTTAACGTGTCGGAAAGTCTTGACCGTATCGATATCGACGTGTACATCCACAGCCTCATCGAAATGATCGATAAGACCTTTACGCTGGGACAGGGGAAAATTCGCTTCATCGCAAATTTGCAGAAGATACCCATATCGCTCAAAAGCGCCGTGCCAATCGGTTTGATACTCAACGAACTGATAACGAACGCCATCAAGTACGCCTACACCGGCGACGAGACGGGCGAAGTGAGAATAACGCTTGAGCGATCGGGAAACTCCGCGACCCTACGGGTTGCCGACGACGGACGGGGACTTCCGAAAGGCTTTGATCCGGAACGTACCGAAAGTCTAGGACTGCGAATATCAAGCATGCTGGCCGTTCAACTCGGCGGAAACCTGAGTTTCGAAAAAAACAAGGGCACGACCGCGGCCGTCACCTTCCGCCTGTAAACGGCCCCTGCAGCGCAAAGGCGGTAGCCCCAAATAAAACCGATCGGACTGCAAACGTTCCAGCACCAACAACTAAAGTCTCAAAACAAAAAGGCCTCAGAAAACTTCAGTTTTCTGAGGCTCAGTCGTAAGTGAGCAGTATTTCCTACCGGAAATACTGCAAGATGCTTTCGGGAAGCAACCGGCTTCCCGAAAGCATCATTCATCTTTAGCTTGCAGTTTCTGCGGGAATCCCGGAAGTGCTTTGGCAGCCTTGTAGGTCGCCGCTACTTTTACCTTTCCGGAAATTATCTTCGCTTTTGCGTCCTCAAGCTTCGTCACGATGTCCTTTCCAAGCGCGGCGTTCTTTGACGAATAGCCGATGCCGTTTGACTTTGTGTTCAGGGTCACGACATCCGCTTTAAATTTGCCGGACTTTACGGAATCAAGAGCGATTTTTGAGGCGGTTTCAACACGCTTAAGCATGGATGTCAGGACCGCGGATTTTCCGGAAGCGTAGACGCCGTCGTCATACTGATCCGAATCGACGCCGATGGCCCACACATTCTTGCCCTGAGACCTATATTCTTTAGCTTGGGCTATCGTGCCGTTACCCGTGCCGCCTGCCGCGGAGAATATGGCGTAAACGCCGGAATCGTACCAATACTTGGCTTGAGTTTTCGCAAGTTCGGGTTTGCCCCAATCGTTGGCGTAATAGTCCACAACTTCAGCGTTCGGGAGTACTGATTTTATTCCCTGCACGTAACCAACTTCAAATTTCGTAATAACCGGGCCGGGAATACCGCCGATGAAGCCGAACTTCGGCTTGGAAATGCCGTCGGCTTTCGCTTTAAGCGCCGCGGCTACGCCGACAAGGTAGGACCCTTCGTGTTCGGAGAAGGTCACCTGCATGACGTTTGGATTCGGTACCCAATCGACGTCGACGATCATGTACTTTTGAGTCGGATAAAGCTTTGCGACTTCGTTGAGGGCGTCGGACCAGGTAAAGCCGGTAACGATGATGAGATCGTATTTTTCATCCGATGCCTGCTTCAGGTTGGGGACGTACAGATCTTGAGTCTGCGCGGTCACGACATCGTAGAGCTTGCCTTTATTCGTCGGCTTGGCCCAGGTATCGCCGTAGAA
>JBAYHM010000144.1:0-10971 GCA_041666155.1 Treponemataceae bacterium
CCCTTTCCCAATCCCTACAACTCTCCGGAAATCCGTCCTCACGCCATGCCGAAGGCCGTGCCGCGCGCCGCGCGCTTGAAGACGCGCGCGCGCGCTGCGCCGTCGTTCTGGGCGTTGACACCAAAACGCTTTTTTTTACCTCCGGCGGCACAGAATCCAACAATCTGGTTCTGCAATCTAACCTCTTCGCTCACGGTGAACGGGGTATCGCGATTTCCCCGATAGAACACCCGTCCGTGCTTGAACCGGCTCTGCGTTTAAAGAAACTTGGCGTGAGCGTCACGTCGCTTCAAGCTTCCGCCGACGGTCGAATCGGCGCCGATACGCTACGGCGGTCTTTGATGCGGCATCCGGAAAATCGAATGCTGGCGATTATGGGCGTTAACAATGAAACCGGCGCGGTCATGGATATTCCTTTACTGGTCCCCGCCGCGCGCGAAACGACCGGTAGTAAAGGTATACATTTTCATTGCGACGCCGTACAGGCACTCGGGAAGGTGCCGATACACCTTCATGACTGGGATGTGGATTCGGCTTCTTTCAGCGCGCATAAAATCGGTGGTCCGCGCGGCATCGGTATTCTGTATGCGCGCAAACCGTTTCACGCCCTCTATTCCGGCGGCGAACAGGAAAACGGCGTGCGCGCGGGGACTGAAAACCTTTTCGGCGTCCTTGCGTTTACCGCGGTGCTTGAGAAATACGCTTCGTGCGCGGCGGTAGCCACGAATGGGACGGTGGCCGCTTTCCGATGGGCCCGCCTCATTGCCGCGCTCCGTTCTATTGTCGGATGTCGCCTCATTCCCGCGGATCGGACTGAAAACGACGAACGTTTTTCGCCCTACATTCTGCAAGTCTCCTTTTCAGGCGTTCCCGGAGAGGTCCTTGTACGGGCAATGGACGATGCGGGATTCTCCATTTCCACCGGATCAGCCTGTTCCTCCAATTCAAAAAAACGTCCGGTGTTGGAAGCGATGGGCCTTGATGAAAAAACCGCCTTTGAGGCTGTCAGGTTGTCGCAAGGGAACGGGACGACGGACGAAGATATTGATGCGTTGATTGACGGATTACGTCTGTGTGTGCGGAGCCTGCGTTGAAAACGATAATGAACACGTATTTGGTAAAATTAGGAGAGCTGACGCTGAAAGGCGGAAATCTCCCGGAGTTTGAAACTGCCCTTAAGAATAATTTGAGGGCGATGGCCGGCGACACGCGGCTGCGGATTCAGATGCGCAACGGCAGATTTTTTGTGCGTTGTCCCGAGGCAGACGCTGAAAAAGTGGAAAGCGTGCTTGGCCGCGTGTTCGGAATAGCGGGATGGGCACGCGCGATTGTCTGTGAAAAAAATCTTGACGCGATTTTTGCCGCCTGCGTACAAACAGCGCGTGAAATGGTTCTAAGCGGGGCAAAAACTTTCAAGGTTGAGGCGCGGAGAGCGGATAAAGGTTTTCCTCTTGATTCGTACGCGATCATGCGGGAAGCGGGAAGCGCGGTGCTGGACGCTGTACCGACGCTCATTGTGAACGTAAAAAATCCCGACCGCGTCATCGATGTGGAAATTCGGGAGAATGCGTATGTGTACGGCATGGAGCATAGGGGGAGACGCGGACTTCCGGTAGGAACCGGCGGCAAGGCATTGCTCCTCCTTTCAGGGGGCATAGATTCACCGGTCGCCGCTTACATGATGGCGCGGCGCGGCATGCGGATATCGGCGATCCATTTTCATGCCTACCCGTATACCTCCAAGGAAGCCCAGGAGAAAGTCTCTGAGTTGGCCCGCATCCTCGGCACCTACGCGCTCAGGATACCGCTGACGACGATTCCCTTCACGCAGGTACAGCTCCGCATTAAAGAAAAAGCGCCGGCCGCTTGGACAACCATCCTGAGCCGTATGGCGATGATGGAAATAGCGTCCCGCCTTGCCGTCGTTATGCGCGCCAAATGCCTGATTACCGGGGAAAGCGTGGGCCAGGTGGCAAGTCAAACAATTGAAAATATGGCCTGCACCCAAAGCAGATCAACCGTTCCGGTCCTACGTCCTCTGGTCGGCACCGATAAAATCGACACCATCAATCTGGCAAAAGAAATCGGAACGTACCAAACGTCTATACTGCCGTTTGCCGACTGCTGCGCTCTGTTCAGCCCGAAACACCCGGTCCTGAAAGCTGATTTGAAGGAAGCGATAGCTCTTTACGATTCCCTGGAACTCGAACCGCTGCTGGCTGAGGCGTTCGCGGGGAGAAGAACCGAGCGGAAGACTAAAAAAGGGGAGATCGCCACAATTTCCGCAAATTGAAAGTTGAACTTTCAATTTGCAAAAGATTATGCCTTTTCGGTCGCTTTCTCAACGCCGAGCACGTCTTTGATGGCTTTTTCCAAAGTTGCCTTGGGAAGCGCGCCCTGGGCGGCTTGGGGTTTGCCGTCCTTCGGTATGAACAAGATGGTCGGAATACTTTGGATGCCGAAAGCGGCGGAAAGTTCCTGCTCCTCGTCAGTATTCACTTTGTACACGCTGATCTTTCCCGCGTAGTCTTTTGATATCTGGTCAAGGACCGGCGCGATCATTTTGCAGGGACCGCACCAATCGGCATAAAAATCGATTATCGCGGGGAGTTCACCCGCGTATTTCCAATCTTGACTTAGTTCATAATTGAAAACTTTCTCTTTGAACTGAGCGGTATTGAGGCGTTCGGACATTTAATTTCTCCTTGATAGCAATATACATATTACTATATATAATAATCAAGTGATAAACACTGTTATTTTAGCGGTGGAAAATAACCGGTGGCGTCACGACCGGAGCGAACCAAAAAGTAGGCTTCGACTTCTACCGGCAGATATGAGCGGCCAAAGTCCGTCGGTAACGATGAAGTGTAACGGAGCGAGTAGACACCGTTGGGAGCATCGCGCAAGGCTGAGATAAGGGGGGCTATGCCTTCAGGACGAAAAACGTACATAGCCTTTCCGCCGGTTTGCGCGCAAAGATACGAAATTTCCCGATCGGGCGGCGCGTCGTTGAGAAGCGCCGCGTAGAAAACGATGCCGTTGTTTGCCAGATACGCGGCAAGCTCGCTCAAGCCGTAACGTTCAAAAGCTTTTTCACCGAGGCGCCCCGAGGTCACGAAAACCACCGCGCGTTTTTTCTCGCCCGAAAGGAGTTCGGTTGCGGCAAGGCGTAAACCGAGGTCGAATTTCCATTTACGTGAATAATCGGAAACCTTCGCGCGGGAAGAATTTTCAAGGGCGGCCGCGTTGTCTATACGTTCTTTGATCGGCTGTTCGGCCGCGGATACAAGAGCGGTGATGCGGGTTTCGGATTTCTGAACGTCTCTCACCGCTTGGGCGATATCTACAGTCCGGGAAGAAGTCTCAGGCGATCGTTCTACAAGGAACGCGACGTCGGCTTGTTTTATCGCATAAGCCGAACCGAGAAAGGTTTGCTTTGAGACCTGGCGCCCGCCTTCGTTAAGCACGAAGTTCCCGGCGCCAAGTCCGACGAGGGGGCGCCTCCGCCTGTCCTGAACGCTGATTTCCACGCTGATTTCGGGGAATTTGTCCGCGTACACGCGTTCTATCTGAACGAAAAGCCCGGCCGATAGGTCATCCATCCGCGTCATGAGCGTGATTTCACCAGCCGCGAAATCCGCCGCGACGATATTTCCGTTGGCGTCCGCGGCCGCGCTTACGATGCGCGATTTAGCGCCGAGCTTGCCCAAATCACGGACAAGACCCGATTTTGTATCGATCAAAAGTACGCGCCCTGAATCGGCGACGATGAGTTTTCCGTCGTCGGAAAGCCGTATGCTCTCGGGATGCGAAAGAGCTCCTTCGGAAAAGTAGCCAAGGAAATTGCCGCTGCGGTCAAAGCGTACGAGCCTGCGGGCGCCTGAGTCCGCGACGAACATTTCGTCGGCAACAGCAGCGATACCCGTTGGTGCGATAAAACCGGTGAAGAGGCCACCCTTGGTGCCGAAAGCAAGTACGAATTTTCCTTCCGGTGAGAACTTTACCACGCGTCGGTTTCCAAAGTCGGTAACGTACAAGTATCCAGCTGAATCGACCGTCATGTTCTGCGGTCCGATGAATTGCCCGTCCCCGCGGCCTTTGGTTCCGATATAGGATTTCCAATCACCGTCCGCCGTCAAAACGCTGATCCGGTTTCCCTTGAACTCCGAAACGTAGAGCCTGCCGTCGATAGCGCGGGCAATGTCGTACGGACGATCGAAGCCGTTGAGCGGACCGCGAACACGTTTTCTTACGATTCCGTTCGCGTCAATGCGTATCAATTCGTTTGAGCCGTACGCGACGACCCACACTGAACCGTCGGGGTTCGGCAGTACGGCTGTCGGTTGTTTATAGATGACAATGTCGCCGTTCATACTCGGGAACTTGCCCGCGTCTACATACCGGGCGTTCTCGTCGAGTTCGGGATAGAGGCTGCGTCGGTTCCGGACCGTTTCCATGCGACCGTTAAGGAGCAGGCCTTCGGAACTGGATGGCGCGTACGCGGAGAACGCGGCTTGCCATTGTCTGAGCGCGGTATCTTCCAATCCCGAGCGATAATACGCGCGTCCCAGCCAATCAAGAATAAGGGCTTCGGCCGGCTTATAGGAAAGCGCTTTTTCAAGAGAGAGTATCGATTCATTAAAAGCGTAACGATTGTAGGACTGCACTCCGCGCCTGAATTCCTCAGCCGCAAGAACGGCGGCGCGATCAACCGTTTTTTGTTGGGCGTTCGCGACGAAAAACGATAGCAGCGCAAACGACAGTGAAAACAAAACGGCGTTTTTTTTCATGAACGAACTTCTCCGATGACGATCTGCATATGCGACACGATTTCCGATTGGCGGGGCGCGAGGTCTAGAGCCCGACGCAGCCACGTGCGCGCTTCGGGAAGATTGCCATTCTTGAAATGGGCCCAACCGAGAGAATCAAGGTACGCTGGATTTTGAGGCTTCTTTTCCACCGCTTTTTTGCAGAGATTGAGTCCCTTCCGTACGTCCTTGTCCGAATCGGTAAGTACGAAACCGAGTCCGTTGAGCGCGTTGGCGTTTTCCCCATCAAGATTGAGCGCCTTCTTATAAAAGTCCACCGCGGGATCCACTCGTTTCTGCATCCAGGCGGCGAAACCCAGTGTCGCGTAAATTTGAGGGGACTCATAGCCTGTATCGATAAGCTGTTTAAGTTCAAACTCGGCAAGGCGCGACCGTTCTGTAACCGAATAAACATACGCAAGCGCGAGCCGGCACTGGTAGGCACGCAACGCGTCAGGTCCGGAAGTAACAACCTGTTCAAGATAGAGCAGCGCGTCGTCGTATCGTTCCAGTTTGGTGTAGCTGAGGCCGAGGTAATACGCAAGTTCAGCGTTCTCATCGTGTGCCGAACCCTCCGGTTCGGCTTGTAACAATTCCGCGAGCGCCAACTCCCACTTCTTTGCCTTATAAAGCCTAATGCCTTCTTTTAAACTTCCTGCCACGATCCCCCCTACTTTCGCGGCCGAGCCGAAGCGGCCGCATGATCGGGAAAGTCCGCGCAGGTATCGCGCCTGACGACGGGATGAATGAAAACGGGACTCGCGGAAGCGTAGCCGCGCAGAATAGCGTCCTGGTCGGAGCCGGCCTCGCTCTCGGTATCAATGCCGCCCCCGTTAATGAAGCAGTACTCGTTGCCGTCGGGAGCTTTGAACACGGCAAGAGAATCGTTGTAGCGTCGCCGCGAGGGAAAGGTACACTCAAGGCCGCGGGGGCCATCCTGAGCGTTGGGAATGTTCACGTTGATAAAGACATCGGGTACCCAGAGGGCTATGAGTTCTTCCAATTTTTCAGCTGCGAATCGGGATGCGCTTTCCCAGGCCCAAGGGCCTTCGTGGGCGGCAAGACTGAACGCGATAGCGGGAATTCCGTGCAGAGCCGCTTGCCGAGCCGCCGCCGCGGTGCCCGAATACACAAGGTCCGTACCGATATTGGGACCGACGTTCATACCGGAAACAACCAGCTCGGGAATGAAGGGAAGTCCGCCGAGAGCCGCGACAAGAGCGCAATCCGCCGGGGTGCCGGAACAGGCCCACTCTCGATCCGAATGGCGGATGAGGCGAATGGGGCCGCGGAGCGTTATGGAATGGGAGACTCCCGAACGGTTTCCGTCGGGGGCGACAATATAGACTTCGTGTCCGGTATATTTCGTTATCGCTTGGGCGAGAAAACGGATGCCGTCACAATCGATGCCGTCGTCATTGGTTAAGAGAATCCGCATGCGTCCCTTCTCGTACGAGTATGCGGGCGGCTCCCGCACCGCGAATCTCGTGGATGACGGGACGGAAACCGAAAATTCGTTCGTAGTCCTCAAGCCGACGCTTGTATTCGTCTACGGACGCTTCGGCGATGATTGTGAAAGTGCATCCGCCGAAACCTTGTCCCGTCATGCGGGAACACACGACTCCTTCGATTTCTTGAGCCCGTTTTACCAGCCAGTCTATCTCAGGACAAGAGACTTCGTAAAGATCTCGTAGACTTTCATGGGAATGGTAGATAAGTTTTCCGAAGCTTGCAAGATCGCCTTTCTTAAAGGCTTCTTCGGCGTCAAGGACGCGTCGCGTCTCCTTGACGACGTGCATACTGCGTCTACGCAGCTGCTCGGGCAGAAAGCCCATAGAATCAATCAAGTCTTCCGTCGCGTAGTCGCGCAGGCTTGCCCCGGGAGTTTTTTTGGAGAGCAGGTCAAGACTTTTCTTGATATCGCCACGGCGCTGCTTGAGTTCCGAGTCGACGCCGAAACGCGGAACGCGCGAGTCGGTAAGCAGTATCCGATACCCGGCAAAAGGCGGGTCAATCGGTCGGACGGTCAACGAACGCGAGTCGACGATGAGGAAACGCCCTGCTTCAGCCTTCAGCGCGATAAGGTGGTCGACGGAACTTTCCGAACGACCAAAAAAAGCGGCTGAAGACACGCGCAGGAGATCGATAAGGTTATCATCGCTCATGGAAGGTTCATAGATATCGCGAAGCGCGATTGCCGCGGCGATTTCAATGGCTGAAGAAGAAGCAAGGCCTACTTGCTGGGGAATATCCCCGGATACGGTAAAATTAAATCCCTTTACCGGGTATCCTCGTTCGGAAAACGCTTGAACGGACAATTTAAGATAATTTGCCCAACGATCTTCGCGTTTGTACTTGAGATTTATGACGGTAGTGCGTTTTCGCTCACCAAGGTCCGGAGCGTAAAAACGAAGGGAACTGTCTTTTCGTAAGGATACGGCGACGGAAACCGTCCGGTCTATGGCGGCGGAAAGGAGTAACCCTCCGCCCGTTTCACCGTGCTCGCCGAGGAAATGTATTCGACCCGGAGCTTCCACGATCAGTAATGCATCGGGACGATCGGCGGGGATTTCATATTCAGACCGATGGATCGACTCGATGTCCTTCATTCGGAGCGCTCCCGCTGGTGCCGTTATTCTTTCTCATAATAGATTATAAGTGACTATTATTCAATCAAAATAATTTGCTAGAATGTACGCATGTCTATAATCGCAGCCTTAACGGCTACAGTCGCTTCATCCGCCGTACTCGCGCTTGCCTTACCGAATGAATTCGCCTTCTATGGAATACCAATTCTCGGAGCGTTCTGTCTGGCCCCTTACTTTGCCGCGATACAGCGGACTAAATCGTATCGATCCGCGGCGTTGCTCGGATTTTTCTTCGGTACGTTGTCTCATGCGCTATCCAGCTATTGGTTGTTTTTTTTCAGGGATTTCGCGTTTTGGACCTTGGGTTCCTCCAGTATCGCGTACGGAGGTCTTCACGCGCTGCTCGCCGCATATCTGCGCCGCTTCTCATTCGGCCGGGAATCGGATACGGCGCTCGTGAGCGCCGCTTCCGCCGAAAAGATCCGGACCCTGCGGCCGTTTTTAATCGCGGCTACATGGACGGTCTGGGAATGGTCCAAATCGACCGGCTTCCTCGGCTATCCCTGGGGTCTCGTGGCGTACGCGGTGAATGAAGTTTCCGTCCTTACCCAAATTGCCGACGCAACGGGCGTCTATGGGCTCAGTTTTTTGCTCGCGCTGACTAACGCGCTTTTGGCGGAAACTTCGGTGCTTGCTTCCCCCGCTTTTTGGTCACTTGGTTTTCCGATGAACGGCGGCATTACCGCGGATTCCGACCGAACAGAGCGGCGCTCCCTTTTCAACGATCAGGTTTTCCGAAGTTTCGCGGTTCTCGGCCTAATCGCGCTTTGGTTTTCCGCGTACGGCGTTTTCCGCCTTTCCCATCCAACGCCGACAGTCGATACGGCTACCGTCGTCCTTGTCCAACATAACGGTGATTCCTGGGCACAGGGCGGCGAAATAGCGGTTATCAAGAAATGCGAGGATTTGACGCGTAAAGGTATGGCGAAAGCGACCGCGGAAGGCAAAAAACCGGTGTTGGTCGCTTGGTCGGAAACCGTGCTCCGCAGACCCTACAACGACTACAAACCGTTTTTCCGGAAAAATCCGCCCAAGGACCCGTTGATTCCCTTCTTCGCGGAAACCGGCGTACCGCTCCTTACCGGAGCCCCGGTCGTGCTGAATTGGGAAACATACGACGCGACCAATTCGGCTCTCCTAATCGATCCGGAGGGAGCCGTTCTGTTTTCCTACGCGAAATCTCACCCGGTACCCTTTGCCGAATCGATACCGTTCTGGGAATACCAGTGGATGAGGGATTTCATGAGCAAGGTCGTCGGGCTGGAAGGCGGCTGGGTCATGGGAACCGAAGCGACCGTAATGGAAGTAAAAACGCCCTCGGGACGACCGTTGCGTTTCGGGGTGCCAATCTGCTTTGAAGATGCCTTTGCCTCCGTTTGCGCCGGTTTTTTCAAAAACGGAGCTGATATACTGATCAATTTGACCAACGACTCCTGGTCCAAGACGGTTTCCGCGGAGACACAGCATTTTGTCGTCGCACGCTTCCGCGCGATAGAAAACCGCCGAGTCCTGGTGCGTTCAACCAACGGAGGTGTCACGGCTATTGTTAATGCCGAGGGGAAAACCATAGCCTCTCTACCCTTGTTTACCGAAAATACGCTGGTGGTCGATGTCCCGATTCAGAAAAGTTCGGCATCCACGACCTATTTCATCCTGGGGGATTGGTTCCCCGCGCTGATGGCTTTCTGCCTTTTTCTCGTTGTTGTCTGGGACTTTTCTCGGACACGCAGGAAGGAAACTCAGCCGTCAAGCGAACTCATACCCGATGAAGAGTAGGTCATACTGAATAAGTCCACTGAACCTCCCGGTGGACTTTTATTTGGATATATGTTAACCATTAATAATTCATGGTTAACAACAAGAAGACTTCACGATCGACCAAAGCTCTCGTACTTACCCGGCTCAGAGAACTCCGCGGCGCGTCCATTTCCGGAGAAGTACTTGCCGCGGAACTCGGGATTTCGCGGGTAGCGGTGTGGAAAGCCGTAGAGTCGCTTCGGGAGGTTGGCTACGCGGCGGATACTGATGAGGGCGGGTATCGCCTGGATCCGTCCGCGGAAGAAGATTTTCTGTATCCCTGGGAATTCGGAGAGCGGGAAAATCGTTTCCTCCACTATGATGAAACGACCAGCACCATGGACAGGGCAAGGGAACTTGCGGAGCGCGGCGCGCCCGCAGGAACCGTGGTGGTCGCCGAACGGCAGAGCGCCGGCCGCGGGCGCGCGGGACGCTCTTGGGAATCCAGCTCAGGCGGACTTTTTTTTACCGTGATTATTGAACCGGGAACATCGGTGCTGCGGTACGCGCGAGTGTCCCTTGCGGCCCAATTGGCAATTGCCGCTGCCGTCCGCAAAGCCACCGGAGCCGAAGCGAAACCCCGATGGCAGAATGACGTCTACGTCGGATCCAAAAAAATCGCGGGGGTCTTGGTTGAGTTTGAGGCTGAAGGAGACGTCGTACGGCGTATGACAATCGGCGTCGGCGTGAACGTGAATAATAAGCTGCTTGGAGACGGAGCGCTTACCTGCTCCGAGCTCGCGAAGCGGAAGCTGTCGCGGAGAGAAATATTGAACGCATTTATTGAAGCCTTCGAACTGGAACAATCCTTTGAGAAAGGAAAAGATTTCATCGACCGGTGGAACGCCGCGGCGTTCGGTGTTGGAATACACGCGCGGTTCATTGACGCACGCCACGGAGAAACGACGACAAAGCCGGACACGGGGGAAATACATCGCGCCGGACGTTTTATGGGCATAGATTGTTTCGGCCGCGCGGTCCTGGAAACGGATACCGGAATCGAACATCTGGAAGCGGGAACGACCTCATTAAGGTTTAATGATCGCTGATATTACACTTCAGGAGTTGCATTAATGGATACAGGCAAAATGACTTTGCGAACCTCATTGGTCGCTCTTTTCGCCGCGCTGACCGCGGCGGGCACCTTTATCGCCCTACCGATCCCCGGTTCCGCCGTTCCGGTGGTTTTACAGAATCTTTTCGCCCTTCTTTCGGGGTTGGTACTCGGACCGGTGATGGGATTCGCGGCCATAGCGGTGTACTTGCTGGTTGGAGGAATCGGTTTGCCGGTGTTCGCCGGCGGTAAAGGCGGAGCGGCTCATTTTTTTGGCCCGACCGGCGGATATCTTTTGGGGTACGCGCTATGCGCCTTGGTCGCGGGTCTTATCGCCGGGAAACCGCGCGCCGACAAACAGTCTCCTATATGGATCATAAGTATCGCCGCGGTCCTGGGAATTGTCGCCGTATACGTGCCGGGTGTGCTGCGACTGAAGGCGGTTCTTAAAGCCGAATGGCCGAAGGCTCTGGCGGTCGGCATGTTCCCCTTCATCGTCGGCGACGTGGTCAAGATCGCAATCGCGATCGGTGTAGCCGGCAGACTACGGCGCGTCGTCGCCGACAAGCTCGATGCCTGAAGTTTTTTTCAGCGTTGAATCGCTCACCAAGCGCTTTTCCGACGGCACGGAAGCGCTTTCAGGGGTAACGCTTGAAATCAA
>JBAYHM010000145.1:0-10961 GCA_041666155.1 Treponemataceae bacterium
CGCAACAGAGATCAAAAGGCGAGTTGATGAATCCCTTGAGGCGACCGGCTTGACTGAAA
Source organism: Treponemataceae bacterium (assembly GCA_041666155.1). Lineage (GTDB taxonomy): Bacteria > Spirochaetota > Spirochaetia > Treponematales > Breznakiellaceae > SZUA-426. The sequence continues at coordinate 60 of JBAYHM010000145.1, forward strand.
AAAGGAAAGCGCCGCCCCGCCACCTTTCCGGCGGAGAAAAGCGGCGTTTGGCCGTAGCGGGCGTACTGGCGATGGGCTGCGATGCGGTAATCATGGACGAGCCTTTCGCCAATTTGGACTGGCCCGGAGTGATCCAGGTTTTGCGCACGATTTCGGACCTCAAAAAATCCGGGAAGACGGTAATCGTGCTCACTCACGAGCTGGAAAAAGTTCTGGCACACGCGGATCGCTTGACGATACTCGATAAAGGCAAAATCAGAGATGACGGTACGCCGCTGGAAGTGCTTACACGCGGCGTTGATAAATACGGTATCCGCGATCCGCGTCACCACTATGACCGCGTGGAGGATTGCACGTGGCTGAACTGACGCCATATTCGTATCAATCGGGAAATACCGCGCTGCACAGGCTTGGGGCGGGAGTAAAACTCTTGCTTCTTTGCGCGCTTTCCGTCACCGCTTTTTTCGCGGGTTTTCCGGGATTGATACTGACAAGCGCGGTTGTCATAACAGCCTCACTCATCGGCAAAATACCGATCCCGTCACTTTTTTCAGGCTCCAAGGCCCTTGCCGTCACGACACTGGTCGTCGTCGCGCTTCGCGCCGTTACCACAAAAAGTGATCCTTCCTTTTCAATACGCATCGATGAAAAAGGCTGCGTGGAAGGTCTCCTTTTTGCCTGGGGCGTATTCGCGTCCTTCGCGTTGGGGTCCGTGCTTTTCGCGACAACCACGACCGCGGAACTGCGTTTTGCGCTTTCCCGCCTTGAAAAAAAAACCAAACATGGACTTCGCGCAATTCTTCCGGTCGGAATCACAAAAAAGATCGATTCATTCGATCTTTCCTTGACTATCGCGCTCGCCTTGGCCTTCATTCCGCGAGTGTTTTCCATATGGGAAGCGGCCGAATACGCGTACCGCGCGCGCTCCGGAAAAATGGGAATACTCGGGACCGCAAAACTGATACCGTTGGTCGCCGAACGCCTTATTGAGGCCGCGGCGGAAACCGCCCACGCGATGGTTTCACGCGGTTATGAGAACGGAACGCCGGTCTCACTCGACTAAAATCGATCAATCGATCATACTAATAAGATGAAGAACTTCGCGGATATCGGCATTTGCCGACAATTGACGGAAAAAGTCGCAGAGCGCGGGATAAAAGAAGCAACGGAAGTTCAAGAACGAACAATTCCCGCTATCGCTTCCGGCGCGGATATCGCGTTCCGTTCGGCTACCGGAACCGGAAAAACTTTTGCGTATCTTCTCCCCCTTTCGCAATTGATCGCCACCCCGCCCGAGGGCTCCGCTCCGCCGTCCTTCGCGCGCGGTCCTGTGCTTGTTATCGTGGCGCCGACCTATGAATTGTGCGCGCAGATCAAGGCCGAGGCCGACTTTCTGTTTTCCGCTTTTGAGAAAGCGCCTAAGGCGGCTTTACTGACCGGCGACGCGAATATTTCACGCCAGATAGATCGATTGAAAAGCGAAAAGCCCGCTGTCGTTGTCGGAACGCCCGGTCGGATGATCCAGCTGGAACGCATGGGAAAACTCAAACTTCACTCGGTGCGGTTTCTCATCCTTGACGAAGCGGATCGATTGATTGCCGATGAATTGCGCGAACTTACCGAGCAGCTGATTTCAATTCTTCCCGGCGACCGCCAGACGATAGCGTGTTCAGCTACGTTGACGCGTAAAGCGAGAGAACAGCTCGCCGCCTTCTTGCGCCCCGAGGCCCTGCGGGAAGATATCGACGACGCGCAAGTCCTGAGGACCATGATCGAACATTGGGCTTTTTATTGTGAAGGCCGGAAAAAAATCATGGCGCTCCGCTCGTTTCTTCTTGCCGCGAAAGGCGAAAAGACGCTGGTCTTCACCGATCGGGGCGGACAGGTGGGTAATATCCTTGGCCAATTGCGGCATCATGACGTAAACGCGACCGGTATTTTCGGCGACATGGGCAAGGTTGAACGCAAAAAAGCGATTGACGATTTCCGAGCGGGGCGCGCAAAGGTACTGGTCACCAGCGATCTGTCCGCCAGAGGCCTGGATATTACCGATGTGACGCACGTGGTAGCGCTTGACGTGCCGGAGACGCCCGAAGCCTACGCCCACCGCGCGGGCCGGACCGCCCGGGCGGGGCGCCGCGGCGTAATGGCCACCTTTGGAGACGAACTGGAGCTGCCGCGCCTGGCGGCCCTTGAAAAGAAACTGGGGATCGTCGTGTACCCTAAGGCTCTGTTCGGCGGAAAAATCGTCGCGCCGATGCCGGTGGATGAGGACGCGACCGAAGCGCCGGCGGAAGACATAGAAAGAGAGGCCGGTCCCGATCGGGGACAGCGGCCGAATCCCGAAAAGCGCCCGGCAAAAAGGCGCAGCGATCGTCGTGGCTGATTTTTCGCAAAAAATCGCGGCCGTCGCGCCGCGATTAAAAGCCGCACCGCTGTACGCGGACGCGCAGAAAGCGGGACTGGACAATCCGGAGTGGGGAGCCGCTTCCGTTCGCTTCCTTATCGTCCGGCTTTCCCCTTTCCGGGACGCGGCCCGATCAACCGGTCACCTATTCCTCCATAAACTCATCCGCAATACCCTTGGCGGCGAAGCGTATATCGATTTTTCTTTTTTCCCTTCAAAAGCCGATCGCGCCGTTCTTGATGCCGCGAATATCCCTTGGCTTTCTGGAATCGACGCGAAACGCACGGCGGAAGACTACGACGCGGTCCTTGTTTCCTGTTCCTACGCGTTGGAGCTGGTTAATCTGCCGCTGCTCCTGTTGCGGTCGGGCATCTCCTTACGTTCAAGCGTGCGCCGTCTTGCCGTCGGCGCGGCCCCCTTCCCGCCTATCATCTTAGGCGGTTCCAACGCACTTGCGTCGCAGGGTCTTATTTTCCCCGACGGGGATTCGTTTGTTGATGGTATTTTCTTTGGTGAAGGTGAAGACGGCGGCGCGCGGTTGATCTCAACCCTGGCTAAAACTAAAGGTTCTTCCATCGATGATAGGATGGACCGGACCGAAGGTGATATCGATGCATTTTGGGCAAGTTGCCGGGGAACGCCCGAGGAACCGCGAAAAGACGGAAAAGTTAGGCTTATTCACCCCGGCCGCTGCGCAATCTCTCAAAAACCGCTTCTTCTTGATTCGTATCCTCTTCTCAACTCGGAGGAGGCGTCTACCGCGCGCCTTCAAATCTCTTGGGGTTGTCCCTCGTTTTGCTCGTTCTGTTTTGAAGGCTGGGAACGAAAACCTTACCGGGAACTTCCGAAAGAACAGGTGCTTGAGACCGCCCGAAAATTGAAAAGGGAAAGCGGAGCGTCTACGGTAGACCTCTACTCCTTCAACTTCAACGCTCACCAGGATTCGCTCGATCTGATTTTTGAATTGAACGGTATTTTTGATCGGGTGAACATGATGAGCCAGCGGGCCGACCTACTGCTTAAAACAAGCGGCATGATAGCCTGCGAATTGGCCGCTGAAAAAAGAAGTTTTACCGTCGGCGTGGAAGGCGTGTCCTCCGCGATGCGCGCCTTCTATTCAAAAGATCTCACGACTTCCGATCTGTTCGCCCTTATGGAGCGCTTGGTCAAAGAAAAAGTTCGTGAACTAAAGCTGTTCTATATTCTTTCGGGCAACGAAACAGATGGTGACCTGGCTGAATTCCGCTCCTTCTGCGCGCAGCTGCGCGCGCTGGCCGACGACTGGCATCCGGGACTCCGCGCGCTGTTCTCTTTCGGATACCTCGTACGGATGCCGTTTACGCCGCTCCGCGCGGAAGAGCTTGTGCTGAATAAACGCGTATTCCAAGAGCTTTCGGACAGCGCGAAAGACGCGGTAGAAACCTACGGTTTTGAATTCCGCTTAGCGAGCGATTGGGACGAATACGTCGCGGACCAGCTTTTGGTTTCCGGCTCATACGCGCTGGCCGAAGGGCTTCTGGCCGCCGCCGGAGCCGGCTGCGCCTTTGACCTGCGTGTTGAAGGGGACTTAAACGCGCGCTTGATCGCGGCACTCCGCAAAAGCGGGGAATTGGACGCCGGCCAAAACAACGCGACTCTTTCCGGTCCCCTCATCGAAGCAAAAAGCCCCGACTATCGGTATCCACTTTCCTTCGTGGAAACGGCGGCAAGCGCCGCGTTCCGCGATAAGGCGTATGAAAATGCGATAGAGCGCGTAGATACACGTTCGTGTTTAGGCGATAACGGAGGTTCCTGCCTTGGCTGTTCTGCCTGCGCCGATGAAGCGGAGCGCGCATTTCTGGTAAACCACCGCGTAAAACCGGCGCCGGGAATAATGCTTGCGGATAAGATCACCGCGCGTATTCGCGATAAACGAAAACGGCCGCCGCGATACCTTACGGCAACCTTGCCCGGTTTTCTTTCCGGCGCTGAGAATGAATTTCTCTGCGCCTACCTACTCCGTCAAACGTTCAAATATTCTGAAGGCCTGGAAAAATCCTTATTCCGCATGGAAGAAGTCGTGCGGAACTCGGCGGAATGGAAAGATAAAATACCTCTTGCCGCGACTGGGGCGGCTATCATCGCCCTACACGGTACGGAGGAGCTAGACGCGGAAGCCGCCGCCCGTTCTCTTTCCCTAGCGCTTGGAACGCCTACCGCAATCATCGACGACTTCCAAGTGTCGAATATTGTGGGTATGGACGTAACGGTGGACTTGCGGGATGAAAGCGCGGTCGCCGGGGCGCGCGTAAGGCAATGGATAACCAGCCTGCACATCGCCGTGACCGAACGAAAAACCGATACGGGCCGATCCTTTGAGGTGTCACCAAAGGACAAGAAGAAGCGCGTTTTGGAAACGGCGGCGCTCAACGGCAGCCAGCTGACGGTGACGGGAGGAATAAAGCTTGATCTTTCATCGCTTCTGCCTAAAGCGGAAGACCGGGCTTCGGCCAAGGTCACGATAAACGCGTTACGGTTCGGCACCCTTAAAAAGGCTTAAGCATGACCGCGTTGGCGGAAGGCGACGTTCATGGTATAGTTTCGCAACCGTTCGATAGGGCACTGTCTCTAAACGGTAACGAATAGGAGTAATAAATGAGAATCGGCATATTTACGGACACCTATCCGCCGCAAGTTAACGGAGTCGTTACGGTAGTGCGGACACTGAAAACGGAACTAGAAAAACGCGGCCACGACGTATTCGTGTTCACCGTCGATCACCCGGACGCCATCCCCGAAGACCGTGTTTTCCGTATCCGATCTTTTAAATTCCCGAATGAGCCGCAACATCGCATCGGTTTTTTCCTCCAGTATGAAATCGTCAAACAAGCCGCCGCGTGCAAGCTCGACATCATCCATACCCATACCGAGTTCAGCCTGCTAATGGCGGCACGGATCGTTTCCAAAAAACTGGGGATCCCGACCGTCCATACGATGCACACGTATTGGAAAGACTACCTGTACTATCTTCCCCTCTTGGAAGGCATCCTCCAATGGCAGCTGCCCAACGTGTTGAAGCGGATGCACCGCAACCACAGCTGCATCATCGCTCCCTCCCGCAAAATCGCCGAATACCTTACCCAAATAGGCTATCAAAAACCGGTGGAGATCGTGCCGAACGGGATTGACTTAAGCGCGTTCTACGAACGGTCCAAAGGCCTTTCAGCCGAGGGACAGGCTCTTCGCGAGAGATTCAGGATTGATCCCGCCGATGAACTCATCGTGTTTGTCGGCCGGCTCGCGACGGAGAAAAACGTTGAGACGCTGATGCGGAATTTCAAGGAAATCGTCGCGCGGCGGCCCACTGCTCGGCTGCTTCTAGTCGGCGACGGTCCTGACCGCCACGCGCTTGAGACCTACGCCGTAGAACTGGATATTGCCAAACGGGTGACGTTTACCGGCTACCTGCGCTGGCCCGACGAGGTGAAAGCGACGTATGCCGCCTCCGACCTCTTCATGAGCGCGTCGCACAGCGAAGTCCATCCCATTACCTTCATTGAAGCTATGGCTTCCGCGCTTCCCGTCGTCGCGGCTGCCGATTTGAGCATTTATGACATGGTGCTGAACGGGGATAACGGCTGGGCGGTGGTGGATGATAAACTCTTATGGGAAAAGGCTCTTGAAGTACTTTCCGATAAGGCTTTACGCAAGAGTATGGGCGTCCGCTCCGAGGAAATATCCCGCAACTTTTCAGTGTCGCGTTTCGTGGAATCAATGATTGTGGTATACGAAAAATATAAGAAGAAGTAGCGCTGATCAGCGTGTAGAAAAACGGCCGGTTCCGGGAACGTCACGTTCCGGACCGGCCGTTTTATTTAGAAAATCTTGAACACGTAACGCACGCCGAGGGTAAACGCGAAGATCGGCGCATTATTCTGGGACGCTTTCCATATTTTGGAATACTGATCAATAGTGCTCGACGTGGTCGCGACGTCGGAAGGATCGACCAAGGCAAGCGTGTTGAAGGTGTAGCCGGCCTTGAGCGCGAGCGAGACGTCGAAGTCTCCGAATTTTCGCGCGGCGTTGACATTCACGGCAATGGTTTTTTGCAGGACGTCGTCCGCCAGCCAAGAGGTCGGCAACCCCTCTTCGGAGGTGCCGTCGTGCCAGGGGTTTGCCGCGGAATTGGAACCGGCCAGTACGAATTCCAGAGCTGCTTTTAGATAGGCGCCCGCGAAGCGGTTCTGCCAATCGACCTGGAACGCGGCGCTGTTTTCACCGTATTTGAAGCCGAAGCTGTTGTCGGTGATGTCCAGGGCGACGACGGTGGTCCCGTCGGAGTAGTAAGCGGTGTCAGGATAATACGTGTACCCGTACGCCATTTCCCGGGCGTCGCTGTCGTCGCTGTTGACCGTGTTTGACTGGAAGGTATATTTGAGCGCTCCGCCGTGGTGAAAACCGAAGGTGCCGTAGTCGGTTTTCCAAGAACCGCCGAAAGCCCACGCCATCTGATTAGGGTAAAGATATTTGGACAAATAAGGAATATAGAAATCGTCCATTAGGTATTGCGCGTAGTACCGGGAACCGTCCTCGCGCTTCCAGTCCCAGAACAGGCCGATGGTGCTGTTGTCGTTCTGGTTGGTCGCCCAAGGACGACCGCCGGTTCCTTTCATATACTGAATAAAGTAGGAAGGAATAGGATTGACGAAATATTCGGCGTCAAAGTTTGTTCCGGAATAGACGGCAGTGTCCTGCAGACCAAAACGCATAGACCCGAATTTGAGCGCGTAGGTTTTTAAATTCACGCCGCGATCGGGGAAGCCCGTTGATGTAGTTTCATCAACCGTTGTTGTTGTGGGGTCGTCTTCCTTGGCTTTCCAGTAGGCGTTCCACGCCGGAGACCCGACGCCGGAGCGATGGTTCAGTTCCACCCACCGGGATTCGTAGATAAAGTTTTCATTCTCGTAGCGGACTTGGCCGAGATTAGCCGTTATGCCTTCGGAATTCACGAATAGGGAATACGGAGAATCTATCTGGTCATAGTGGCGGAAACGGCCGACTTTCATGGAAAGGTTTTTGCCATCGTACGCAAGGCCGCCTTCGTCCATGAAGAAATAATAACCTCCGATGCTTCCTTCAGTCGTATTCGCGTGAGCGGGCGAATACTTTTTGTCGTTGTTGAAAGAAAGGTGAGCAATCAAGGAAAAAGGTCCGTCCTTAAAAAAGAGGCGACCGTATCCCATGTTCCAAAAACCGATATCGGCATCGTAGCCGCCTTCGAGTCCGAGGCCGAAGTCCAGAGAGGGCTTCACAACCGTTTCGGCTGCGAGGGAAGCCGAAGCGAACATGCCGAGAGACAAAAGAACGATCAGTAACCTGCGCATGCGGTAGATCTCCTTAGCCGCTCAGAGGAAACGGGCGGCGTAGCGGGCGCTGAAAATAAATGAACATTCGAATCCGACCGCCCCGTCTCGGATGAGAAGAGAGGGGGCGAACGTAAAGGAAACCGGATTGAGGTCGTAGCTCGCGGCAAAGCCGATATCGTGGTACAGCACACGCGGCGCGTTTTCTACCGCCGCATCTTCGCGGTACGGAGTATCGATGAGGTTTGCAAGCGTATTGATAGACAAAAGCTGATAGTTGACGCGCAACTTGAGGCAGCCGACGGCTGCTCCGGCCTCAAGCGTCAACCAACGAACGCCGGGTCCGAAGGGACTGGTGAGCGGCAAGAGCGCGGCGCCCCAGTCTCCATCGATGCGGTATCGGTAGATGGCGCGAGCCAAGGTATCAACGTATTCGGACTCTATGCCGGTCGCGGCGGCGTCGAAGTTTCCCCACAGGTAATGCGTCGTCCCCACTTCCGCGAATAGACTTACTCGTCCCCAGGGAACGCCGACATCGTAAACGGCGCGGCCGATATACGCGTCGATTGTGGGAATCGAATAATCCCCGATGCCGACGGCGTTCGCGTTGATGTCGTCGTAGCCCGCGTCCAAAGACAATTCCAGCCCGTTGACCGGCAGCGCGCGCAGCTGCAGGAGGATGGACATATTGTTTGGCCTGACGTCCGCGTTGTGCAGGGCGATTCCCGGAATAAAGTCGGTAAGCTGGATATGGTTGTTCCGCCTGGCCATGAGCACTTGGCCGCCGATTGCCGCGGAAACACGGCCAAGGTTCATTTCAAAACGGTGGGCAGTGTACCAGATATCGGTCTGATTCGTGTCGTCTTCAAAGCCGAAGGGGCCTGCCGGGTCAACGGTCCCGGAATTTGTCAGGTTCGGCTCAACGTCGTGACCGGATGCCGCGACCGGGTGCAAACTGGAAATATACCAATCCATAGTTACGGCACCGAAGGGGACGGTAAGCCGAGCCGCGTCCATAAAGGGCAGTTTATCGGAAGGATACAGCGACGAACCGCGGCGCGGACCCAGACGCATCGTGTCGCGGCCGAAGGCGGCCGTCAGAACGCCCTTGCTCCAGATCAGGTTGCCGCGGGTGACGAAGTGGTTCTCAAAACTTGATTCCGAGCCGGCAGCGCCGAACATCGGGATGTTTTCCGAATTGAAAAGATCGCCATCCCATTGGGACATGAAATCGCCGAGGACGGAAAGAAAAAAGCCCTGTTCCGATTGCGCGCTCAGATCCAACACGACCAGAGCCGGTTTTGAAAGGAAAAAACGCTGAAAATCCAAAGCCGAGGCCGTGGAATGCGCATCACCGGTTTCGGCTCTTTGCGGATTGACGAATGCGCGGTATTGGAGGTTCGTCGCGATCTGAGTACGGATCCTTGGAGGTTTCTCCGCCTCCTTAAGACGATCGATCACCAGCGCCAGGACCCCGGCATCAGTTTCACCGATTTTATCGCGAAGCGCCCGCGCAGAGTCGATCAAGGCCGCTCCGCTTACGGGATACGACGTAATCGGGAACAGACTTCCATTCTTTCTATACAGGTATTCCAGCTCTACGACTTCCGCTGAATCGGCATAATATGAAATCGAGAAAAGAGGAATCATCGAAAAAAGAAAGAAAACGGTAAATGAAAAAATTGATTTTTTGTAGAAACGAATCATTTGAACATCCTAGCATGGTACTTTTTTCGGCACAATAGACAATAGATCCAAAAACTCGATCCCCAAGTTCCATCAATAATTCGTCTTGACAATATCGATACATTACTATCTAATTGCGCCTAACAACTATTGACGGGAGCACTCATGCACGAGCGTTTGTGCGCGTTGAAGGGACTTTTACGCGCCGTATCAAAATTGGAAGAATCGATCAGAGATTCCTACGGGGTCACGTTGACGGAAGCCTTGTGCCTCTGTTCCGTCGGCGGCGGTTGCGCTTTGGCTACGAATCTGGGGGATGAGGTAGCTCTGTCCCCTTCCCGCCTTTCGCGGGTTTTGAGTTCTCTGGAAAAAAAGGAACTTCTCAGCCGAAAGCGTAGAATGGACGACAAACGCTCGTGGGACCTGTTTCTGACCGAAGACGGAGCAAAGCTCGTCGCGCGGATGCGTGACGGAGAGATTGAAATACCAAGCGAAATCCTGGCAATCAAGATCAATACATAAGGAGTAAGGCATGGCAAAATATCTTATTATCGGAGGCGTCGCCGGCGGCGCGACGACCGCGGCAAGATTACGCCGAAACGACGAAAGAGCGGACATCATTTTAATTGAACGCGGCGACTACGTGTCTTACGCGAACTGCGGCTTACCCTACTACGCCGGCGGCGTCATCTCCGAGCGCGCCAAGCTTTTCGTCATGACTCCGGAAAAATTCCGCGAAACCTTGAACGTCGACGTCCGCGTCGCTACCGAGGCGACGGCAATTGATCGCGCGGCGAAAACGGTCTCTTTGACCGAATTGAAAACCGGGCGTACTTATAAAGAAAACTACGACGCGCTTATTCTTTCTCCGGGCGCCGAACCGATCAAACCGCCGATACCGGGTTTGGACTTGGAAGGTATTTTCACGATCCGTTCCGTTCCGGATATCGATCGTATCAAGGAATGGATCGACATGCGCCGGCCTGAACGCGCGGTTGTGGTCGGCGGCGGCTTCATCGGTCTTGAAATGGCGGAAAACCTAGCCCACCGCGGCGCGGCGGTTACGGTCATCGAAGCGCTGGACCAGGTTATGGGACCGATTGACTTTGAAATGGCCGCGATCGTTCATCGCCATCTTCGGGACAAAGACGTGGAGCTGCGCTTAAAAGACGGCGTGTCGTCGTTCGAAAAACGCGGCAGCCGCATCTTTGTAAAGCTGTCTTCCGGCGACGAGGTTCCGGCCGATATCATCATCTTCTCAATCGGCGTAAAACCTGATTCCAAACTTGCCCGGGAAGCGGGTCTTGAAACGATCCCGGCGGGTAAACCCGGAGCGGGCGCCATCCTGGTCGATGAACATTTCCGCACGAGCGACCCATCAATCCGCGCCCTGGGCGATGCGATCGCGTTTAAGCACCTGGTTACGGGACTGGTCGGTGTCACGCCGCTTGCGGGCCCTGCCAATAA
>JBAYHM010000146.1:0-10932 GCA_041666155.1 Treponemataceae bacterium
GGCCCTGGTCCTAGACCCGGATATGGCGGCGGCGGTCCCGGTGGTCCCGGTGGTCCCGGTCCTAGACCCGGATACGGCGGCGGCGGTCCCGGCGGCCCTGGTCCTAGACCTGGTTACGGCGGCGGCGGTCCCGGCTACGGTCCACGCCCCGGCGGCCCTGGTGGTCCCGGGGGTAGACCCGGTTATGGCGGTGGTTCCGGTTACGGCCCGCGTCCCGGCGGTCCCGGTGGCCCCGGCGGTAGACCCGGTTACGGCCCACGGCCCGGCGGTCCCGGACGTCCCGGTGCCCCGACTACTCCGATTGCGGATGGAAAAGGTCCTATAAAGAAAGCCTTCAAGGCTAAAAGACCTGTCTATCAGCGGAAAGACCAAGAAATGGAGGAGAAACTCCTCCAGCAAAAAAAGAAAGCCTCCCGTATGGCCAATCCGGTACCGAAGTCGGTGGACATCATGGAAGTCATCTCTGTTTCCGAGCTGGCTCGCAAGATGAATCTCAAAGCATCCGACCTGATTGCCAAACTTATGTCTATGGGCATGATGGTGACCATCAATCAACAGATCGATGCGGAAACGGCTACTCTTCTCGCCTCGGAATTCGGTTGCGAAGTGCACATCGTGAGCCTCTATGACGAAACACTCATCGAAACTGAAAAAGACGGGGATACCGCGCTTTTACAGAGACCTCCGGTCGTTGCGGTCATGGGGCACGTTGACCATGGTAAAACGAAACTCTTGGACGCCATCCGAAGCGCCGACGTCGCATCGGGCGAATTCGGCGGCATAACGCAACATATCGGCGCTTACTCGGTCAAAACGGATAAGGGAAGCATAACGTTCCTGGATACGCCCGGACATGAAGCGTTCACATTGATGCGGGCCCGCGGCGCTCAGGTAACGGATATAGTCATCCTGGTGGTTGCGGCCGACGACGGCGTCATGCCGCAGACACTCGAAGCCATCAACCACGCGAAAGAAGCGAAGGTTCCGATTATCGTCGCGATCAATAAAATCGATAAACAGGAAGCTAATGCGGACCGCGTAAAAAATCAGCTCTCTGAACTTGGACTTATGCCCGAAGATTGGGGCGGTCAGACCATGTTCTGCGAAATCTCCGCGCTTAAAAAGCAAGGAATAGATAAGCTCATTGAAGCTATCCTTCTTCAAGCGGAAATACTTGAACTCACGGCAAATTATGCGTGCAACGCCGAAGGAAAAGTACTGGAATCCAGAATCGATCACGGACGAGGTGTCGTTTCCACGGTAATAGTTGAACGCGGAACCCTCCGCGTCGGCGATTCTTTTGTCGCGGGTGTCTGGCCTGGTAAGGTTCGGGCGCTTTTCAACGACAAAGGCGAAAAGATAGAGATTGCCACGCCTTCCATGCCTATTGAAGTTCTCGGTTTTGAAGGCATTCCGAATGCGGGCGACCCTATTCAGGTTGTCGAGGACGAAAAAACCGCTCGCGGCATTTCCGCAAAGCGTCAGGAACTGAAACGTTTCGAAAACGGCAAAAATTTGAAAAAGATTACTTTGGACAACCTGTACGACACTATCCACGACGGAGAAGTCCAGGAGCTCAAAGTCATCATCAAAGGCGACGTCCAGGGCTCTGTGGAAGCGGTCAAGGCGAGTCTTGAGAAGCTCACCACTAAAGAAATCCGGCTCAACGTCATCCAGGCATTGCCCGGCGCTATTAACGAAGGCGACGTCAACCTCGCTTCCGCGTCCAACGCAATCATCATCGGTTTCAACGTTCGCCCGACGCCTCAAGCAAAGGCGCTCGCCGATTCCGAAAAGGTCGATATCCGGAAGTACAACGTCATCTACAAGGCCGTGGAAGAAATCCAGCAAGCCATGGAAGGGATGTTGAAGCCGGATACGAAAGAGGAAACGATCGCGACGGTGGAAGTGCGTGATACGTTCAAGGTACCGAAAATCGGCACAATCGCCGGTTGTTACGTACTTACGGGTACTGTCAAACGTTCCGCGAGCGTCAACGTTATTCGCGACGGCATCGTGCTCCATACGGGCAAGATTTCATCTCTCAGACGTTTCAAGGACGACGCCCGCGAAGTTGCGTCAAACTATGAATGCGGTATCGGACTGGAAGGTTTCGACGCTGTTCAGGTCGGAGACCAATTTGAAGTATTTGAGATCATTGAAATCGCGCGCAAGCTGAGCGATTCCTAGGAAGGTCGGGGTATGTCGGAATTCCGGCTTCAACGGCTGGGGAAACAGATACAAGAAGAAATCGGCGCGTTCATCGTATCGGGAAAAGTGAAAGACTATCGAGTTGACACTTTTCTCTCGATCACGCGCGTCGACGTCTCCCGTGATCTTTCCTTTGCGGACGTCTATGTCTCCAATTTTGAGGATGATAAAAAGCTTGAACGGGCCGTTGAAGGTTTAGTAAGCGCCGCCGGGTTTATTCAATCCTATATCGGCTCCAAGCTGCATATACGTCAGATTCCCAAGCTCCGCTTCCATGCGGACATGAGCGTTCGAGACGGCTTTGATCTCATAAAACGAATCGAGGATATCAATAGTTGAGACGGAGAGCGCGCCGGGACGGCGCCGAACCGGATGGATACCTATTGCTGCGCAAGCGGCCGGGAATCAGCTCTTTCGACGCCCTCAACTTAATTAAACGTGCCCTTGATACCGGTCGGGTTGGTCACTCGGGCACGCTTGATAAATTCGCTGAAGGCCTTTTGATTGTTTTGGTCGGAAGATCCACACGGCTTGTCCCCTGGTTTACCGGCTGCGACAAAATCTATGACGGCACGATAGAGTTCGGAACGGAAACAGACACGCTCGACCCGGAAGGCTTGATTATAGCCCAGGCTCCGGTACCGACGGAGAGCGCCCTGCGGGCCGTCCTACCGCATTTCCGCGGCAACATCAGTCAATCCCCGCCGCTCTATTCCGCGGTGCACGTAGACGGGAAAAGAGCTCATGAAATTGCACGCTCCGGCGATACCGTCGAAATGAAAGAACGACCTGTCGTCATCCATTCTCTTGAACTTTTATCGTTTGATGGACAAACTGCGCAGATACGCGTTCATTGTTCCAAAGGCACATATATTCGCAGCTTGGCGCGCGATATCGCGCTAGGCTGCGATTCCCGCGCGCATTTGACCGCGCTGCTTCGTACCCGCGTCGCGGGCTTTGAACTGAGTGAAGCCGTCGATCCTTTCGCTTCGTCCAATCCGGAAAAAACGATACGAGACGCCTTACGCCCTATAGATGAGCGCTCCTTCTCGGCGATAAAACTCCCGACAATTCGGCTTCCTGCCGATCAAGCGCTTCACATTACTCACGGCAAGCCGATCGACGAGGCCTGGTTTGTAAATATCGCGGAAAATAAAGATGTGGCGCTTATGCGAGAAGATGGTCTCTTTTTGGCTGTCATAACTTGCGAAAACGGCAAACGTAGATACGGATACGTCGCCGCGCGGCCGGAGGATTTATGAACATAGTTTCATGGGATTCCTTCGTTACGCAACCGTTGCCATTTGAAGCGCGCTCAGCTACCGTTGGCGTTTTTGACGGCCTTCATCTAGGCCATAGAGCTCTGATAGACCGAATCCTCACGTTTGATGCGACCCTGTCTCCAAGTGTTTTTACGTTTCTGGAAAATCCAAAGGAAATCCTTCGGCCGAAGGACTTCGATGGCAATATTTTCAGCTTGGATCAAAAGTTAGACGCCTTTGAAAAGCTGGGGGTGGCTCTCACCGTCCTCATTGACTTTTCCGGTAATTTCGGTAAACTGTCGGGGAAGGATTTCGTCGATCTTTTAAAAGATCGGGGTAAACTGCGTTATTTGGCCGTCGGCAGCGATTTTCGCTGCGGATATCGTCTTGATACCGATGCTGAACGAATCCGCTCATTAAATGAAGCGGACGGCATCCCGACCGATATTGTCACCCCAGTGCTCTGGGGCGGTATGCCGGTCAGTTCAAGTCGTATCCGTACCGCGATTGCGGCTGGAAACCTCGTTGAGGCTACGGCTCTTCTCGGGCGAAGCTTTGTGCTTGATCTAGGTTCGGCATCCACAACCCCGGATGCGGCCTCAGTCGAATACGATGTTGGCTCGACGCGTCGAATAACGCCGCCGAATGGCCGGTACCCCGTTATAGTTAAGAACGATTTTTCTTCTTTAGGGACAGAATGCGAAATTGAAATCGATCGCGGTCGCGTTCGCGTTCCCGCTCGAATCGGCGTCGTAAAGTACGTCGAATTCATCAGATAGGTTGCAAGGAGAGTATAGATATGTCGTTGAATAAACAGCAAATTACGTCCGTAGTTTCACGTTTCGGCAAAAGTGAAAAGGATACCGGCGCTTCAGAGGTACAGGTCGCGTTGCTTACGGAGCGGATCAATCAGCTCACCGAGCACTGCAAAACCTTTAAAAAGGATAAATCGAGCCAGAGAGGACTCTTGATGCTCGTCGGCCAGCGCCGCCGAATGATTAAATACATACAGCGCACGGATCTGGAGAAATACCGCTCCTTGATCCAGCAGCTTGGACTCCGCAAATAACGCGGAACGAGCCCGGAACGCTCGCCGAACTTTGTTCGGCATAAGCGGACCGGGCCCTTTTTCATTTAAGCGTTATCAGGCCGATTAAGTTCGGTCGATAATCGCGGCGACGCGACCGAGCGCCGCTCCACCTTAAGGTGTTAATACATGGTACAAAGAGTTACCCTTAAAATAGCGGGCGAGGATCTTATCCTCGAAACGGGTCGCATGGCAAAACAAGCGAACGGTTCCGTGTTCGCGCAATACGCTGGTGCCGCCGTTCTGGCGACCGTGTGTACCTCGGACAGTGCTGAAGAAGGTCTCGATTACGTTCCGCTCACTGTCGATTACAACGAGAAATATTACGCTGCCGGAAAGATTCCCGGCGGTTTTATCAAGCGCGAAAGCCGCCCGAAAGATAAGGAAATCCTGGTTTCCCGTCTCATTGACCGACCGATGCGACCCTTGTTCGACAAACGTTTCGGCAGAGATATTCAGATCATTCCAACCACGATTTCCGCCGACCAAGTTAACCCGCCGGATATGCTCGCCATCCTCGCGTCATCGGCCGCCGTTCATATTTCCGACATTCCTTTCGGCGGACCGGTAGCGTCAGCTCGTGTCTGCGCCGTCGGGGACGAACTTATCGTTAACCCCACCTATGAACAGATCGAAAAATCGCGTCTGGAAATCGTTGTCGCCGGGACGAAAGACGGCATTACGATGGTAGAGGGCGGCGCCAGCGAAGTCGATGAAGACTTGATGATCGCCGCGCTTGAAAAAGCGAAGATTTTCATCGCTGAACTATGCACTCTCCAAGACAAATTCCGTGAACTCGCCGGCAAGGCTAAATTGCCGCTCACCGAAAACAAGGTCGAACTTCTCAACAAAAAAGCGATGCGCGACGCCGCGTATCCTCGATTGGAGACCGCGTGCTTCGTCAAAGGCAAGTTCGAACGTGGCGACGCGATCAGAGCCGTTAAAGCGGACCTTGCGGCGACCTACGCGGAGCAGCTCTCCGACGCGATGCAGAAAAAACTTTTCGATGCTCTTTTTGAAGAAATGGAGTACGACATCCTACGCGGTTCGATCCTCAACAAAGGTATCCGCGTCGATGGGCGCGGCACCGAAGATATTCGCGCCATTTCCTGCGAAACCGGTGTACTTGCCCGCACCCATGGGTCGGCGCTCTTCACCCGCGGCGAAACCCAAGCGCTCGCGGTCACCACACTCGGTACGGTTTTCGACGAACAGGTTTTCGACGATATAGACGGCGACAAACGTTCACGGTTTCTTTTGCATTATAACTTCCCGCCCTATTCCGTCGGTGAAGTCGGACGGATCAACACCGGCCGCCGCGAAATCGGCCATGGATATCTTGCCCGCCGATCACTTGAAGCGATGGTTCCTTCCCGTGAAGAATTCCCGTATACCATCCGCGTAGTTTCCGAAATACTAGAATCTAACGGTTCTTCATCGATGGCCTCCGTGTGCGGAGGGACACTTTCCATGCTGCACGCCGGTGTCCCAATGAAGAGGCCGGTTGCCGGTATCGCTATGGGCTTGATTACCGAGGGTGACCGTTTCGCGGTCCTATCCGATATTCTCGGAGAGGAAGACCACCTCGGCGATATGGACTTCAAGGTTGCCGGTACTGAAAACGGTATCACCGGTTTCCAGATGGACATCAAGATCGCGGGTGTCAGTTCCGACGTCATGCGTAAGGCAATGGATCAAGCCAAGCGTGGACGACTCCATATTCTTTCCATTATGAATAAGACGCTGGACAAGCCTTCTACAATCATCAGCGAATACGCGCCGAAAATCACTTCCATGAAAATTGATCCGGAAAAACTCGGGCTCCTCATCGGACCGGGCGGAAAAAATATCAAGGGCTTGTGCGAACGTTACTCGGTAACGATCAACACTGAAAACGACGGCACGGTCACAATTTACGGAAAAACTTCCAAGAACGCCGATGACGCGAAAGCCGCGGTTATCGGAATCGTAGAGGATCCGGAAGTCGGCCGTATTTACGACGGCGTGGTCAAGCGAATCATGGATTTCGGCGCCTTTGTGGAAATTCTACCTGGAAAGGAAGGACTCTGCCACATTTCAAAGCTTTCTCGCCAGCGCATCGCCAACGTGACCGATGTAGTCAAAGAAGGCCAGCGCATTCCTGTGAAGCTTCTTGAAGTTGACAAAATGGGTCGCCTGAACCTTTCCTATATCGACGCGATCGAGGGGAACGAAAAGGCTTGATTGAAAGTGAAGATTTCGTCGGCGGTACGGCTTGTATCGTCGACTCGACGGCCGCGACGGAAGTTGCGGCCGTCGGCGTTTGGTACGGAAGAGGCTCACGCGATGAAAGGGAGAACGAAAAAGGTTCTACCCACTTCATTGAACATATGCTCTTCAAAGGCACTCGGACAAGAAACGCCTTTCAGATCGCTCGTGAGATCGACAGTCTTGGCGGTTCGATAAACGCGTTTACCGAACGGGAGGCAGTATCGTTTTTCGCGATCGTTCCAGCTGACGGCTTTGAAAAGACCGCTGAAATTCTGATAGATATGACTCAAAACGCCGTTTTTGACGCAAATGAATTTGAGCGTGAACGGACCGTTATTGAAAATGAACTCTCCGCGGCTGAGGATGACCCGGAAGAAGTCGCCACAGACGCCTTCGCGGAGCTTTTGTGGAAAGATCACCCGCTTGGGAGGAAAATCGGCGGGACAAGTTCCGATGTCGCTGGCCTTAAGCGCGACACAGTGTATAACACATTCGAAAACTGCTACTCTGGATCAGCCGATCTCGTAACCGTTGCCGGAGACGTAAGTTTTGATCGTGTCAAAAAAACCTTCGCCGGCGCGTTCCCAATCTCCCAAAAACCCGTAAAAAGAATCGCACCTATTTGGCCATCCGCTTCTGGCGCGTTTTTCAAAAGCGCCCCTTTCCAGCACGTTCAAATATTCTGTTCATTTCAACTTCCCGGGGTCATGTCTCAAAGTTCATATTATGGCCTACAAGTCGCGAATACGGCGATGGGCGATTCAATGAGTTCGCGTTTGTTTCAAACCCTGCGTGAACAACGTGGTTTGTGTTATTCTATATATTCAGCGCCTTCTTTGCTTTCCGACGCGACGCTATGGACTATTTTTGCGTCCTCGACAATAGACACTTTGCCGCAACTTGTAGAAGGGATTGCCGAAGAAATTGTTCGGCTTTTTGATTCCAACGGATTTTCCAAACAAGAAATATCCGATTCAAAAGCACAGATACGCGGCGGGATGAAATTGGAATCGATGGATATTGAGCACCGTATGCGCCGTATCGCACGACAAAAAATGTATAATACCGATCCGATTTCAATCTCCGATTCATCCGAGCTCGTTAGTGTAGTCACCGCAAATGAGACGAATGAATCATTGTTTCATTTTATTCGCGAATCGGAACCTCTGATTTTTGCCCTCGGTCCCGCAAAAGCAAAAAAAAGCTTCATGCTATCGGCTGAAAAACTGGTTAAAAAATTAGGAGTGTTTAATGGATAAGCGTCCCACAATTAAAATCCAGAAACTTTCCACACGTGCTAAAATACCTACATACGGATCTGATGGAGCGGCAGGTGCTGATCTTTCGGCGCGCTTGGACAAAAGCGTTAATCTTGCGCCCGGTGAAAGGCAATTGATCCCTACCGGTATAAAAATGGAACTGCCCCCCGGCTTTGAAGGACAAGTACGACCGCGATCCGGCTTAGCCCTCAAAAAGGGTGTTACCGTATTAAACTCTCCAGGAACTATCGACGAGGACTATCGCGGAGAGGTTCAAATTATTCTCATTAACCATGGCGATCATCCGTTTGTCGTAAACGATGGCGATCGGATCGCACAATTGATTATTGCTCCGGTTAGCCGGGCGGCATTCTCCGAAACCTCGGAATTATCTGATTCCGTCAGGTCATCTTCCGGGTTCGGTTCCACCGGTGTATGATGCGGAATAGGCGCTCAACAGCGACATACTCGACGATTTATCGTTATGTGATCGGCGAAGGTGCCTTTTCTTTCTTCGTTTCGTTTCTCTTTTTCTTTTTTATATTTTTTATTAATCAACTCTTGCTCATGGCGGAAGAAATCCTTTCCAAAAGGGCTCCGCCGCACCAAGTTGCCTTGCTCATCCTTTTTTCTCTTCCCGCAATAATCGCGATGGCGGCACCCTTTGCGTCTTTGGTCGGCATTTTGATGGCTGTCGGGAGAATGACATCCGATAATGAAATTTTGATCATACGGGCTTCCGGATTTTCTTACAGAGTCGTTTTTATACCCGTTCTAGTTCTCGGTGCGGCTATTTCTTTGCTTTCTTTCTTTGCGAACGACGTGCTCTTGCCGGCCGGCACCCTGGAATTCGGAAAATTCTATAAAAAGCTGCTTTTATCTACTCCTGCAATGGAGTTGGAATCAAATACGGTAAAACGTTACAAAGATACTGTAATTATCACCGGGAAGGTTGCCGATCGCAAGATATCCGACCTTCTTATTTTTGACCGGACAAATGAAGGCGAGCGCCGAATCATTGTCTCCGGTACCGCAAAACTTGAAGAAGGGAAGGGCGATTCTCTTTCTCTCGAACTTGGTGACACATTCATTCAATCCGTTAAGGATAGTTCACGCGGCGATTATGATTACGCGATATCGAAACAGTTAATCTACACAATATTGCAAAAGGATCTCGTACAGTCCATTGGCACCCCGGGGCCAAGAGAAATGTCCTCAACCGACGTCGCCGTTGAAATTAGAAAGAAGAAATTTCTACTTGCGACGAAAACCGAGGAAAAAAAGAAAAATTCCTTTCAATCGATGAAAGATCTGGAAGGCGCTTTAAGAAAAGGTCCGGAGGATTCCGCGTGGAATACACGATCATCCACACTTGCAAAAATAAAAAAAGACATCAACGACATTTTGGAAACACTTGAAGACCGCAACTTGCGTGTATATAAACTCGAATACTATAAAAAATTCTCAATACCTTTTGGAGCGCTTTCTTTTGTGTTTCTAGCGACACCTTTGGGCCTTTTCGCGCGAAAGAGCGGACAATCACTCGGATTCGCGGTAGGACTCATTATTGCCGTTGTATACTGGGCATTGTTGATAGGTGGTCAGACACTGGGCGTCCGTCTTGGTTATTCACCTTTTTGGGCGATGTGGCTCCCAAACATCGTCGCGATCATTATCGGATTGATACTTACCGCGGCACGGTTACGGCGATGAAAACAATTGATAAATACATACTGAAACAATTTGCGCCTCTTTTTCTCATCGGCTTGGTTCTTTTTGTACTTTTACTTCAATTGATTGATTTGTTTGCCAATCTTTGGCGGTATCTCGCATATGATGCATCCGTGTTCGACATTGCGCGAGTCGCTTTTTTTTATCTTCCAAAATGTGTTTCCTACTCTTTGCCAATAGCGTTATTATTTGCGGCGGCGTATACTTTTGGAGATTTATACGCTCGTAACGAGCTTATCATCGTATTCGCGACGGGAATACCTTTAAAACGTTTGGCTCTTAGTTTATTCATCTTGGGCGGTGTGCTTTCGCTTGCTTCTTTTCATTTTGAAGATCAGATTGTCATAAAATCCTCTAAAATAAAAAAAGAGCTCTCACGGACTTTGCTGCATCAGCAACGTTCTTCGAACGAATCTGATGTTGTTGTAAAAGCCTCCGAAGGCAAACTAGTGTACTCCGTCGATTATTATAACGATATTGAAAAGTCGCTTAATGGCTTAGCGGTGGTGGAAAGAACAGAAAACGGAACTTTCAAACGTTTTATCCAAGCTCGAAAAGCCCGCTGGGTAGACGGGGCTTGGACTTTGGAAAATGGTCTTGAATATCGCTTTTTTAATGGTCAACTAATTAACGAAAAGTATGAGAAAAACAAAGAATTCACCGAGCGACCTGAGACTTTCAGAAGGAATTCGATGGAAGTCGAGGAACTAAAGGCAAAAGACGCCGCGGCTTTTATTAATGATTTGGGAAGTGCCGGGCTTCCGGTTGCGGGCGCATTAGCCGATTATTATAAAAGATATGCTTTTGCCGCCACTCCTTTCGTCGTGCTTGTCCTATCCGTTGCGGTAGGGGGACGATTCAGAAAGAACGTGCTGCTCATGAGTCTCTTGGCTAGCCTTGTCGCTTCGGTGATCTACTATGTATGCCAAATGATAACCATGATGATGGCAAAACTCGGATACTTCCCTCCTATCGTCGGGGCGTGGGCCCCTGCCGCCTTGTTCGTGTTGTGCGGAACCGTACTCATCGCCACAGCTAGAACATGAACATTTTCGCCTGATAAGGACTACAAGTATGACCACGTCAGATGCAATTTTCACCATTACTCATTCGGATTCCGGTACGAGAGCCC
>JBAYHM010000147.1:0-10930 GCA_041666155.1 Treponemataceae bacterium
CCTCGCAGCTTTCGTCCGTTTCGCGCTATTTTTTCAGAAAGGTGAAATCATTTTCTCTGAATATGAACCCGGAGACGCTTTCTATCTCATCCAGTCCGGACGCGTTCAGATCGTTAAAATAATGGGTGATATCGAAAAGACTATCGATGTCCTTCAGCCGACTGAACTTTTTGGAGAAATGGCGATACTTGAGGATTCACCTCGTTCCGCTACCGCCATCGCACTGGACCAGGTAAAAGTACTTGAATTCAATCGGGCCAACTTTGAAGTTCTCATGATGGGCAATCCGCAGATCGCCCTGAAGCTTCTGAAGCTCTTCACCAAGCGAATTTATGACCAGAAGCGCCGGTTCATGATCCTCACGCTCGATGATCCTCAGGCGAAAGTCGCCGACGTCTTTCTCATGCTTGATGAAACTCAGCCTCCTGCCGACCGAGAAACGGATAAACGCGAATTTCGCGCCAGCATGGACGATATCGGCCACTGGGCCGGCATTTCCGGCGACCAAGCCCGCGACGTGCTTAACCACTTCATTACACAGCGCCGCGTGGAAATTTTCAACGACAAGATCGTCGTCAAAAACATAAACGACTTTCAGCGCTTCGTTAATTCAAGACGTAAGAAGTAAATAATTCCACTCTGTCCGTAACCGCGTCTAACTTTTCCGTCCCGTTCTCGCTGCCTTTTCTCTCTTCCCGCGTCCATGGAGGGGCGCGCAGTCAAAGGTTCAGTTCGCAAAGCGAACTGAAACGGCAGGGACGCCGACTTGACCTTTGGGCCTGAATCCGTATAAATTGGCACCCGTGCCAAGATGGCTCAGATGGCAGAGCGACGCACTCGTAATGCGTAGGTCCCGGGTTCGATTCCCGGTCTTGGCTTAAAAGATTCGGACATCCTGTCCGAATCTTTTTTTATAGTTTCGCGGAGCGAAACTATCATCTGAGAGGAAGCGGCATCCCTACCGCTCAAGACCGGGCGTCGTACTTTACGTTTTTCTCCGCTGTCTGGTATGTTACAATTCCATGCCGCTTTTCAGCGAAGAGGAGAAAGGCTCGGGGATGATAAAAATTTTGGTCGTGGTTCCGTACGAGGAACTCTACGAACTAGTACGCAGTTTCCTGACGACCGTTGATACCAGCGATTTCATCGTCTCGATGGAGCATTTCATCGGCACCGACGACATGGTAGTCATGCGCCGCGACGCCGATATCGTGGTTGCGCGGGGAATAACCGGTAAAGCTCTTGCGCGGGAAAACCCTACGGTTCATTTGGTAGAAATTTCAATCACAGGCAGTGATTTGATCGCGGCTTTGTGGAAGTGCCGCGGCGAGATCGGTAAAAAAGGCGTCGGCGTTATTTTAACCGACACCGGTATCTGTGATCCGTTGCAACTGAAGGATTTGACCGGTATTTCCATACATGTGCGCAAGGCGGAGACTGAAACCGAATTGTACGCGGCAATATCGGAATTGGCGGCGCTTGGCATCGAAACCTTCATAGGCGGACTTACGCTTTGCCGAAAATGCGAGGATTTGGGACTTGATTATGTCCATATAAAATCGGGCGATGAGGCTATGACGCGCGCGCTCAACGATGCGGTGGCCGCGGCTAGGTCACTCAATAGAGAGCGAACCAGGGCAAATCTTGTAACAACCGTACTCAACAACGCCGAAGATGTGATGTTCGCGGTGAATCGGGAAGGTTCCGTCATCGCCGCGAACGCGCAAGCCTCCGCTCTATTCATCCAGGACCGGGCCAAACCCATTGAAGGTCTTCAATTTGTTGATCTGTATCCTGATGATGACTGGAAATCGATTCTATCGACGCAGTCCGATTCGGAAGTTCTGCGTACTTTCGGCGACCAATTGATGCTCATGAAGACCGCGCCTATTACGGTTGATAGCGAAAACGTCGGCGTTCTGGTTACCCTGCGGAACGTAGAGGCGATCCGTGAAACGGAACAGAAGATTCGTAAGGAACTGAGTAAAAAGGGCTTGGTCGCCCACTATCAGTTCGGAAATATTCTTTGCGAAAACAGCCTTATGAAAGCGCTGATCGCCAACGCTTACAAATATAGTCAAGTCGATTCAAGCGTTCTAATTATCGGTGAGACCGGAACAGGAAAAGAACTTTTCGCGCAAAGCATTCACAACGCCAGCAAACGCAGCCTGCATCCTTTCGTTGCCGTCAACTGCGCCGCCCTTCCCGAGCAACTCCTTGAAAGTGAACTGTTCGGCTATACCGAAGGTTCTTTCTCAGGCGCGGTGAAAGGCGGCCGGATCGGACTGTTCGAACTGGCGCACAAGGGAACGATATTCCTTGATGAAATCGGGGAGATGCCACTCAGTCTCCAAGCGAAGATTCTCCGCGTGCTGCAGGAACGCGAGATCCGTAAAATCGGCGGAGATATGGTCGTCCCGGTCGATGTCCGTATTATCTCCGCAACTAACATCAATATTCAGGACCGCATCCGGAATGGTCAGTTTCGACAAGATCTTTACTATCGCCTTGATCTGCTGAATATCAAGATCCCGCCATTGCGCAGAAGGCCCGAGGATATCGAACTTTTATTCCGGCATTTCATACACAAATACGCTGTCGATTCGGGGAAGAGAGCGCCCCGAATCGATCCTGACGTCCTACCATTTCTGCAAAGTTATCCCTGGTTAGGAAATATCAGGGAATTACGTAATTTCAGCGAGCGAATGGTGATACTTGATGAATCGGGTATCATTAATCGAGCCGCGGTCAATGCCTTTTTCACGCTTGACGATGAAAGTGCCCCTCCGGAAAAATGGGAAGTGAAAATTTCGAAGCCCGACTCTCGGCATGAAGAGGAAGCGGCCTTGGCTCGGGAATTCGCCGACAGCGGCATGAGGCATGAAGACTTCGCCCAGTTGAAAGGTATTAGCAGAACCACTTTATGGCGAAAACTGAAAGTATATAAACAAAGACCGCGCTGATTATTTTTTGAAACAATTGAAACAATCGCACCAATTGTTTCAATTGTTTCAAGTGTCAATGAAACATGTTTATCAAACTCGTCTACGCCTCAACAACTCAATGAATTGAACTCTCCCCATATATTCATGTCTTATAAACAATTGATAACAGGTAATATTTATTTTCAGGGTGCCTTGTGATGGCATGGATATTGCTATGTCATAGTGGCTACCGTGACTCACAAAGTGAACGATCGACGGTAACGCGCAAGCACGGAGGAACGTAATGGCCGAAGAAGTGACAAAATCAAAACGGTTCGGGGTGAACCAGCTCATTCCTTTCGCGATGACGGCTATCGCCGTTGTCTTCATTTGGCTCGGTATAAGCGTCTATGGTTTCTGGAGCGCGACCAAAGGGCCTTTACCTGGATTTTTTCCGGTGGTCGTCGCGGTCTGCATGCTGTTCGCCGGCATATTTGCTTATATCTCATCTTTTAAGGAAAAAGAGCCGGTTTGGCCGCGAGCAAATTGGTTGGTTGTTCTAAGCGTAGCGCTGATCATGGGGGCTACCTTTTTGATTGGTTTACTTCCCAGTATCGCCGTGTATGTGCTGGTATGGCTCAAGGGATACGAAAAATGTTCCTGGAAGACGACCCTCATTACCTTCGCCTTCATCATGTTCATAGTTATCGGTTGTTTCGTGCTCTGGCTTGGCGTTCCGTTTCCGAAAGGAATCATTTTCGAACGGTTTTTCAACTAAGGAAGTCCAAAGATGGAAAATTTCAGCCTGCTTTTGCATGGATTTGCCGTATTGTTTACTCTCCAGAATATCGGCGCGACGATAATAGGCGCGGTTCTCGGTCTGATCATCGGCGCTATGCCCGGAATCGGATCCCTCGCGGGAGTAGCTTTATTGCTTCCTCTCACCTATAAGTTCAACCCGACAACCGCGATCATCATGCTGGGCGCCTTGTACTACGCGAATATGTATGGTGGGGCTTTCAGCGCCATTCTCTTGAACATTCCCGGAGATAGCCCCGCGGTAATGACGACGATCGACGGCTATCCCATGGCCACCATCAGAAAACGCCCTGGGCAAGCCTTACTCACATCAAACATTTCTTCTTTTATCGGCGGGTTGATCGGAATGATCATTCTCACCTTCACCGGCCCTGCGTTGGCGAACGTCGGCCTCAAATTCGGTCCTGCCGAAATGACCGCATTGCTTCTGGTTGCGATGACCTCGATCGGATGGCTCGTGGGTGAGAATCCGACCAAAGGACTGCTGCTCACCATGTTCGGCATTTTGCTGGCCTGTATGGGTATGGACACACTCTCAGGTAGTCCGCGCTACGATTTCGGCAATATCTATCTGCTCGGGGGGATTTCGTTCACTCCGTTCGTGATCGGACTTGTCGGATTTGCTCAGGTGATAAAACTGATGGAGGAACGCAATGTTCAAACCAAGGCGGTCACCGATAAGCTAACCATCCGCGGCAGCATGATCACCAGGCACGATTTTAAACGCCTTCTGCCGCCCGCCTTTCGTTCCGGATTACTCGGCACCTTCGTCGGTGTCCTTCCCGGAGCGGGTGCCACTACAGCCGCGTTTGTCGGTTACGCCGCGCAAAAGTCGTTCAAGAGCGAAGAACCGTTGGGTTCCGGTGCGATAGAAGGAATCGCCGCCTGTGAGTCAGCCAACAACGGTGCCGCCGCCGGTGCCTTCGCCCCTCTCCTTGCGTTAGGAATCCCCGGTTCCGGCACAGGCGCCGTCCTCCTCGGCGGTCTTATGATGTGGGGTCTGAATCCTGGCCCCTTATTGTTTACAAACTCACCGGATTTCGCCTGGGGGCTTATCGCCTCGTTGTTTTTAGCCAATCTGATAACCCTGGCCATCGCTTGGAGTGTGATTCCGTTCCTGATCAAGATTCTTTCGGTCCCGACGAAGCTTCTCATTCCTTGCATTACGGTAGTCTGCGTCGTGGGTTCCTACAGCACAAGCAATTCCATGTACGGCGTATTGGTGATGTTCCTCTCCGGTATTCTGGGATATGTGATGCAGAAATGTCGGTACGCTTCTCCTCCCGTTCTGCTCGCTTTCGTGCTCGCGCCTTTGCTTGAATCCAATATGCGTAAGGCCTTCATCATATCGCGGGGTAGTCTCTCCCTCTTTATCGAGAAACCGATTTCGTTCTTTCTGATCATCGTGCTTTTTGCGATTCTCTTGTTCCCGTTGGCCCGGTCCCTGTTACTGAAGGCCGGCATTGTGAAACAGAAGGAAAATAACCCCTAACTGAAGTCACTGACTGCGGGACGTCGTCCCGCGCAAGAATATCGATTTTCCGAAAAGGAGAAAGACATGAGGAAAGTAGTATCGATGATCTCTCTGGCGCTCATGCTGGCATCGGCGGTGCCGTTGTTAGCCGAGGGCAAAGCCGATAAAGCGTCGACGGGATTCGCGCCCTCCAAGGACATCGAATGGGTCGTTTCGTCGAGCCCGGGAGGCGGAAGCGACATTTATACCCGTATGATCAGCGACATCATGACCCGTGAGAAACTTGCCGGCGGCCAGACGTTTTTGGTGACCAACAAGACCGACGGCGGCGGAGAAGTCAGCCGTTTAATGGTGAGCCGCGTCGCCGCCGGAAAAGCGGCCGACCACACGCTCCTGACTTTCAACAGCGGTGACCTCATGCCTATGGTGAAGAATACCGCCAACCGGCTTGAGAATTTTACGCCTCTTGCCATGATGGCCGTGGATAAACAGCTGCTGTTCATCGGCGAGAAGGCGAAATACAAGACCTTTGCCGATGTTATCGCGGCTGTGAAAGCCGGCGGAAACGTGGTTATGGCGGGTTCCAAGGGCGACGACGTCGCGACCTATGAGATGTTGATCAAGGAACTGGGCTTCACCGAAAATCAAATCGCCTATATCACGAACGACGCGACTTCTGGAGCGATCACTTCTATACTCGGCGGCCATGTAGACTTGGTTATTTCCAAACCTGCCGCCGCGGATCAGTATGTCGCCGCGGGTAAACTCATTCCGGTATTGGCCCTTTCCAAGACCCGCTTCACGGGTAGTTTGGCCTCAGCACCTCGCTTGAGCGAAGTCGGCGCCTACAAAGATGTGGAATACCCCGTTTGGCGCGGCGTCGTAGGTCCGAAAGCGATGAGTCCGGCCGCTGTCAAGTATTGGAGCGACGCGCTGAAAGCCGTCTCCGAGACCAATAACTGGAAAAACGATTACATCGGCAAGTTTAAGCTGTTGTCGGAATACATGAACAACGAAGCGGCCGCGGCTTTTATGGCCAACTTCCAGGCTTCCTATCTAAAATCAATCGGCAAGTAATCCGGGTCAAAACGTAAGAGAAGGAGGGATGCACACCGAAAGGTCGCTCCCTCCTTTTGCATGAGCGTTTCGACTTAGTCTTAAGCGACGCCGGGTTTCCCCGATTTCCTAAGGAGTTTTTCATGACACGTACAGTACCTCGAATCGGTCTTATGCTCGGTGATCCTTCCGGTATCGGACCCGAGCTTGCCGCGAGGCTCATAGCTGATCCCCGGAATTGGGAAGGTTCGACGCCTTTGCTCATCGGAGACCGTCGAGTGCTCGATCGCGGCTTTGAACACGCGAAGATCGCCAAAGTAAATATCCTCGAGGTCTTGAATGCTGCTGAAGCAAACGGATCAGGTGTTTTCTTGCTGAATCGCCGCGGTACTGATGCGGAGCTTCCGCCGATTGGGCGGGTTACTCCGGAATCCGGACGGATGACCCTGGACGATCTACTTTTCTCAATGGATCTAATACGAAAAGGGCTGCTGGACGGTTTCGTTTTTGCCCCGCTGAATAAACAAGCTCTCATGGTGGCCGGAATGAAGGCGCATAGCGAACTCGAGTTGTTAAAGACCGAATTCCCCGACAACACCGGTTTGGAAGAAATTAATATTCTTGACGGGGCGTGGGCGCTGCGTGTCACCTCCCACATACCGCTGAAAGATGTAGTCGCCAATTTGAGCGTGGAAAAAGTACTCGCCTCGCTTCGTTTTCTTGCCGCCGCCATGGGGGCAAACGGGCAAAAAACGACAAGAATCGCCGTTGCCGCCCTCAATCCGCACGGTGGAGAAAATGGTCTTTGCGGTACTGAAGAGTTGGAGATTATCGCGCCGGCTATCCGTATGGCCAATAAAGAAGGAATAGATGCGGCCGGGCCTTTCCCCGCCGATACGGTATTTCTTAAAGTACGTTCGGGAGAGTACCAAGGGGTACTCAATATGTACCATGACCAGGGTCAGATCGCGACCAAACTCATCGGTCTTTCCCGCGGCGTGACTTATCACGCCGGATTCCTTGTCCCCATCGCGACGCCGGCCCACGGAACCGCCTTCGACATTGTGGGCACAGGAAGAGCTGACTTGGGTCCCACCCAAGCGGCTTACGAAGTCACCGCCCGGATCGCGAGAGAAAACCTGGGAAAGAAAAAATAAACGTCATATATTGACGACAGCCGACCGTCTCGGTACTATGCAACCCGTGCCGGGGTGGTGGAATGGTAGACACCGGGGACTTAAAATCCCCTTCCAGTAATGGAGTGCCAGTTCAAATCTGGTCCCCGG
The DNA here is from genome assembly GCA_041666155.1 of Treponemataceae bacterium. Classification (GTDB taxonomy): domain Bacteria; phylum Spirochaetota; class Spirochaetia; order Treponematales; family Breznakiellaceae; genus SZUA-426. Next base: position 7,560 of record JBAYHM010000147.1, read on the forward strand.
CAATTCTCGCGCAACGGACGGGACGTATGGCTGTAATTAGTTCGTATCGGCTCACGGAGCGTCGAGTGCTTCGTTTTTTCGGCCGTGTTTCACTCTTCTTATTTCGCCTCTCCGTGCGGGGGTTTTTTTTCGTCGGCTCCTGCGCGCGGCGGCGTTTTTCGCTCGTATTCGTTTCTCACGACGATAGGCCCGTTCATCAGGTATCCTTCAGCGTTGCTTCCGCGGCCCTGGCGCTTACGATTTTTCTTTCCCTCATCATCATAGTTCCCGTTTTCGGCGTCCATTCTTCAGAAAAACGCGCTTCTTTGACGGCTTTGGCCTCCGAACTTCGCGACGTTCAAGATCGTCGAGATTCTCTTCGGCATGAAATCGGCGCTCTTTCGAATTCTAGTCGAAATTTTGAAAGTGTAGCCGGACGAGTCGTTTCTTCCCTTCCTTCCGATCCCGATCATCGCACGGACCGAGAAGGAACGGCTTTATTCTCTCTCCTTGGAACCAAGCCGGCGCTTAATGGCGAACATTCCGAATTCGCGTCTGTCGCCGCTCTTCGCCAGTCCTTGGAAAAAACCACCGTAAGCATCGCCGAATCCGGAGCCGCTCTCAAAAACATGAAGGAAAGTCTTACCGGCGTTCCAATTCTTTGGCCGCTCCAAAGCGGCGCCGGTCACGTTTCGATGCCTTTCGGTACGAACCCGAATCCGTTTTCGGGAGACTTGTACCTGCATCGGGGAGTGGATATCTCGACCTACGGATCAGGGAATCCGATCATCGCGACCGCGGACGGCGTAGTCCTTTCCGCGTCATTCGATCCGATTTCCGGATACGGAAACAATGTTATCATCAAGCATCATTATGGCTATATTACGCGTTACGGGCACCTTAAGCGCTTTCGCGTGCGTTCCGGACAATTGATCAAACAGGGCGAAATAATCGGTTATGTGGGCAATACAGGCCGCTCGACCGGTCCGCACGTCCATTATGAAATGCAGCTCGGGCCACGACTCCTTGATCCTATACAGATGATAGTGTCCGCAAGTCACGGTTAGCCGGCTCGGTACTCCTCTTTCATTTGAATACTCTTCTGATGATTGATTCGCTTTTCCCGTAGTAAGAAATGAAATAAAACTTTCTATTTGCTGCTTGCAATTGTTAAAATCTACACTAAAATTAATGTGTAATATATTTATAATACTAATAATAATTAATATCTCAATTTTGTTTAAAAAGGTTGTATTTTGTTAAAAAATGTGCAGACCTGGAGCACTTCTTTCACCTTAGTGTCGCGGTTATTCAATGCGTCAAAGTAAACTGAAGTTGGGATTTTGGAACAATGAGAAGAACTGTTGACGACGATACGAAAGAAATTATCACTTCATTTCTTGTGGAAGCCTACGAGCGGCTTGATGCCGCCGAAGCGCGGCTTCAGAAACTCGGTAGTGATGAAGATAAAGAAATTCTCAACGCCGTTTTCAGGCTTTTCCACTCCGTAAAGGGTTCTGCCGGTTTTTTGGGATTTGAGCGTATCAAGAGCCTTACCCACGAAGCGGAAGCTTTGCTGGAAGTTTTCATCAAGGAACAAATCCCCTGCACCCAGGACTCCCTTGATGTCGTCTACCAGACGATAGACGTTTTACGAGAACTTGTCCGCGCTGTGGAGATCGACTATACGGACGAGGATTGCTGCGAAAGTGCGGCGGCCCAAACCGAGAAGATCCATGCCCTGGTCCAACGCTTACGCGCCGGAGAAACGTGCTCCCCCGCGGAAAGCGACAATGTCATCTTTATCAACGACCTGGTTACCGACGAGATGGCGGCGCGCTTCGTCACTGAATCGGCTGATTTGATAGACCGCGTGGAACGTGATGCGCTTGAACTGGAAGAGAGCGTAGATAAGACCGAATCGGTCCACTCCATGTTTCGCGCCGCGCACACGATAAAGGGCAACGCAGGGTTTTTCGGATACTCGGCGCTGGAAAGCTGCTGCGTGGATCTGGAGCAAGCGCTGGACGGAGCCCGCAAAGGCTCTGTTTCCTTGAACGAAACTTTCGTGAACGGCGTACTCGCGCGCGTGGATGGAATCCGCGCGCTCCTGTCGTCCGTTGTCTACCAAAACGAAAATGATGCGCCGCAGGCGGATATCGCCTCCAAATCCGGCTCACTCGAGCCTGTCCCTGTTCCAGCCGCGAACCCTGTGCAGACTCCGGTTCCCGGTATCCCTCCAACTGGCTCTCCCTCCGCATCCGACAGCCTTGATCTTGCTCTCGGCTATAAACCTTTGGGCGAGATACTCGTGGAGATGGGAGCGGCGCCTGAAGAGGACGTCCGCAAGGCGCTTGAGGTCCAGGAAAAACCAGTCGGACAGCTTCTGGTAGAATCCGGAGCTGTAAAAGCCGCCGACGTTGAGAAAGCTTTGGAAGTACAGCGCAAGCTTTCCGCCGACCGCGCGCCGGCGGAAGATATTCAACGGCGGGAGATTCGCGTCGATACCGCTAAACTTGATAAGTTGTTCGACCTTGTCGGGGAACTGATTACCGCCGAGGCTATGGTCGCAAACAGTCCGGACCTGGTCGGCCTCAAGTTGGACGCCTTCAATAAATCATTCGGTGCTCTCGCGAAGATAAGCCGGGAAATCCAGGAAACGGCCATGATGATCCGGATGATTCCCCTTGAGGGCCTCTTTAACAAAATGTCGCGCTTGGTCCGCGACCTTTCGCGCAAGTTCAATAAACCCGTTGATTTCCACCTCAGCGGAGAAGAGACGGAGATGGACAAGAACGTAATCGAGCAGATCTCCGATCCTATGGTGCACATTCTGCGCAACGCCCTGGACCACGGTATTGAGAGCGCTGAAAAGCGCAAGGTTTTCGGAAAAAACGAGATCGGTTCTCTCTCCATGGAAGCCCGCTACGAAGGGTCCGAGATATGGATCAGCGTGAAGGATGACGGCGCGGGGCTCAACCGGGAACGTATTCTGGCCAAAGCAGTGGAAAAAGGACTCATTAAGGGCGATCCCGCTCTGGTGAGCGACAAAGACGCCTGGGCTCTGATTTTTGAACCGGGTTTTTCCACCGCGGAAAAGGTATCCGACGTATCCGGGCGCGGGGTAGGTATGGACGTCGTGAAACGCAATCTGGAAAAGATTCGCGGCCGCGTCGACATTCGCACCGAGCCGGGCAAGGGTTCCGAGTTCATTCTGCAGATACCATTGACTATGGCCATCATCGACGGCATCACCGTGCGCGTCGGAAGAAGCTACTATTCCCTGCCGCTCAATGACATTTTCGAGTTCTTCAAGGCACGATCGGACCAGATTACCAAAACGGAGCGGGGAGAAGAAACGGTTAACCTGCGCGGGACCATCATGCCGCTGC
>JBAYHM010000148.1:0-10876 GCA_041666155.1 Treponemataceae bacterium
CGAGGTCAAGGCCGAGAAGTCGGCGTTCGCGTTTTCCTTCGTATACGAGTCAAGACCCGCGACTTCGCTGATCAAAACGAATATAGATCTGGCGTTTTCGTCCAGGTCCAAACCGGATATCAGGTAATGAAAATCCGCCAGTGCGGCCGCTAGAGGAGCCGCCGGTACGAATTTGGCCTTGCGTAAAAAAGGAGAAAGAAGTTCTTCCCCCTTGAATCCGCAAAGCGTCGCGATGCGCATATTGGCGCGATACCCGGCGACGGCGGCCTTAAAGGATTTCGCGTTAAAAGCGTCCATGCGCTTCTTGAAAATGGCGTCCATGGTATCCAAATCATCGATCTTTCCGTCTTTTTCAAGCTCCGCGCGAATGGCTTCAAACCGGAAAACGGCTATGGAAAGAGACTGTGCGGCCAGAAGGCGATCCGCGATCGTTTCTATACTGAGCGCCGCCGTTTCCGGGGCCGCTTCGATGGTCATTTGATACGGTTTCAACATTCGATTAGTCGTCTGACGCAATTCTTTGAGCCGTTCGGCGAAATCCGCCGTCAAACGATCAGTCCAAGGCCGATACCAGCTGGGTCCGCGCTTTTCGATAGTCCTCAATAATAGGGAAAAATCTTTTTTTCGCGCTCTTTCCGGATCTCCGGGATATGAAAAGATCGAAAATAGTCGACTCAAAAAATCAAGAATTACCATATGTCAATTATAATACAATACTCTAAGTCAAAAAGTCTTTTTCGTTCATCCCGCAAACCTGACGGCAATCTCGCGCACCTCAGGAATGACCTTCATGAAACAGTCGACAAAACGAGGATCGAACTGCGTCCCTGACTGTTTTCGAATTTCTTCAAGCGCGGTTTCGAAAAGCCACGGATCCTTATACGGACGTTTGCTGGTAAGGGCGTCAAAAACGTCCGCGATCGCGATTATCCGGGCGATCGCGGGAATTTCCTCTCCTTTCAATCCCGACGGATAACCCGAACCATCCCATCGTTCGTGATGGCAGCGCGCCGCGATCTCCGCGGCTTTCATGAGCGCGGAATGATGGTCCCCGATTATCTTGGCTCCGATTTCGCAATGAGAGCGCATTATTTTCCATTCCTCCGACGCAAGGGGGCCCGGCTTCAAGAGGACGTTGTCCGGAATACCGATCTTGCCGATATCGTGCATCGGCGAAATGTCGAGGATCTGTTCCGCCTCTTCCTCTTTCCATCCGGCCGCGCGCGCTATCAGCTGGCCGTATTTGCTCATCCTGATGATATGGAGGCCCGTCTCGTTGTCCCGATACTCGGCGGCGCGGCCTAAGCGCCTGATTACCTCAAGCCGGGTTTCGGTCAGCTCTTTGGTTCGTTCGCGGACTATTTCTTCCAAGCCGTCGCGAGTGCGTTTCAGTTCCAGCTGATTGGCGATCCGCAGCCGGATGATGTCCGGATTGAAAGGTTTCGCGACATAATCGACCGCGCCGAGCGAGAGGCCCCGCGATTCATCGGAATCGTCAGAAAGAGCCGTTACGAAAAGGACCGGAATCGAAGCGGTAGCGGCATCGCTTTTCAAGCGTTCAATTGTCTCGTATCCGTCCATGACGGGCATCATCACGTCAAGCAGGATGATGTCGGGTTTCGGATCGCACCCGGCGAGTTTAAGGGCTTGTGCGCCCGACCGCGCCGCGATTATCGCATAGTCGTCTTTCAGCACTTCCATAAGGATCGTAATATTTCCGGGCGTATCGTCTACGATGAGAACCAGTGGTTTGTCCGTCATAAGGAGACTCCTTTTTCGCGCGCGAGCAGATCGATGAGGGAGCGGGCGGCGATCCGCGCCGATTCTATTTCGAATTCGGCGATGAACGATTCGATCCGCACCAATTCGGCTTCCGCGGAACCGCCGCGGAGCAGGGCCTCAATTTCCTTGAACAGCGATTCCGCCGAGGGAATATCTCTGGCGAGAAGAGCATCGAGTTCCGAAAGAAGTCCGGCCGCGCGCCGCGATTCCTCTTCGGTCGGAAGACCGATTCTCGGAGCTTTCACGGTATCGGTCTCGGCGCTTTGGATGGCGGCTCCGGCGGATTCTATGACGCACTCTAGGTTGGAAGTGAAAGATTCGAGTTGGAGCGAAATATCCGCTCCTTCCGCGATCGTCTGTTCCAGAGCAGCCGCGGATCGGGAGAGTTCCTTGGCGCCAATGGTTCCCGCTATTCCTTTTAGCGAATGCGCGATCCGATGGGCCGTTTCGCGGTCCGCCGCGTCAAGCGCGGTTTGAATAGTCGACGCGATCTTTTCGTAGTCGTCGCGGAATTTTCCGAGGAGGCGCAGATAGAATTCCCCGTTGCCGCCGATATTCGCGATTCCGGCGTCGATGTCGAGCCCGGGAAGAGCGCCGGGCAAACGCGGATGCGGATCCAGTTTGACACGACTCTTGGGAGAGGAACCGAGACGGGAATCGAGATTTCTAAACAGCTCGGCCGGGTCTATCGGTTTTCCGAGGTAATCGTTCATGCCGGCGTCGATCGCCTCCTCTTTCACCCCGTTCTGCGCGTCGGCCGACATCGCCAGGATAGGCGTGTTCGCGAAATCGGCGATTTTTCTGAATTCCCGTGTTGTCTGGAACCCATTCATCCCCGGCATCTGTAGGTCCATGAGGATGAGGTCGAAGGGCGATCCTTTCAAGAGAGCGGACTTCGCTTCCGCGAGCGCCTCGTTTCCGCTTTCGACGGCCGTCGCTTCATATCCTTCCCCTTCAAGAAGTTCGATCGCTACCTGCCGGTTCAGTTCGTTGTCGTCCACGACGAGGATTCTTCTTTTTGCCAACGTGTTTTTTTTCTCGTCGGCCGGCGGTCCTTCTCTTTCGCTCTTCCCCCTGCGCGGTATTCTTGTCGCCTCGTTTAAAACAGCCTGGAGAGCGGCTCCGGTGAAAGGAGTCTCAACCGTCCCGTCGAGAATGTCGCCGTACGTTTCGTGGATGTTTTCGCCCATTCCGTACGGTACCAGCGCGATTATTTTCGGTTTTGCGCGTTTCGAACGGTAGTTCGCTACAGAACGAATCGTTTCCTTACCAGAAGCGTCGACGGTATTCCATCCGGAGAAGACGAAATCGCAATCAAGCGAAGCAGCGGGTGGGGATTCCGAATCGACGATAATTCCCGAAGAAACGAGATAAGCGACGAGCGCTTCTTTCGATGCGCCGTCGGGTAGCGATACGCACGCCCGTTTTCCGGAGAAGCCGAATTTGCGGGCGGAGCCGGCGAGCTGCTTCGTTTTGCGCCTGCCGAAAGAAGCCGTAAAAACGAAAGTACTGCCTTTCCCGCTTTCGCCCTCCGCGCGGATCGACCCGCCCATCCAGTCGACGATTTTAGCGCAGATCGCCAAGCCCAATCCCGTTCCGCCGAATTTGCGCGTGGTGGAGGAATCGGCTTGTACGAAAGGTTTGAACAAACCTGTGATTTCTTGAGCTGACATGCCGATCCCCGTATCGCGAACATCAAATTCGAGCGTCATTCCTTCGCTTGACACGGAAAGAAGGCGGATTCTTAGGATGACGCTGCCATCGGCGGTGAATTTTAAGGCGTTTCCGATAAGGTTCACGAGCACCTGTCCCAGGCGGAGCGGATCGCCGACGAAGGAATCCGGCACTTCGCGCTCCACGCGGTAGACAAGGTCCAGCCCTTTTTCCCGCGCCTTATCGGCGACGGTGCTTGCGACGGACTTGAGGACGTCGTTCAAGGAAAAATCGACCGTCTCCAACTCCATTTTTCCCGCTTCGATTTTGGAAAAATCCAGAATATCGTTGATGATGCCTAAAAGATTGTTCGCGGATTCCCAAATGCGTTCAAGATAGTTCCGCTGTTTCGGCGTCAATTCGGTCTTGAGTCCAAGGAAAGCCATGCCGATGATCGCGTTCATCGGCGTTCGGATTTCATGGCTCATCATGGCAAGGAAGGAACTTTTCGCCCGATTGGCCGATTCGGCAATTTCGCGGGCTTTTACTATTTCAGCTTCGGCCCGTTTTTTTTCGGTGATATCCTCTTTGACGGCGACGAAATGGGTTATCCGGTCGTTTTCATCCTGAATGGGAGCGATAGACGCCTGCTCGATGTATTCGGTGCCGTCCTTTTTCCGGTTGATGAATTCGCCCTTCCAAGTTCGTCCGGTTAGAATCGTTTTCCAGAGCGTTTTATAGAAAGCTTTCGTTTGCCTGCCCGAATTCAGAACGCTGGGATTTTTCCCGATGACTTCTTCTCGGTCGTAGCCCGCGACTTCAGTAAAACGCGGGTTGACGAATTCGATGTTTCCGGCCCGATCGGTAACGATGACGCTGACCGGACTGCGGAGCACCGCCAACGACAGTTTCCGGAGCTCTCCTTCAGTTTGCTTTCGGAGCATGACTGACCCAACGGCGTGGGCTACCGCGGTGGCGAGCACGATCAATTCGTGGCCGGCGTCAAAATGCTGCCTCATGCCGAAAGCGAGTACGGCGATGACGCGCTCTTCTATGGTGATCGGTATCGCCCAAATCGTCCGCAGTCCCGAACGCCGGAGAGCCATTCCTCGAAGGAACTCCTTCTCATCGGCTTTCGTCGTGTCTTCTATCCATTTCGGCGTTCCGCTTTTCCATACAGCGCCGGGGAGTCCTTCCCCGGAAAGAAACGAAAAAGAGCGGGATTGTTCCGCGAACTTTTGCAGCTTTTCATCGGCTTCGTACCAGACGGGTCCCATAATGAGGACCGACCCGTCCGCGGAGGGAAACCATGATTCACCGTAGGCGCATCCGGTGGCACCGCAGATGCGTCCGAGCGCTATCCGAAGTGCGCTGGCGAAATCGGGAGCCTCCGAAACGGATTTGAGTACGGCTTGTATTAGGAAAAGTTCCCTTTCAGTCTTTTTTCGCAGTGAGATGTCGTTGCCCGTTCCGATGAGAAGCGACCTGCCTTCGACGGTCATCGAAGCCAGAGAGAGCAGATGCCATATTCCCTCTTTCCCGATTCTCGCCTCCGCGACTGCCGAGCCCTCCCGGTACGCGTTCCGCTCGGCGTCTTCGATCAGCTGCCGATCTTCCATCTGGTAGGCGGCGCCGATGATGCCCTTCGGGATCGCGTCGCCGAAAAACCGCGTGAAATTTTCGTTGCGGCGTATAAGGCGGTACTCGTCGTCGAAAGCGAAGAAGATGCCGGGTAGGCTCGCGATCAGGGTTTCGGAAAAATTCTTTTCCTCCTGAAGCGCGCGTTCCGCCCCCATGCGCGAGGTGACGTCGACCAGCGTTACGAGAACCCCGTCGCCGAGCGGATCGAAATAGCTTTCGAAATGGCGGAATCCGCCTTCTCTCGTTTTCAGTTTGACGACGAGAGGCTTCGAATCGATTCTTCCCTCAATGACGGACCGAATTGAACGCTGAAGGGATTCAGCGATGATTTCGCGATAGACTTCGTCGGGGAAGAGGGCCCGGTACAACTGTTCCAGATCAGTGTCGGCGTTTATATCGTAACCAAGCGTCATCACGAATTGCTGGTTTACTTTTTCCACTGTCCGGCCCGACGCGCTTAAAATGATCAAGCACGAGCGGGAATTATCGAAAACTTGAGAATAGCGGAAAATGTCCCGGATGTTTTCGTCTTGCGCCATTGTTGCGAGCCTGCAATCAATGTTAGCGAAAACGAACGGCCGCGTCAAAGAAGATTGAAGGATAATGCGAAAGAATTAAAAAACGAAGGAAGTGGAACGGGCCTCGTTCAGGATGCCCGTTCCCGGTTTTCCTTAAATTACGGTCCCCGGCGCCAGGACGGCATTTTTCGGAATGACGATAATGCCGTCCACGACGTGGTAGTTGCCGAAATCACCGTCCACGCGCGGCAGATCGTCAACCCCGATCCGGCAGCCCTCGCCGATACGCGCGTTTTTGTCGATGATAGATCCCTTTATGACGCATCCCTTGCCGATGCCGATATCCGGAACTTTCTGGTCTAAGTTTCGGCGTTTCTGTATGTCTGATTCGTAGAAGTCCGCACCCATGCTCACGACTCCGTGAAGACTCGCGCCCGATTCGATGATCGTGCGGATACCTACGATGGAGTTGGAAATGGACGCGTTGGTGATGATGCAGCCTTCACCCGCGATCGACTGGTTCATGTTGCTGAAATTCATTTTTGAAGGCGGTAGGTTGCGCATATGTGTGTAGATGGGTGCGCTCTCGTCGTAGAAGTCGAAGCGCGGCGTAAGGCTCGTAAGGTCAAGGTTTGCCTCGTAGAAGCTTTTTATCGTTCCGATGTCTTCCCAGTAGCCGTCGAAGGCGTAGGCGTTGACTTTGAGCTTTCCGATAGCCGCGGGTATGATCTCTTTTCCGAAGTCGGTGAAGTCGCTTTCCAGGCAATCATCCATCGCCTCCGCGTTGAAAACGTAAATACCCATCGACGCCAAGTAATCTTTGCCGTTCGTGCGGCGGTCCGCCAGCAATTCGTGAGGAATCTTATAGTCGTCGATGTTTTTCGTCGGGCCCGGTTTTTCCATGAATTCCGTGATTTCGTTCTTCTTGTTCGCTTTTAGGATTCCCAGCGAACTCGCGTCTTCCCTGCATACGGGCGTGCAGGCGATGGTCATCGCCGCGCCGGACTCTACGTGCTTCCGGTAAAAATCCGCGAGATCCATACGGTAGAGCTGGTCGCCCGAGAGAATGAGGTAATGCGAAGGGTTCTGTGTGCGGAAATGAAGGAAATTTTTTCGGACCGCGTCGGCGGTTCCTTCATACCAGCCCGAGTGCTCGAAGGTCAGCTCGGCGGCAAGGATTTCTACAAAACCCTTTGAGAAGGAATCGAACATGTAGGTATGCGCAAGATGCATATGGAGCGATGCCGAATTGAATTGGGTGAGGATGTACACTTGCTTAAAACCGGAGTTGATGCAGTTGGAAATGGGGATATCCACAAGCCTGTACTTACCTCCGAAAGGAACGGCAGGCTTAGCGCGCGCCTTCGTTAACGGATACAGCCGGGTTCCTTTTCCTCCACCAAGCACGATCGAGAGCACTTTCGACATGATGTTTCCTCCTGGCCACGTTTCCGCGGTTCTCCGCTGATCCACTATCGCCCGTCTGAGCGCTTAAATTATTATAAGCCCGCCCTTTCCATCTGTCGACACGGAAACCTCTCTTTACGATGAGCCCTTCGGCGGGCTATCATTTCTCATTCATGGAAAAGCCAGACGTCATTGATTCAATACTGGACGATCCCGCGTTCGCGCCCTTCGTGGTGTGCCGAAAAACACTTCCTTCTCTTCCCGGCCGTTTCGCGGATTTCCCTTCCGACCTTGATCCCCGCATTTCCGCTTCTTTGCGCGCGAAAGGAATTGATCGCTTATATTCCCATCAGGCGGCTGTCTGGGAGGCCGCGCGGGCGGGGCGCAATGTCGTGGTGGTCACGCCTACGGCGTCGGGAAAGACTCTTTGTTACAATCTACCCACCTTGCAGGCGCTTCTTGAGGACGACACGGCGCGCGCGCTGTACTTGTTTCCAACCAAGGCTCTTTCCCAGGACCAACAGGCAGAACTTAACGAGCTCGCGCTCGGCGGCATCCCGGTCAAGATTTGCACGTACGACGGCGATACGCCCGACAGCCTCCGCGTCGCCGCTCGCGATTCCGGTCGTATCGTCATCTCCAACCCGGATATGCTTCACGCGGGAGTGCTTCCCAACCATCCCAAGTGGATCAAGTTCTTCTCGCGCTTGCGGTATATCGTCATAGATGAGGCGCACGCGTACCGCGGTGTATTTGGTAGCCATGTCGCGAACGTTATCCGCCGGCTCAAGCGTATCGCCGCTTTTTACGGTTCCAAGCCGACCTTCATCCTCTGTTCGGCCACCATCGGCAATCCCCGTGAACTTGCCGAGTTTCTTATAGAGGAAGAGGTAGAGCTGGTAGGCGAGAGCGGCGCTCCGCGCGGAGAAAAACGCGTTATCGTCTACAATCCTCCTTTGGTCGATGCGGTACAAGGTATCAGGCGCTCGGTTATGACCGAAAGCCAGCGTTGGGCTCTTGCCTTTTTGAGAGCCGGCGTAAAGACCATCCTTTTCGCGCATTCGCGCGTTAAAACCGAAGTGGTCGCCTCCTACGTGAACGAGGCGCTTGCCAATCTTTATACCGACAATTCGCGCATACGCGTTGAAGCTTACCGGGGTGGTCTTCTTCCGAATGAGCGGAGAGAAATAGAGCGCGGACTCCGCGACGGATCGATTCAGGGCGTTGTCTCTACGAACGCTCTTGAATTGGGTATCGATATCGGAGGTCTCGACGCGGCAGTCGTCGCCGGTTTTCCCGGCTCGTTCAACTCGTTCTGGCAGCAGGCGGGTAGGGCGGGCCGCCGCGGCGGTACGTCTATCGCCGTTTTTGTGGCGTCTTCTTCCCCGCTCGACCAATTCGTGACGCGCAACCCCGACTGGTTTTTTGAACGGCCCGCCGAAGAGGCTCGGCTCGACGCGAACAATCCCTACGTTCTGACCGACCACGTCAAGTGCGCCGCCTTTGAACTTCCTTTCCGGGCGGATGAGCGCTTCGGCCCCGACATTGAGGGCGTGCTTTCGTACTTGGAAGAAGACGGAATCGTACGTAAAACCGCCGGTAAGTGGCACTGGGCCGATAGGTCATACCCGGCCGAAGGCATCAGTCTCCGTTCGGCGACCGCCGACAACGTAGTGATCGTGGACGCGACCAAGGGCCGCAACAGCGTCATCGGCGAAATGGACCGGCCGAGCGCCAAAGAACTCATCTACGAAAACGCGGTATACCTGCACAGGGGACGGCAGTTTCTTGTGCGTTCGTTGGATATTGAGAACCGTAAATGCATCGTGGAAGAAGCGGAAGTCAATTATTTCACCGACGCGTTGGTAAAGACGGACATCAAGCCGCTCACCGAAGATGAACGCTTTCAGTATTCGCTCGGCGATACTCTTATCGCGGAAGCGGTGCTCTCCGATGTGCTGGTGCGTTCTCAGGCCGCTAAGTTCAAGAAGATTCGTTTCCATACGCACGAGAACATCGGTTACGGGAATATCGAGCTGCCCGAGGAAGAAATTCAGACCCGTGCGCTCGCGTTCCTATTTCCGCAGAATTCAAGTTCCGGGTTCGCGCTTTCGGCCATGGACGAGGCGTGCGCCGGTACGGCGCTCGGTGGCTTTGCCTCTCTCATCAGACGTATCGCCCCTATGTACCTCCTCTGTGATTCTCGCGATCTTGGGGTTGCCTGCCGGACCCGTGATCCCCATTTCGGCGTTCCCGCCGTCTACGTGTACGATCGCTACCCGGGCGGGACAGGCCTTGCCGAGGCGCTGGCCTGCCGGGCGAAGGATTTGTTCTCCGCCGCTCTTGCCTCTGTACGAGCATGCCCTTGCGGCGGCGGCTGTCCCTCCTGCGTCGGAGCCGCTGACGAGTTTGAAGGCCCGAATGGGGGCGTGAGCGCCAAACGGGCTACTGAAGCCCTACTCGCGTCACTGGGCAAATAAGGTTCGTTCGAGTTTTTTTAAGACAACGATTATGCCGAAGCCCGGTCCCGATGTGAAAATCGGTTTTGCGCCGAGTTGTGCCGAAAGGATTCGAATCAACGAGAATCCGAGGGTTTCCGTCTGTTTCGGGTCTACCTCCGGTGGTAGGCCGATACCGTTGTCTGAATATTCAAGGACGAATTGGCCGTCACTGTTCGGCTTGATTTTTACAACGATTTGGCATTGCGCTTGCGCTTGCCTTTCCGGAGGAAACGCGTATTTTATTGAATTTGTAAGTAATTCGTTCAGGATAAGGCCGAACGGAAGAGCGATGTCGGGCGTCGTCGAGACTGAGACGCATTCAGTGTCGATTTTCGCTTCTACGCTAAGCGCTCCGTCCGCGTAATACCGTACGAGCGAATTCGCGTATTCCGCAAGGTCAACTGAGGAAAGGTCTTCCCTTTGATAAATCAATTCGTGGATCAGCGCCATAGAACGAATCCTATCCTGGCTTGCTTCAAACAGCGCTTCGTCGGCGGCATCTTTTACGTATCGGGATTGTAAGTGGAGTAAGCTGGCCATAATCTGCAAATTATTCTTTACGCGGTGATGTATTTCCCGGAGTAATACATTTTTCTCTTCAAGCGAGTGGGCAACCTGTTCCTCGGCGATTCTCCTTTCGGTGGTATCGATGACAATAGTGTACAGTCCGAGCTTTCCCTCCCAGTCAACGGAGCTCGAATAGGTTTCCACGTCCCGGATTTCTCCGCTCGCAAGCCGTTGTTTGCATTGGCCATGAACCTGGCGATACGTTTCACCTTCGCATGACGCGGTAAGATCCTGAAACCGAAGCTCGAAAAGTTCCTCATCACTGAATCCGTAATACTTTTTGGCTGAAGGATTTGCGTCCAAAATACGTCCTGAATTGTAATCGATGATAAGAGTCGGCGCTTTATTGCGCAGGAAAAGTTCACGGTATTGATCTTCGCTCTTAAGGAGTGCCGCTTCCCGTTCTTTGATGCGCGCGGCCATAGCTATGAACGCGCTGCCTATTTCGCGGAATTCACGCCATGGATCATCGCCGTAGCGTATATCGATTGATCCTTCCGTCGATTCTACCTTCTCTATGTAGGAAAGAAGAGCGCTGATTCGTTCGGAGAACGCACGGCGCGAAAGTAAAGCGGAAACGGTTGCTGTTATCGCGATAAAAAGGATTGCTATCAAATAACGGTCGGTGAGATTTTGGATGAGAAAATACGCGTCTATAGCGTCCCGATAATACATTACCGTCCATGGGGTCCCTTCTACCGGGAGGCCCGCGGCCAAGAATCTGCGTGCTTCCGTTTTTCTTTCGATAAGGGATTCTCCACCGATTTTTCGCAATTCGGCGTGCATCGGTTCACGCGCTCGCTGGCG
>JBAYHM010000149.1:0-10857 GCA_041666155.1 Treponemataceae bacterium
GCGTACAAGGTCATTCTCATTCGGGGTCAATTGGGTTCCGCGGCTGAGCAGGGTCGAAGCGCCGCGGTCCTCAAAGCCCGCGACACCGGTAAGATCACCATCGTGGCCGACGGAACGGGTGGAGACAGTTGGAGCCTTGAGGAAGCCCGCAAAGTGGTTGAAGCCGCGATTACCGCGGGCAAGGATTTCAACGTCATCTATGCGGAAAACGACGGTATGGCGCAAGGCGCCGTTCAGGCGCTCGACACGGCGGGTATTACCCACGGCAAGGGCGGCAAGGTCAAAGTCATCGGCTTTGACTTCAACCGTTTTGCGTTGCGTAACGTGCAGGCCGGTTACTGGGACTGCAATATACAGTGCAGCCCCCGCCAGGCGGCCGAGATTTCCCGCTGGATCAAAGCGAAGGCATCCGGTACGGCGCTCCCGAGCGGAATCGTCTTTCAGAAAGAAATCTTTGTTGATACCGCTTCAATCACCGACGACATCATCGCCAACTTAGGGCTCAATGCCGATCCTGGCAAGGGTGTGGTGACAAAGTAACTGTCTCTCAGGCTGGATTTCTCAATCACCTACCCCGCAGCAAGCTGCAGGGTAGGTGATTAGTTTATATGGGAAGCCGAAGGAGGCCTTTGCTTGCGGTCGGAGAACGTGCTCGAAATGCAAGGTATATGCAAAGCCTTTCCAGGGGTCAGGGCTCTGCATAACGTAGACTTCGCGCTCCGAAAGGGGGATATTCATGCCCTGATGGGCGAAAACGGAGCGGGCAAGTCCACACTGATAAAGGTCATGACCGGGGTTTACGAAAAGGACGCCGGTCAAATTGCCATAGAAGGAAGGCCGATCCACTTCAGGTCGCCGCAGGACGCGCAAAACATTGGAATCGGCACAGTCTATCAGGAAATAACGCTTTGCCCCAATCTGACCGTCGCGGAGAATATGTTTATCGGTCGCGGCCGATACGCTTTCGTTCAGTGGAAGCGGATGAACGCAAAGGCAACACAACTGCTCGCCTCCCTCGGTATTCCGGCGAGGCCGACCCAACAGCTTTCAAGCTGTTCGCTTGCGGTCCAGCAGATGATCGCGATTGCCCGTGCGATCGATATGGACTGCAAAATTCTCATCCTTGACGAGCCGACGTCCTCACTTGATGAAGATGAGGTAAAAAAGCTCTTCGCTCTCATGCGCGAACTGAAGTCGCGGGGCGTGGGGATCATCTTTGTAACCCACTTTCTCGATCAAGTATATGAAATCAGCGACAGGATTACGGTACTTCGCAATGGAGAGTTGATCGGTGAATACGAAGTATCTTCGCTTCCCCAATTCGAACTTGTCTCGAAGATGATGGGAAAGGCACTGGGTGATGTCGCAAAGATAAGAAAACATGAGCCGCCGGCACCCGTCGGTAGCGCGCCGGTTTTCGAGGGGACGGCGCTTTCGAGCGACGCAGGGGTAAGGCCCTTCAACTTCACCATACAAAAAGGCGAGGTGAACGGGTTCACCGGGCTGCTCGGCTCCGGGCGCAGCGAAAGCGTTCGCGCAATCTTCGCCGCCGACAAGGTGACGGGCGGGGAAGTCAAAATCAACGGTAAGAAAGTGAAGATCCGCGCGCCCCTAGACGCGATGAAACAGGGAATCGGTTATCTTCCTGAGGATCGCAAGGGCGATGGGATTATCGCCGATCTTTCGGTGCGCGACAACATCATTCTGGCCACACAGGTCATGAAGGGCTTTTTTCGGCCTCTTTCGCGGAAACAGGCGGAGGAATTTGCCGACGAGTACATAAAAAGTCTGAACATCAAGACCCCGTCCACCAACACGCCGATCAAGTCTCTTTCCGGCGGCAACCAGCAGAAGGTCATTTTGGCCCGCTGGCTGCTCACGCATCCCGAGTACCTGATCCTCGATGAACCCACACGGGGAATCGATGTCGGAACCAAGGTGGAGATTCAAAAACTTGTGCTCAAGCTCGCCGAAGACGGAGTCAGCGTGACATTCATATCATCTGAAATTGAGGAAATGCTTCGAACCTGCTCCAGGTTGATAGTCATGAAGGACCGTCAAATTGTCGGGGAACTTTCAGGAATGAATTTGACGCAGAGTGATGTCATGCACGCGATAGCGCGGGGGGGAGTATGAGCATGGTCAGGGCGAAAGCGCATGGATCCCATCTATTCCTCCCCCTCTCGGTTCTAGCGCTTCTCATTGTGATCAATCTGATAAAGGGCGCCGATTACTTCAGCATAACCGTGATAAACGGAGCGTTGTACGGGAACATACCGAATATTCTGTTCGGCGCCTCGGAATTGGTTATTCTGGCGATAGGCATGACCTTGGTTACCGCGTCCTCTCGCGGGCAGGACATAAGCGTGGGCGTGGCCGGCGCCATTACTTCCGCTGTATTTGTTCAGGTTCTCCAGAATTCCGGCGATATCACGTGGTTGACCATCGCGGCGAGCTTCCTCGTGAGCTGCGTGGTCGGGATAGGCATCGGCGCATTCAACGGTTCCCTGGTTTCGATATTCAGGGTTCAGCCGATGGTCGCGACCCTCATACTGTTCACGGCGGGCAGGTCCATCGCCTTTATGATCGACGGCAAATTGTCTCCAGTTCTGGCGAACAATCTGACAAGCCAAATCGGCGGCGTAATGCCGGGAGTACCGATACAAACTCCAATAATCCTGACCGTCGTCTTCATCGTGCTCGTCGCGGTGTTCCTCAAGACCACGAACCTCAAGCTCTATTCGGAGTCTGTGGGAATCAACGAAAAGGCGGCGCGACTTAACGGTATCGACCCGGCGAAGATCAAGTTCTTGACCTACATGATTCTCGGAGTCTGTTCCGCGGTCGCGGGTTTCATCGCGGTTACCAAGGCGGGGCGCCACGACAGCGTCAATCTGCTCAAATTTGTCGAGATGGACGCGATTCTCGCCGTAGCGATAGGCGGAAACGCGCTCTCAGGCGGAAAGTTCAGCATCTCCGGTTCGATTATCGGCGCGTACACCATAGAGGTGTTGAATAGGACCTTCCTCAGGCTGGAGGTAGGCACCGAGACGATTAAGGCATTCAAGGCCGTGTTCATCATCATTCTCATGGTAGTCGCATCGCCTGTGGTCAGGGAATATGCAACGAAAGCCCTAAGACGGATACGATCCGGCGCGAATAGCGGCACCATGCCGAAGACAGGCGCTCCAGACGCCGCGGCGGTTTCCGGCCCGGAAGCCGTCGCGAAGAAGGAGGTGTAAGGTGCGACCTCGAAATGCAGCCAAACCAAAAGATGGGCTATCGAATTCGAATCTTCTGTTTCTCATCGCCACGGTCATATTCGTACTGATGTACGGGTTTGCCATTCTACGGTATCCGGGCAGTTTCCTGCAATTTCAGACCTTCTTCGACCTGTTCAGCCTGAACGCTCCGCTCATCATCATAACGCTCGGCATCAGTATCGTTATGATCGGAGGCGGCATCGACATTTCCGTCGGCGCGGTGACCGGCCTGGTAACCATGTGCTGCGCCGTATTGCTGGAATCGAGAATGGGGAGCATCGGGGGTGCCGTACTTCTTGCGCTGAGCATAGGCATCGCGTTCGGTCTCTTGCAGGGATACCTTATTTCCTATCTTGAGATACAGCCGTTCATCATAACGCTGGCGGGGATGTTCTTGGCGAATGGACTTCTGACGACGATCCACAAAGATCCGCTCAACGTGACCCTGCCGCCTTTCGTTTCCTTGCGGGATTTTGAAATAGTGATTCCTTGGCTTGGCACGAACAACAGGCTGGGCAATTTCATCCCGCTTGAAATAAAACCCGGCGCCGTAGTTGTGTGGGTCCTGGTTGGCCTCCTCGTCGTCCTTATGAAGTGGTCGCGTTTCGGGCGTAATCTCTACGCCGTCGGCGGCAATAGTCAGAGCGCTCTGATGTTAGGCATCAACGTAAGGAGAACGAAATTATACTCATACCTGCTATGCGGATTGCTGTCCGGTATCGCGGGCTTCGTGTACATCATGACGACGGGAGCCGGCAATGTCGGAAACGCCGCGGGATTTGAAATGAAAGCGATAGCCGCGGCAATAATTGGCGGCACGATGCTCACAGGCGGCGTGGGGAACCTGTTCGGCTCGCCGGTAGGCTCACTGACCCTTCTGACAATCAACGAACTGATCCGTGCGGCGGGTGTAAACTCAAACTTTCAGGCGATAGTGAGCGGGCTCTTGCTGTACATCTTCATTGTGCTGCAAAGCGTCGTCGTGTGGCTGCGCGTAAGGGGGAAATTCAGCCTCGCTCTACCGTCCTGGTTGCGGTCGGGCAAGAAAGAGGTCGAGAACCAGGGGTAGGGGGCCATCTGAATGCCTTCCCTTCGCAATTAGTGTATTTCAGTATTGGGGCGGTCATCAGTTCCGCCTGGTGTAAGGTTTTTCGATCATTGGACGTAATCGTGATTTTTCGGTTTTCTCAACTGAAGCGGGGCGACGGAAGTGGACCGCGAACCCCTTGTCGACGATGCTCTCACGGGAGGAAGTTATGGTGGAGTTTAGATTTCTTCATCAGCCGATGCCGCATGCGGCTTTGTTCCTTGCCGCCAAAGCCTTTGTCGTATATCACCGGAACGGCTGGACGCGCGATAAATCGCCCCAACGGCTTAATTTATGAACGAGTGCGATAGAATATGGCAAAGGCATGAAAGCTTATCTTATCGTGGCCGTGGTCATTTCAGTCAATTGCTTATTCCTCGGTATCATCGCTCTTCAGGGCAAGTCCAGACGTGTCACCCGCTGTCTGTTTTTCCTTATGTGCTGCTGCTTGGCGTGGTTTCTGCTGACCGCCGGGCTTTCCGTCTCAGGCGGAGACAAACGGGAAGTCGTGTTCTGGTATCACCTATCCGCTTTCGGGTTCGCGCCGTTCTACGCCCTCAATCTTCATTTCTTCATCAACTTGACATACGGACCCCGTATCCGGCGAAAGGAATTCCTTCTTTACCTTCCGATCCCGATCATCATCTTAGCGACGTTTTTTTCCCATTCTCTATTCAATGATTTCATTTTTATAAACGGGTACTGGCGCTTTTCTCCAGCCTATTCATCTCCCTGGTTCTGGGTGTATGTCCTCTATATTTTCCCGTACACGGCCGCCGTGATGCCGATAATCCACCTCCGCGCACGCCGCACGGGACTGGCGCGGCATCGCAAGCAAGCATTTTTCATAACGATATTCACTACTGCCAACATGCTTATCGGCGGTTTCGCCGATACCGTGCTAACGGGAATTCCGTCATACGTTTTGCCGCCGCTGGGTCCCTTGACTATGGGGATTTATGTGTTTGGGTTATGGATCAGCCTGATGCGGTTCAACTTCCTGGAGCCTACTCCCGCCATGGTGGCCGATACCGTCATCGACAATATTCAGGAGATGGTTTTTCTCTTGGATCCGGGTTTCGTCGCTCTCCATGTCAATCCCTTTGCCCGCGCCCGGTTGGCGTTGCCGGAAGGACCCGGCCGCCGGGAGATTTATTTTCCCTCGCTTACCGCGGCACCGGAATCGACGCGGCGGCATCTTGATTCCTTCTCAATATCGGATAAGGAAAACGAATCCATTCAAATCGAATACGCCGCGGCCGGCGGCCCGATCCACGCGGATAGTTTTATGGCTAGGCTTCGCGATAATTTCAACGACGTGAACGGTTATCTGATCATTTCGCGGGAAAATAAAGGACGGCATGACTTCGTCGACGCTTTCAAAACCACCAATCGCGAGCTTGAAATAATCGATCTTTGTTTGGCCGGTTTGACCAACGGCCGAATAGCCCGGAAGCTGAACATATCCGATCGGACCGTGGAAACTCATCTGACTAATATTTTCAACAAGACCGGCGCGAATAATCGAATGGAATTGTTCGCGCTTGCGGAAAAGTACGATATTTCCGGGTCAAAGGCGCCCGTATAGCGATCGGTAGCGGGTTAAGGTTTCCTCATCGATTTCGCCTATGAAGTAGGATTCCGTTATGGAAGAAAACGGCTTCATCAAGCTTGTCGACGAATCGGAATGATCCAGACCGATCATGTGCCCTATCTCATGAGAGAGTACGCCTTCTATGTAATAGGAATCGGGCGTCTTCGTCTGGGCAGTGGTAAAACGCGCTATCTCCATGTTGAAGATGATATCGGATTCGACGATGGATCCCGCCCCGTCGTACCAGTTCCTGCAAAAGGCCGTCTTGCCCGCTACGTCCGCGGGCCAAACCGTAAGGAAGGAAACCGTGTTCTTCCTGTCCCTTTTCAAGCCGGCCCGGTTTCGGCCCTTGTAGGAAAAGGTGAAATGGGTCGCCTCGTCCCATCGGGCGAAGGCTCCCCGCACCGCGGTCTCGGTGAGCTCGTTCGCCTCCGCGTTCAAGTAATATTCCACGAGCGGCGAATCCCTTTTGTGCACGACCGCGCCTGTACAAGACGAAAACAGGCAGATCAACGCAAATACGCACTTATGCCTCATCTTATCCTCATCTACGGGTTTTCCACGATGCGCCCGGCCGCCATAAAAGGGCAAGGTATCAGGATAGATTCTAACATGGAGGAATGCAGATGAAGAACGGAAAGATCACAACGGCGTTCGCTTTCGTATTGGCGGGTTTCATCGGGGCGGGCGGGACTCTACTCCTTACCAATTCCTGCGACTTGTTCGGCAGCTCCGGAGGCTCCGGCGCCGACTTCGATTCAAGCCTCTATTATACGAAGGCGGAGGTGAACGCCCTGCTCGCCGACGTATTCCGCGGAACGCCGAGTGATTCGTATCAGCAGCTTCTCAATGTCGCTTACGCGGGAAGGGCGCCGGATGGCTGGACGGTACCCGACGGTTTCACCGCCGGACTCTTCGAAGTGAACGTGGCCGCTATTCCACCAGGAACGTCCGACGGAGCGATCAACATCATCGTCAGTTCCGCGGACAGCCTGGACGCGCCCGACATTCAATTCACCGCGTCGACCACGGGGTATTCCACCGCCTTATTCACGGCGCCGAATTTGACCGCCGGCAGCGTCGTTTATGCCTGGCATACGACCGGACACGGGGGTGCTTCAAACCTCACCTACCATACAGTCGCCGTCCGCTGTCGCGGCTGGCTTAAATAAGGCAGCGCTCGACGGCCGCTTCGATATCCCGGACCGGTCGGACATGAACGGCTTCCAGTCCTGCCGGCCGCGCGCCGACTATGTTTTCCGGGGTATCGTCGAACGTCGACTTAGCGCTTTGTCAACTTTTAGTTTGCGGTTGCTTGAGAAAACGAGAATTCACTATCGCGAACGCCGTAAGGACCGCGATCCCTTTATCGATAAGGTTTGTCGGAATCGTGGAAGAATAGCGCTGTTTTCGCTCTCCCGGGAGAAAATCCCGGGGAAAGTACGGTCTCCACTCTTGTCCTTATGTATAAAATAAACTGATAATAAAACGATAAATGGATCGTTATACTTATGTCCTCGGCCAATCCTTAAAAAGAATCGACGAAGAACCAGAATCGGTAAAAGAGCGGACCAGGCGAAAATTGTCCCTGATCTCCCGGTTTCCCCTCCCGCGCGAAACGGAAGCGCTTGCGGCCTTCACTCAAGGGTGCCTTGAGGCGGCGCATCGTCCGGTCAGTCTTTTTGATTCTCATGGCCGCCACTTCCGCAAAGCCTGGAACCGAAAGGCCTCCGCGTCCATAACGGTTCTCAGACACCGCCGGGATACCGTTTCAATCCAAAACGCCAATAGGTTGTCCGCCGGCCTTCCGTTCTCCGAACGTCTTTTTTCAATAGGCCCCTTGGTCCTGTTCGTTTTCGGCTCCCTGTGCCTTTTAATGATCGTGGCAGTGATCGGTATCGGCCTGGTCGTTGAGGTCTCGGACGGAAATGACACAGTGTATCGACCTATCTCTTCTGCCCAATCCCCCTCCGAAAAATTAATTCGCGTTTGACGTTCCTTCATCTTCCGTCATATTATAACAAGCTGAAATCGAGGTTCTGCGAACTTGGGTTTATAAAGGAAGTGCCATGAAAAGAGTTATTACCTCTCTCGTACTGACCGCTGTCGCCATCGCGCTTATCGTGGGATGCAAACCGGCCGAAAAAAAGGCCCCCGCTAAAGAAGCGACCATCAAAATCGGTCACACCGTCGCCCTGACCGGATCCAACGCGACCTGGGGCCAAGCTGAAGCCAACGCCCTCCTGATGATCGTTGAAAAGCTCAACGCCGCGGGCGGAGTGCTCGGCAAAAAACTCGAAGTCATCGCCTACGACAACCGGGCGGATAAACTTGAATCGGTCAATGTCGCCAAGCGGCTGATCGAGCAGGACAAGGTCGTCGCCATCATCGGCCCGGCTCAGAGCGGCGTGGCTAACGCGATCCGCGAAGTCAACAACGCGGCCAAAGTTCCCGTTATCGGAACCACGGCGACAAATCCGAAAGTGACCGTGGCCGACGACGGCAAAGTCGTTCCCTATACCTTCCGGGTCTGCTTCATCGATCCTTTCCAGGGGACAGTCGCCGCCCAGTTCGCGGTCAGGGACTTGAAGGCCAAAACCGCCGCGGTGCTCTACGACGTAGGCGACGATTATTCCCAGTTCCTCGGTAAATACTTTATTGAAGCGTTTACCAAGGGCGGCGGAAAGATTACGGCGAACGAAGGCTTCCGTTCCGGCGAACTCGACTTCCGCGCTCAACTGGGCAAGATCAAGACCGGCAAGCCGGACGTCCTGTTCATCCCGACGATGCAGAAGGAAGCGGCCCTTGCCGCCAAGCAGGCCCGTGACCTGAAAATCGCCTCCACCCTGATCGGCGGCGACGGTTGGGCCAGCCCCGACCTCATCGACCTGGCCGGTCCCGCCATTGAAGGCGCCTACTTTGTGAATATCGCCGCTCTTGAAGATCCGGCCATCCAGGATTTCATCAAGGAATATAAGGCCAGATTCAACGCGGACCCGGTTCTTCCGAACCCGCTCATGGCCTACGATGCCGCTATCTGGATCGTCGACGCGCTCAAGCGCGCTGGTACGACCGACGGTGAAAAACTGATGAAGGCGATGGAAGAGACTAAGGACTTGCAGGTATTGACCGGAAAACTGACCGTGGATCCCGCGACCCACAATCCGCTCAATAAGCCCGCGACCATCCAGCAGGTCAAGGACAAGAAATTCATCTACGTGAAAACGTTCGTCACGACCGACTGATCGCGTTTTTCGATCAGGTCTAAAGCCGGCGAAGAAAAAGGCGTTTTCAGAGCGCCTTCGCCGGCTTCTTTTATTATCGCTTGGATGATTGGAGTTATTCGTGCTTTTACAGACCATCATCACCGGCCTCTCCATCGGAAGCGTCTACGCCTTGATGGCGGTAGGTTATTCGCTCGTTTTTTCGGTTTTGAACTTTTCCAACTTCGCCCACGGCTCTATCATCACACTCGGCGCGTACATCGCGTGGGCCGTCATGGTCGGTTTCTTTTCCATCCCTTTCTTTCCGGCCTTGATAATCTCCATCGCTGGGGCCGGCGTTCTGGCGTTCCTTAACGAGCGCATCGCCTATTCGACGCTCCGCCGCCGCCGCGCTCCTTCCTTGTATCTCATGATCAGCGCGATGGGCGTTTCAATTTGTCTGCAGAACCTTCTGTACGCGACGATTGGCGCGAAGCTGTACGCCCTGCCGGCCGTTTTCGCCCAGGACACCCTCAGTTTCGGCGAGCTGACGATCAGCAAGATGGACCTTTTCGCCTTCGCTTTTTCCGCGATCACGATCGCGATACTGCATCTTGTTTTGACTAAAACTAAGGTGGGCATGGCGATCCGCGCCGCGTCCCACGATATGGAGATGGTTTCGGTGCTCGGCGTCAACCTGGACGTCTTGGTGGCGATTCTCTTTTTTATCGCCGGCGGGCTGGGCGGCATGGCGGGCGTCTTCATGGGCGTCAAGTACATGGTATACCCCAGCATGGGGTGGATCACCAACAAAGCCTACATCGGCGCCGTGATTGGGGGGCTGGGCAGCCTTCCGGGCGCCATCATCGGCGGCCTTCTGCTCGGACTGCTTGAGGCGCTCGTTTCCATCGCTTCGATCGGGAACACGAGCCTTTCCACCTACCGCGACGTTTTCAGTTTCGGTATCCTCGTCATTATCCTGATCGTTCGGCCGACCGGACTCTTCGGACGCAACGTCGAAGAAAAATTGTGAGGCGCTCCCGTGGCATACGCTGAAGCTATTTTCATCAACGCGGCCATCTACATAATAGCCGCAATGGGACTGGCCGTTTTTACCGGCTTTACGGGCCTTTTCAGTTTGGGGCACGCGGCTTTCATGGCCGTCGGCGCCTACACCGCCGCGATCCTGACGTACTTTTTCAAAGTGCCGTTGATTCCGGCGCTCGGGGCGGGTGTCGTGCTCTCCGTTCTCGTGAGTTTCGTCATCGGCTATCCGACCCTGCGCGCACGGCTCAGATCGGACTACTTCGCCATCGCCACGCTCGGCTTTGGGGAAGCGGTAAAAGTTGTACTGGAAAACTTCGAATTGACCCAAGGAGCCAGGGGCCTTCCCGGCATCCAGAAACTGACCACGCCGTTGAACGTCGCCGTTTTTATGGTTCTCTCCATCTGGCTGTGCCGGAACTTCCTCCGGAGTACCTACGGCCGTAAGATCATCGCCATCGGTCAGGACCATATCGCCGCCGAGATGATCGGCATCAAGCTCTTGCCAAACCAGCTCCTATCGCTTGGGATCAGCGCCGGCTTCGCTGGTTTGGCGGGCGGGCTGCTCGCCCATTATACGACTTTCATCCAGCCGTCAATTTTCAGTATGGACCTTTCAAGCCTGATCACCGCGGGCGTCGTCTGCGGCGGTATGGGGAGTCTCAC
>JBAYHM010000150.1:0-10853 GCA_041666155.1 Treponemataceae bacterium
ACACCGGGCACACGGAAATATACGCCGAATTCACCAACACCAAAAATTACACGATGATGCTCGCGGAAGGAAAACTCCGCGTCGTCCACGTGTCCACGCACGTGTCGCTGCGGCAGGCCTGCGACAACGTAAAGAAAGAACGCGTGTACGAGGTTATCAAGCTGGCCAACAACACGATGAAGGATTTCGGAATCGCGGCTCCGCGCGTAGGCGTGGCGGGGCTCAATCCGCACGCGGGCGACGGCGGACTGTTCGGCTGCGAGGAAGCAGAAGAGATTCTGCCGGCGATCGAGCAGGCGCGGAAGGAAGGCATCATCGTCGACGGCCCGGTGCCGCCGGACACTCTGTTCTCCAAGGCGCTCGGCGGCCAGTACGACATCGCGGTGGCCATGTACCACGATCAGGGACATATTCCGCTCAAAGTCGTCGGCTTTACGTGGAACGACGTGGAGAAGAAGTGGAACTCCGTCAGCGGCGTAAATATCACGCTCGGGCTCCCCATCATCCGCACCTCCGTCGACCACGGCACCGCGTTCGGCAAGGCGGGAAAAGGGACGGCCACGGAAGAGAGCCTGATCAACGCGATCGACTACGCCGTGCAGTTCGCGCATCAGCGCATCGAGCGGATGAAGAAAAAATAACAAACATCAACGAAGGGAAAGGAGGATGAATGGAAATATCTATCGCGCGGAAGGTTATGGAAAGCATCAGTTCATTGTTTACGAATCTTAAGGAGGTTCAAATGAAGAAGAGTATTGTTTTATTGCTTTTGGTCGCTGTGGTAACGGTTTGCGCGTGGAGCGCCGGTAAAAAGGAAGAAGCCGTATACCCCGCTAAGCCGATTACGGTTCTGCAAGGGTTTCAGCCGGGCGGCGGCAGCGATCAATTGGCTCAGTTGGCACAGCCTTTCCTTGAAAAAATTCTCGGAAAAACTTTCGTGAACCAGTACATTCCCGGAGCGACGGGAGGCATTGCCTGGACGCAGCTCGCAAAGCAATCACCGAAAGACGCGTACACTATCAGTATCACCAATACGCCCATGCTGATGACCAACTACATCATGAACCCGGAAATGAAATACTCGATTAAAGAACTGGATCCGATCGCGAACGTCGTTACCGATCCCGGCGTTATCGTAGTCGGAAAGGACAGTCCATATAAAACCGCGCAAGAATTTTTTGCGGCCGTAAAAGCCAACCCCGGAAAAATCACGGCGGCCAATTCCGGCGTCGGCGGAGACGACTTTTTTACGACTCTTATAACGGAAAAGGCGACAGGCCTGAAATTTCAAATGGTCCCTTTCAGCGGCGATGGTCCTTCCTGGCAATCCGCTGCGGGTCTGAAAACCGATTCAAGCTTCAACAATCTTGGAGTGACCTACCCTCAGCTTAAAGCCGGTATGCTCCGGGCGCTCGTGATTTTCTCGGACAAGCGCGATGCCAGCATTCCGGATGTGCCGACGATGAAAGAACTCGGTTTCAACGTCATTTCCGGTTCTTCCCGCGGATATTCAGCGCCGAAGGGTATTCCGCAAGCTGCTAAAGACAAATTGATAGCCGCGTTCGCTGAAATGGGCAAAAACCCCGAGTTCGCGAAAGCAGCCGCTGAACGGGCCCTTCCGGTCGATATAAAGCTCGGGAAAGACTATGAAGCATATTTGAGCAGCCAGGAGTCCGCTTTCGTCGGAATCTGGGATGAAGTGAAGTCGCAGTACACGAAGAAATAGTACGTGCCGGAGCGGGCGGGACCGGGCTAAACGCGCCGGTTCCGCCCGAGAAAGGAGAGGTCTCATGAGTCGACATGCATTAACGGTTTCCTTCGCGGCCTTGTGTTTGGCTACAGCGATTGTATTTTTCATCTCAAGTCTTAAATTGCCGGAAGCTGCTTCTCAATTGCCGCAAATATTGGCAGGTCTCATCGTGTTCCTATCGCTTGGAATGGTTTTTGAGTCACACCTGAAAAGTGTAAAAGAAAAAGCGGACAAAACCGCGGTTTCGGAAAAGGCTGCTGAAAAGAGCGACTTACGAACTCCGATTTTTTTCGCTCTTTTTGTTACCGCGTATGTTCTTTTATTGCAGCCAGTCGGTTACTTCATTATGACGCCGGCTTTCATCATCTGTTCTTTTATTTTCCTTAAATCGGCAAAATTACCCGCCACGTTACTGACGGCTTTCAGTTTCACTATTTTCGTGTATTTGCTGTTTGTTCTTTTTCTTCATCTCCCGATCCCGATGGGAATATTATCGGGAATCCTTTGATTAAAGGCGGGCAATATGTTTACTAATAATCTGCTTCTCGGTTTTATGCATTTAATTGAACCCTTTAATCTATTGATGGTTTGCGGCGGCACCTTGATCGGAATTTTTGTAGGTGCGATGCCGGGGCTTTCCGCTTCGATGGCGATTGCGATTTTATTGCCGTTGACATTTGGGCTTCCGGCGGCATCCGGACTCAGCATGCTCGCCGCTTTGTACATGGGCGCCATGTACGGCGGTTCCATTTCGGCAATTCTCATCAAGACGCCGGGCACGCCCGCGGCAGCGGCTACCGTCCTGGACGGCTATCCTATGGCGCAGCAAGGCAAAGCCGGAAAGGCGTTGGGCATTTCCCTCATGGCGTCCCTTGTTGGCGGCGTTCTTAGCAGTATCGCGCTGATGTTCGTGGCGCCTCTTCTCGGCTTCGTCGCTCTTCAATTCGGCCCCGTCGAGTTGTTCGCGGTAGCGGTACTCGGTATCACCATCATTGGATCGCTGGCCCAGGGGTCCGTGGTGATGGGCTTGCTTTCCGGCATGCTCGGCTTATTGCTTTCGATGGTGGGAATGGACACCATCACGGGAACACCCCGATTTACTTTCGGAAACATCAATCTTTTTTCGGGTATTCCTTTCGTCGTCGCGTTGATCGGTCTTTTTTCGGTACCGCAGGCGATAAACCTGATTTTCCAGAAAGAAAACGACGCAAAAATGATCAGCAATTTTTCCGATAAAATGCTTCCTACCTGGAAGGAATTCAAATTCCTCACGCCGACAATGCTTCGCTCGTCCTTAATCGGAATTTTCGTTGGAATTATTCCCGGAACCGGCGGGGATACGGCGTGCTGGTTCGGTTATAATGAAGCGAAACGGTTTTCAAAACATAAGGAAAAATTCGGGACCGGCCTTCCTGAAGGCGTAGCCGCTTCGGAAGCCGCGAACAACGCGGTGGTCGGCGGAGCGCTCATCCCGACGATTTCCCTTGGTATCCCCGGTAGTTCCGCGACCGCCATCCTGATGGGAGGTTTGATGGTACACGGCATCATGCCGGGACCGACGCTGATGACCGAACACGCCGAGGTCACGTATACGCTCATCTGGGCGGTCTTTTTCTCGAATATCGCCATGTTCTTTCTCGGCCTCTTGTTCACCAGAGCGAGCATCGTTGTGACGAAGATCCGGAATAAAGTATTGGCACCCATAATCATTATTCTCTGTGTCATCGGAGCCTTCGCGATCAACAACAGCTTCTTCGACGTGATCCTGATGTTCGGCTTCGGCATGCTCGGTTTGTTCATGGAAAAAATAAAGATGCCGACCGCGCCGATGGTCCTTGGACTCATATTGGGTAACCTTCTCGGGACAAGCCTCTATCAGTCTCTATTGATGGGCCACGGCAGTCCGATGATTTTCCTTAAAAACCCCATCGCGGCGGTGCTGCTTGCAATATCTGTGATCTCAATTCTTCAAGCAACCCCGCTTTTCGGCTTGCTGAAGAAAAAGAAAAACGCCTGAACCGCCAGTGAACTTTGAGGAGAATGAATCATGAGCACCATAGACACCTTGTTGGATCCGATCCCGATACCGCGCTTTGTGAAAATCCGGCAAAAATTCGATAGGCCTAAAGTCGCCGATCCCGAGGCGGAGTTGGTGAGTCAGCTTAACGCGAAAGGGATTCTCGGAAAAATAAAAAGAGGGATGAGTATTGCGGTCACCGTCGGTTCCCGCGGCATCTCCAACCAGCCGCTCATGGTTAGAACCTTGATCAGAGAATTGAAATCCGCCGGGGCCCAGCCGTTTATTATCCCGGCGATGGGAAGCCACGCAGGCGCGACCGCGGCAGGCCAACGGTCCATGCTGGAAGGCATGGGCTTCACCGAAGCGGCTATGGGCGCGCCGATCAAGGCTTCCATGGAAACCGTCATCATCGGCACGAGCGCGAACGGGCTTCCCGTGAATATCGACAAGTACGCCTCAGAAGCGGACGGGATCGTAATCATCAACCGAATCAAGCCGCATGTCGCGTTCCGTGGCGCTTACGAGAGCGGACTCATGAAGATGATAACCATCGGTTTAGGTAAGCAGAAGGGCGCGGATATCTGTCATGAACTCGGTTTCGGACGGATGGCTGAGAACATTCCCGCCATCGGGAAAGTCGTACTGGATTCGGGGCGGATTCTCTTCGCGGTCGCCTCACTTGAAAATGCGTATCACGAAACGGCTAAGATCGCGGTTTTGACTCCGGAAGAAGTGATGACGCTGGAGCCGGCTCTGCAGGAAGAGGCTAAAAGGCTTTCGCCGCGCCTCCACTTCGACAAGCTTGACGTGTTGGTCATCGACGAAATAGGGAAGGACATCAGCGGAACCGGGTTCGACACGAACATGGTCGGACGTTACCATACGCCGTTCGCGTCGGGTGGGCCGTCCATAACGCGCATCGCCGTGCTCGACATCACCGACGTTTCGCACGGCAACGCAAACGGCCTGGGCATTCTGGATTTCACGACAAAGCGGGCCTACGAAAAATTTGATTTCGAGAATACCTACCCGAATGCGTTAACCTCGACCGTACCGATGAGCGTAAAAGTACCGATGGTGCTGAAGAATGATAAGCAGGCGATCCAAGCGGCAATCAAGACCTGCAATATTCTCGATAAGAAAGAAGTACGTTTCGCGCGGATCAAGAATACGGTGGCTGTGGCGGAAATCGAAATCAGCGAAAACCTTATAGAAGAAGCCCGGGCGAATCCGTACTTCGAGGTTGACGCGGACCTCCAGCCGGCGGAATTGCCGTTCGACAAAGACGGTAACATTTTATGACGCGCAGGGGCGGTCTCAGAAGCGAAGAAATCACGACCGGCATGGATAGAGCGGCGAACCGCGCTTTGTTGTACTCCGTAGGGGTCAGGCGCGAAGAACTTGGAAAGCCGCTTATCGCCGTGGTCAGTTCTTTTAATGAAATCGTCCCCGGGTGTTTGCCTTTGCGCGATTTGGCCGCATCGGTCAAGCAGGGCATCCGACAAGGCGGCGGTATCCCTTTTGAGTTCAATACGATCGGCGTCTGCGACGGGATAGCGCAGGGAAATGAGGGAATGTACTACTCGTTGCCCAGTCGGGAAATTATCGCGTATTCCGTTGAGATCATGCTGGAGGCTCATCGCTTTGACGGTGCCGTATTCCTCTTGAGCTGCGACAAAATCACCCCTGGGATGCTTATGGCGATGGCACGGGTGAACATACCGTCCATCGCCGTCGCCGTGGGTGTCATGCGGGACGGCGAATTCAAAGGGGAAAAAATCACAACCTCCTTGATGCGTGAATGCATTGGAAGGTGTCAGGCAGGAAAGATGTCCGAGGAAGATTTGGCGGCTGTTGAACAGGCGGCTTGTCCCTCGCTCGGCAGCTGTTCGATGCTCGGCACGGCGAATACCATGAATTGCGTAGCCGAAGCCATGGGTCTGACGTTTCCGCTTTCCGCTACGATGTTCGCGGATTCTTCAGAAAAACAGAGAGAGGCGGTCGCCGCCGGGGAGCGGGTTGTCTCGCTCGTTAGAGAAAACATAAAACCCCTCGATCTATTGTCAAAGGACAGTTACCTGAACGCCGTAAAGGTGTGCCTAGGCATCGGCGGCTCGACGAACGCGGTCCTGCATCTTCCCGCGATGGCTGCCGCCGCGGGTTTTTCCATGGGGATAGAAACCTTCGAGGACCTTGGAGAAAAAACTCCCATTATTTTGAAAGTGAATCCTTCAAGCGCAAAAACCATGACGGATTTTCACCGTTCGGGCGGCGTTCCCGCCGTCCTGAAGTCAATGAAGGATTTGCTTGCGCTCGATCTGCCGACCGTTACCGGCAAAAGTCTGGCGGAGACTGTCGCGACCGCCGAGTGGTCCGACCGCGAGCTGATACGGCCGGTTGACGCGCCGTATGCCCCCAAGGGCGGGATCACGATCCTGCGGGGCAGTCTGGCTCCTGAAGGCGCTGTGGTCAAAGCGTCGGCGGTGCCCGCGGAAATGCGGCGCTTCAAGGGACCCGCCGCGGTATTCGACGGGATGGATTCGGCGGTTGACGCCGTTGAGAATGGCCTTGTGAAATCGGGGACGGTGATCGTTATCCGAAACGAAGGACCGGTCGGCGGCCCGGGGATGCGGGAAATGCAGCTTATTACGGCGATACTCGCGGGGAGCGGTCTCGCTTCTCAGACGGCGCTCGTGACCGACGGGCGTTTCTCCGGATCGACACGAGGACCCTGCATCGGCCATGTCTCCCCCGAGGCCGCTAAAGGCGGACCGCTGGCATTTGTTCGTGACGGAGACGTAATTTCAATCGACTTGGAAAAAAGGTTGCTTGATTTGGAAGTGTCCAAGGCGGAGCTTTCAGTCCGTAAAAAAGGCTGGATCCCACCGATTCAGAAACGAAAAGGCATACTCGGTCTGTACGCGGGATTGTCCCCGGATACGGCGAAAGGAGCTCTTTGGGAAAAATGATGACCGGTGTATAAATCACCATCCTGGTGAAAAAATAACCATTCGGGCGATTGATTTTCCTTTGACGCATTATTCTTGTCTTGGAAACAAGCGGGTATTGTTGGTTTTTGGTTTGATGTTTTATGCGCCATGCTCTGTTTGCTGGAAAACTATCGAGAAGAGCGCAATTCGGTTTTATAAACATCTATTTTGATATCTTGGCATGTTTTTTGCTGTTTTCTTAGTCAGCATGAAAAGCAATTGGGTAATAATAGCCGACGATTTTACCGGCGCGGGAGATTCTGCCGTTCAGTTCGGATCGTCGGGCAAAAGAGTCCGTTTGATTTTGAAACCGAGCGGAAACGGAAATCGCGGCAGGTCGTTGGCGGCAATCGTCGTCGATACGGATACCCGTTTCCTATCTCCAAACGCGGCGTACGACCGAGTCGCGGCAGCGACCCACGAATTATATGCTGCCGGATCACGTACCTTTTTTAAGAAAATCGATTCCACTCTGCGCGGAAATCCCGCTGACGAGATCGCGGCGGTTATGGACGCGGCTTCCTATCGATTCGCGGTGGTGGCGCCTTCAGCCCCCCGGAACCAGCGGACGGTCGTGAACGGCCTCTGCTATGTGGCGGGAGAACCTTTAGCAAACAGTTCCGTAGCGCGCGACCCCTTTACGCCGGTAACCGAGGCGAGGGTTTCCAAGCTTATGGAACGTCGTTTTCCCGGCGCGGTACACGAATTGCCGCTTGAATTGGTGCGGTCCGGAAAAGAAAAATTGCTGGCTAAGATCAATGAACAGCTTGCGCTCGGCACGCGGCTGTTCGTCGCCGACGCGGAGACGATGGAGGACCTAAGATCGGTCGCGTCGCTCTCGTCGCTCGACGGCCTTTTGTTCGTCGGTTCATCGGGTCTGGCTGAAGCGCTCGCCAAAAAAGACGATGCCGTGAAACCCGCTCTTCCGCGCTTCCCGCAAGGCCGCGCATTATTCGTCATCGGATCGGTGACGCCGACGAGCGCCGCGCAATGCGACCGGCTTGTCCGGAAAGCCGGCGCCGTTGAAATCGTGGTGCTTTCCGCCGCCGTACTCGCGAATCCGGCCGAAGAAAAACGACGGCTCCTCAGCCTGATCCGTGCGGCATCAAAGCGGCACGCGCTTCTCATCAGGACCAGCGGCTCTTTTACGCCGGGGGCGGCCGACCTATCCGATAAGAACGCCGGAGTCCTCATCTCGCGCTTCCTCGGGGAACTCACATTGGAAGCCGCGCGGGTCAGGAAAATACGCTTTCTCTTTGCGTCGGGCGGAGACACGGCCGCGCGGATCGCGGCGGCCCTCGGCGCCGAAAGCATCGATTTTATTTCCGAAATACTTCCGGGTCTTCCTTTCGGTTTCTTCCGTTCCGCATCGCTTGAACGGCGGATGTACTTCGTTTCCAAGTCCGGCGGTTTCGGTGATCAGGATGCCATGGCAAAGAGTCTGGCGATGGTCTCTACCGTACCGGTTTACAGTAAGGAGAAAAAAACATGATTCCTTTTTCAGTTACTTCCTCCGCACGCGCCCGTTTCGGCGTCGGTGCCGTAAAGGTCATCCCTGAAATCGTCAAAGATCTGGCGAGCGCCGGCGCTTCCGTTCTCGTACTGACCGACAAGGGCATCGCGGGAACGGGGACTCCCGCTCGCGTCGCCGCCGACTTAACCGCGGCCGGTTTCAAGGCGACTGTCGTGGACACCGTTCCCGCCGAGCCCACCGACGGCGATTTGGACGGCATCGTCGCGTCGATCCGCTCCTCCAAGACAAACGCGATCGTCGCTATCGGCGGCGGGTCGGTCATCGACGCGGCTAAGATTCTGTCGGTCCTGGCCGGCAACGACTGGACGACGGCGCGGCTCGCGGACAGCGGAGTTCCCGGCAAGGGCATCCCCTGCGTGATGGTTCCGACCACCGCGGGCACCGGTGCCGAAGCCACACCCAACGCCATCGTGCTTTTCCCCGCCAAGAACCTGAAAGTCGGCATCGTGAGTCCGTACTTCGTGCCGGACCGCGTCGTGCTCGACCCGGAGCTTTCCGTCGGCCTGCCGCCGAAGCTCACGGCGTCCACCGGCGTCGACGCGTTCTGCCATCTGCTCGAATGCTTCATCGGTAAGAAAGCGAACCCCTACAGCGACATGTACGCGCGCGAAGGCATGAAACTGCTCATCACCGCGCTTCCGAAAGCCTATAAGAACGGGTCTGATATCGAGGCGCGTTCGGCTGCCATGCTGGCGGCTTACTACGGCGGCGTCTGCATCGCTGCTTCCGGCACAACCGCAATTCACGCGCTTTCGTACCCGCTGGGCGGCACGTTCCGCATCCCCCACGGCGTGGCGAACGCCGCGCTTTTGGTGCCGGTCATGGACTTCCAGAAGGATAAGATCGCTCCGCGTTTGGCTCTGGCCGCCGAAGCGATGGGTTTCCCGCGCACGGGGAACGACAAAGCGGACGCCCGCGCGCTGGTGGACAAGCTGCGCGCGCTGGTGACCGAGCTCCAGATTCCGACGAGCCTTTCGGCGCTCAACGTGCCGACAACCGCCCTCGGCGATTTGACGGAAGCGGCGTACGGCGTTCGACGTCTATTGGACAACAATCCGATCGACCTGAGCAAGGAAGACATTCGTGCGATCTATGAAAGCGTGAGGTAGGTTATGGCGAAAAAACCGATTGTCGGCGTCACCATGGGCGACGCCGCGGGCATCGGCCCGGAAATCATCCTGATGGCTCTGAAGCGCGAGGACGTTCGCGCGGCGGCAAATTATGTCGTCTACGGCGCGCCGGAGATTATGGCGCGCGCCGCGGACTTTGTCGGTTGGAAGGGCGTCATCCGGGAAGCGAGCGGGCCGGATGATTGCACGTTCAAGGACGGCGTCCTCGACGTGATCCGCTGCCGGTCGGTTTCGCTTGATGAGTGCAAGCTCGGCGAGCTATCCGCGGTGTGCGGTGATCTGGCGTTTGAATCGATACGCCGTGCGATCGCGGACGCTCTAGCGGGTCTCATCGACGCGACCGCCACCGCGCCGCTCAACAAGGAAGCGATGGGTATGGCGGGGCACAAGTTCCCCGGCCATACCGAGATCTACGCGCATTTCACGAAAACGACCGAGTACGCGATGCTTCTGATGGAAGGCAAGTTCCGCGTGGCGCACGTTTCTACGCACGTATCGCTTTTCAACGCGATCAAGGCGGTGAAGAAAGACCGCGTGGTCACCGTCATCAAGCTCGTGTATGAGGCGCTGACGGGGATGGGGATTGAGAAGCCGCGCATCGCGGTGGCCGGACTCAATCCGCATGCGGGCGAGAACGGCATGTTCGGTCGCGAGGATATTGAAGAACTCGTGCCGGCCGTCGCGGAGACCGCTTCCTTGGGAGCCGTAGGGCCCTTTCCTCCGGATTCCGTGTTCAGCCGGGCCGCGGGCGGCGCGTTCGACGCGGTCATCGCGATGTACCACGACCAAGGGCACATTCCCCTCAAGATGGTGGGTTTCCGTTATTGCGAATGCGACACCGACGGGCCGACTATTTCCGGCATCAACGTCACGCTCGGTTCGCCGGTCATCCGCTGTTCCGTTGACCACGGGACGGCTTTCGACTTGGCGGGGAAAGGCAGCGCCGACGCGGGAAGCATGGCGACCGCCATGATCACCGCGGCGGGAATGGCCGCGGGAAAACTGAAATCAAAGCAAGAACAGAAAACCGGCGCGACGGGCGCCCAAAAAGGGAAGGAGTAAACAACATGAGCGATAAACTGCCGGTTATCGGTATTTCGATGGGAGATCCCGCGGGCGTCGGTCCTGAAATCGCGGTGAAGGCCTTGGCCGATAAAAAAGTGTATGAGAAGTGCCGCCCCTTAGTTACCGGGGACGCCTCGGTGATGGAGCAGGCGGTAAAGATCGCCAAACAGAATTTCAAGATCAACGCGATACAGAAAGTATCCCAGGCCAAATTCGAATACGGCACCATCGATGTGGTGGACCTCAAAGACGTAGATGTCTCTAAGCTTGTGCACGGAAAGGTTTCGGCGATGTGCGGCAAAGCCGCCTTCGACGCCGTGAAGAAAGTCATCGAGCTGGCGATGGCCAACGAGGTGGACGCGAC